>JBPCNA010000197.1:0-10776 GCA_051001735.1 Solirubrobacteraceae bacterium
GCGCAGGCGCGGCACCCGCGCCGCGCACGACGCGGTCCGGGCCGCCGGCTCCTGCCGCAGCAACCTCCCCCAGGCCCGGCGCGAGCAGGGCCGGATAGACGCCCTCGCCGGGCGCCCGCGCCGGGCCCGGCGGCACCTCAAGGCGAGCCTGCGGGCCGCCGAGCGCCAGTCCGCCCCCGCCGAGGAGGCGCTCTCGCTGATCGCCATCGGGCAGGTCGGCCGGGTCGCCGGCTGGCCCGAGGCCGGCAGCTCGCAGGCCCGGGGGGAGCAGGCGCTCGCCGCCCTGGGCGTCGGCCCCCAGCCGCTTCTCGCCGGCGCCCCGGCCGCCCGGGCGGCCGTGCCGGTGGCCGGCGACCCCCAGGCCAAGATCGACGACCGCCTGGCCACCCTCCTCGTCGGCGGGCGGGAGATCTCGGCGGCGCTCTCGGGCGAGGGGATCTTCGCCGCCGTTCGCGACGTGGCTCTGCCGCTGCTCGGCGGCGAGCGCGCCGTGATCGTCCACGTGACCGAGCAGCCGGGGCAGGCGCTGGTCAGCGGCTACTCCCGGACTGCGAGGAGTCCCTCGCCCGCCTCTGCCGGGCGCTGGCCGAGCGGGCGGTGGTCGCCGGCCGGACCGTCGCCTTCGGGGCGGGCGCGGCCGACGACCTCGGCATCGACGCCCAGACGGTCGTCCGCAGCGCCGTTCGATCGGCCGTCTGCGCCCCGATCCTCGTCGCCGACGACGTCACCGCCTGCCTCTGCGTCGATCGCTCCGACCGCGCCGACCCGTTCGACGTCGATGACCTCCGGCTCGCCGAGTTCGTCGCCGGCCTGGCCGGGACGGCGCTCGAGAACGCCGAGGGGTTCGCCAAGGTCGAGTCCCTCAGCCGGTCGCTCGAGGAGCGGGTCGACGAGCGCACCGCCCAGCTCGCCGACTCCAACCGCCAGCTCGACCTCTCGCTCCAGCGGCTGACCGAGGCGTTCGAGCGCGAGCGGGAATCGGCGGCCGAGCTCAAGCACCAGGCCTTCCACGACTCGCTGACCGACCTGGCCAACCGGGCCCTCTTCGTCGACCGCGTCGAGCACGCGCTCGAGGTCGCCGGCCGCGCCGGGCACGAGCTCGCCGTTCTCTTCGTCGACCTCGACGACTTCAAGACGATCAACGACTCGCTCGGGCATCCGGCCGGCGACGAGCTCCTGATCGAGGTCGCCGCCCGCCTGCGCGAGGTCCTCCGCCGCGCGGACACCGCAGCACGGCTCGGGGGCGACGAGTTTGGCGTGCTACTCGAGGCGAGCGAGCGCGCCGGGGCCGTGCGCACGGCCGAGCGCATCCTCGAGGCGCTCGAGGTGCCGTTCCAGCTCGCCGCCAAGGAGGTCTTCGTCCACGCGAGCATCGGCATCGCCCTCAGCGGGACGGAGATGATCAGCGTCGATTCGCTGCTGCGGAACGCCGACGTGGCGATGTACATCGCCAAGACCACCGGCAAGCGCGGCTTCGAGGTGTTCGAGCAGCGGATGCACGACGAGATCGTCCGTCGCCTCGAGCTCAAGGACGACCTCCACCGCGGCATCGAGCTGCGCCAGTTCGCCGTCCACTACCAGCCGATCGTCGACATCGCCACCAACCGCATCACCGGCCTCGAAGCCCTGATCCGCTGGAACCACCCGGTCCACGGGATGATCTCGCCGCTCGACTTCGTGCCCCTGGCCGAGGAGACCGGGATGATCCGCGCGATCGGCGACTGGGTTCTGCGTACCGCCTGCGACGCCACGCGCGGCTGGCAGACCGAGCCCGGCCACGACGGCGAGCAGCTGACGATCGGCGTCAACCTCTCGGCCCGGGAGCTCCACGAGCCCGGGCTCGTCGACTGCGTGGCCGCCGCCCTGCGCGGCTCGGGCCTCGCCCCGGCGGACCTGACGCTCGAGATAACCGAGAGCGTGCTGATGAACGACACCGAGGCGGCGATCGCCCGCCTGCGCGAACTCAAGGCGCTCGGCGTCCGCCTGGCCATCGACGACTTCGGCACCGGCTACTCGTCGCTCAGCTACCTCAAGCACCTCCCGGTCGACATCGTCAAGATCGACAAGGAGTTCGTCGACGACATCGCCCACGGCCCGCAGGAGGCCGCCGTCGCCGGAACGATCGTCGCCCTCTCGGAGACCCTCCACCTGAAGACGGTCGCCGAGGGGATCGAGGACGCCGACCAGCTACGGACGCTCCGGCGCCTCGGCTGCGACTACGGGCAGGGCTACCTCTTCGCCCGGCCGCTGCCGGTCGCCGAGACCGGGGTGCTGCTCCGCGGCGACCGGAGCTTCCCCGCCCTCGCCGAGCCGCCCGGGCTCCGCCTCCTCCGCGCGGTCTAGGCATTTGGGAGACCGGCTCAGGCCAGCAGCCGTTCGATCGTGATCGGGAGCCGGCGGACGCGCACGCCGGTGGCGTGGTGGACGGCGTTGGCCACCGCGGCCGCCGTCCCGACGATGCCGATCTCGCCGATGCCCTTGGAGCCCATCGGGTTGAGCTGGTCGTCCTCCTCGACCACCCAGTCCGCCTCGATCGCTCCGACGTCGGCGATCGTCGCCACGTGGTACTGGGCGAGGTCGCGGTTGAGGTAGTCGCCGAACCGCCGGTCCATGACGCTCTCCTCCATCAGGGCCATACCCATCCCCATGGTCATGCCGCCGATCAGCTGGGAGCGCGCCGTCATCGGGTTGATGATCCGCCCGACGGCGAAGATCCCGAGCAGCCGCGGGACGCGGATCTCGCCGGTCTCGCGGTCGATGCGCACCTCCACGAACTGGGCGCCGAAGGCGTGGCGGGCCAGCTCGGCCTCGGCCTTGATTTCCTCGTCGGTGTCGGCGCTCGCCTCGATGCCGCCGGTCGGGATCGCGCCGCCGGCGAGCTGCCCGACGAGGGCCTCGCAGGCGCGGACGACCGCGGTGCCCCACGACGCCGTGCCCATCGAGCCGCCGGCCACCGGGCCCCGGGGCAGGGCGCTGTCGCCGATCTCGACCGTGACGCGGTCGGGCGGCACGCTCAACGCGTCGGCGGCGATCTGGGTCAGCACCGTCCGGGCGCCGGTGCCGATGTCGGCCGCCCCCACCCGCACCGTGAAGCTCCCGTCGGGCGCGGCGTGGGCGCTCGCCCGCGACGCGCTCCGGTAGGCCGGATAGGTCGACGCGGCGACCCCGGTGCCGGTCAGCCACCGTCCCCGGCCGAGGCTCGGCGCCGGGTCGCGGTCGGCCCAGCCGAAGCGGACGGCCCCCTCGCGCAGGCAGGCGACGAGGTTGCGCGAGCTGAACGCGAGCCCCGACTCCGGCTCGGTCTCCGGCTCGTTGCGGACGCGGAGCTCGATCGGGTCGATCCGGCAGGCGACGGCCAGCTCGTCGATCGCCGACTCGAGCGCGAACATCCCCGGGCACTCGCCGGGCGCTCGCATCCACGACGGCGTCGGCACGTCGAGCGCGACGACGCGGTGGGTCGTCCGGCGGTGGGGTGCGGCGTACATCATCCGTGTCGGTATAGCCGCCTGCTCGACGAACTCCCGCAAGGTCGACGTCTGGAGGATCGCTTCGTGGCCGATCGCCGTGAGGCGCCCGTCGGCGGCGGCGCCGAGGCGCAGGCGCTGGATCGCCGGCGTCCGGTAGCCGGTCATCGAGAACAGCTGCCGGCGGCTGAGGGCGATCTTGACCGGGCGCCCGGTCAGGCGGGCGGCCATCGCGGCGACGACGAGCTGCGGCCGCGGCGTCCCCTTCGAGCCGAAGCCGCCGCCGACGTGGGGGGAGATCACGCGCACCCGCTCGGGGTCGAGGCCGAAGACCTCGGCGAGCGCCTCGCGGGCGCGCGGCGCGCCCTGGTTGGAGTCGTAGGCGGTCAGGTCGCCGCCGTCCCACATGGCGAGGCTGGCGTGCGGCTCCATCGCGTTGTTGTGGTAGGCCGGCGTCTCGTAGGTGGCGTCGACCTGCACCGCGGCGGCGGCGAAGGCCGCGTCGAAGTCGCCGAGCTCGCTGTCGGTGTCGAAGCCGGCGTTGACCGAGTCGGGTCGGTAGAGCTGCGGGTGATCGGGGCGGAGCTCGACATCGGGCGCGCGCTCCTCGTACTCGATCTCCACCAGGGCGGCAGCTCGCTCGGCGGCCTCGAGGCTCTCGGCCACCGCCGCGGCCACGAGCTGGCCCCGGTAATGGAGGCCGGGGTGCTGGAGGACGAAGAGCTCGCCGTCGTCGACCCGCACGAGCTCGGGAGCGTTCTCGTGGGAGACCACGCAGACGACGTCCGGGTCGGCAAGGGCCCGCTCGGTGTCGATCGACAGGATCCGACCGGCGCCGACCGTCGCGGTGACGGCCACCGCGTAGAGCACCCCGTCGACCGGGTTCTCGAACGCATAGCGCGCCTGCCCGGTCACCTTGGCTCGCCCCTCGATCCGCCTCAGGGAGGTGCCGATCGCCGCCGCGGGAATCGTCGCCATCAGGCGGCCGCGGCGAGGTCGAGGAGGGTGCGGACGATCACGGCGCGGGCCAGCGGCACCTTGAAGGCGTTGTCGCGGAGCGGTTGCGCAACGTCGAGCTCGGCGTCCGCGGCGGCGGCGAAGCTCGCCTCGGTGGCCGGGGCTCCGCGCACGGCCGCCTCGGCCAGGCGGGCCCGCCACGGCCGGTGGGCGACGCCGCCGAGGGCGATCCGGCAGTCGGCCACGCGGCCGTCGTCGAGTTCGAGCACCGCCGCCACCGAGACGACGGCGAAGGCGAAGGACGCCCGGTCGCGGACCTTGCGGTAGGCGGAGCGGGCGCCGGCCGCCGGCGGCGGGAGCTCCACGGCGACGATCAGCTCGCCCGGCTCGAGCGTAGTCTCGCGCTCGGGGTGCTCGCCCGGCAGGCGGTGGAGATCGGTGACCGGGATCGTCCGCGTCGCGGCCGGTCCGAGGACGGCGACCTCCGCGTCGAGCACGGCCAGCGCCACTGCCATGTCCGACGGGTGGGTGGCCACGCAGGCCTCCGAGTGTCCGAGGATGGCCAGGTCTCGGTGGTGGCCGTCGCGGGCCGGACAGCCCGAGCCGGGTCGTCGCTTGTTGCACGGCTTTGTCGCCTCCTGGAAGTAGGGGCAGCGCGTCCGCTGGAGGAGGTTGCCGCCGACGGTGGCGACGTTACGGAGCTGCTGCGAGGCGCCGCTGAGGAGGGCGGCGGCGAGCACCGGGTAGCCGTCGCGGACGGACGGGTCGGCGGCGAGGTCGCTGTTGCGCACCGCGGCGCCGATCCTCAGGCCGCCGCCGGGCCGCTCGTCGATGCCGTCGTGGCCGAGGTGGCCGACGTCGACCAGGAGGTCCGGCGTCTCGACGCCGAGCTTCATCAGGTCGACGAGGTTGGTCCCGCCGCCGAGGTAGCGCGCCCGGCCGCCGGCGGCGGCGTGAGCCGCCACCGCGGCGGCTGCGTCGTCGGGGCGCCGGTAGCCGAATGGCTTCATCCGGCGGCGACCTCGGCGATCGCCGCGGCGATGTTGACGTAGGCGCCGCACCGGCAGATGTTGCCGTTCATGCGCTCACGGATCTCATCAACGTCGAGCTCGATCGGCGCGTCGCCGTCGCGGCCGGGCGGCGTGGCCGTGCTCGGCCGTCCGTCGGCGGCCTCGGCCAGCATCGCCGCCGCCGAGCAGAGCTGGCCGGGGGTGCAGTAGCCGCACTGGAAGGCGTCGTGGTTGATGAACGCCTGCTGGAGGGGATGGAGCGCGCCGTCCTCGCCGGCGAGGCCCTCGACGGTGACCACGTCGGCGTCGGCATGGGCGACCGCCAGGCAGAGGCAGCTGTTGGCCCGGCGGCCGTCGATCAGCACGGTGCACGCGCCGCATTGGCCGTGGTCGCAGCCCTTCTTGGCGCCGATCAGGCCGAGGTGCTCGCGGAGGAGGTCGAGCAGGGTGACGCGGGTGTCGACGGTCAGGCGATGGGAGGCGCCGTTGACGCACAGGGTGATCTCCACTTCCTGCGCGGCTCGGGCGTCCATCCTCGCCCTCCAGCCTAGCTCGCCCCGAGCGAGCCGTTCGGCGCGAGTGGGACACTCTGCTCGTGGTTGTCGACCATCCAAGCGTATGCCGCGACGGAGCCACGCTGGCGACGGCGCGCACCCGGCTCTACCGGGACGGCGCGGTCGTCGCCGAGGGGTTTCCGGTGGCCGAGATAAGCGACGTCCTCGCCGAAGAGGGCACAGTCGTCTGGCTGGACCTGGCCGCCCCGAACGAGGCCGATCTGCAGAAGATCACCGAGGAGTTCTCGCTCTCCCCGCTGGCGGTGGAGGACGCCGTCGCCGTGCACGAGCGGCCGAAGCTCGACCGCTACGACGACCATCTGTTCCTGAACCTCTACGCGACGTTCCTCGACGGCCCCAGCGGCGAGCTGACGACGAGCGAGGTCGCCGCCTTCGTGACGCCGCGGGCGCTGATCACCGTGCGCAAGGACGAGCACTTCGATGTCGACCAGCTCCTCGCCGTCTGGGACGCCAACCCGGCCCTGGCCACCAGCGGCGTCGGCTACCTCCTCCACGGCCTGCTCGACCTCGTGGTCGACACCCATTTCGCCACGGTCCAGGCCCTCGACGACGAGCTCGAGGAGCTCGAGGACGACCTCTTCGCCGAGGGGGTCCGCCACCGCGACGTCGACGTCCCGCGCCGGAGCTTCGAGCTCCGCAAGAGCCTCGTGCGCATGCGCCGGGTGGTGCTGCCGATGCGCGAGGTGGTCAACACGCTGATGCGCCGCCACCTCGGCGTCGTCGACGAGGCGATGACGCCGTCCTACCAGGACGTCTACGACCACGTGCTGAGGGCGACCGAGTGGACCGAGAGCCTCCGCGACTTCGTCACGACGATCCTCGAGACCCACCTGACGATCCAGGGCAACCGCCTCAACGAGACGATGAAGAAGCTGACGAGCTGGGCGGCGATCATCGCCGTGCCGACCGCGGTGACCGGATTCTTCGGTCAGAACGTGCCCTATCCGGGCTTCCAGAAGGCGTCGGGCCTCTACGCGTCGCTGGTCATCATGGTGGCCATCGCCACGGCCCTCTACGTTTCGTTCAAGCGCCGCGGTTGGCTCTGACCCGGGCGGTAGGCTTCGGTCCCATGGCCGCGCTTCACCCCGACGCCCGCGCTCTGCTCGACACGTCGGCTCTCGTGCACATGATCACCGTGAACGCCGACGGGAGCCCGCAGGTCTCCTGCGTCTGGGCCGGGGTCGACGGCGACGACGTGGTGACCGCTCATCTCTTCCGCTCGCTGAAGGTGCGCAACCTCCAGCGCGACCCGCGCGTGAGCCTGTCGATCGAGGGAACGGGCCTCGACCGGCGCGGCCTGCGCGAGTACCTGGTGGTCCACGGCCAAGCACGGATCGAGGAGGGCGGCGCCGCCGAGCTGCTCCAGCGCCTGGCCCACGTCTACCTCGGCCCGGAGGTGCGCTTCCCCCCGATGGCCGATCCGCCCGCCGGCTACCTGGCGCGGATCACCCCCGAGCGCCTCGGCGGCGTCGGGCCCTGGACGAGCTGAGCCGCGGCTACGCGGCCCCGGCGCTTCACGTAGACCCGGTCGCTCGACGGCCGGCCTGGAAGGACTTGCCGATGATCGGGAGCGGTGGATCGCCGACCGCGACGTCAGTTGCTCTCGCCGTCCCAGTAGTCCAGGCTGTGTGCCCGGCGGGCGATCACGTCGTCCTCCTTGTTGCCGGTCCAGATGCCGACCTTGTCGCTGTCGGGATAGACGGTCGCCGTCGGAAGGACGACCGTCGACCACATCAGCACGCGGACGGTCTCGGCCGAGTCGTTGCGCACCTGGTGGGCGCCGCCGGGGCCCACCGGGAAGCAGACGACGTCCCAGGGATCGAGCTGATCGGTCCCGCCGCGGTGGCGGACCGAGGGCTGCCCGTGGAGGACGAGGACCCATTCCTCCTCGGCGTACTCGTAGTGGTAGGGGCAGAGCGCCTGCCCCGGCGGGAGCTCGTAGACGCTGGCCCCCGTCCGCTCGGCGCCGAGGGTGGCCCC
Source organism: Solirubrobacteraceae bacterium (assembly GCA_051001735.1). GTDB lineage: Bacteria > Actinomycetota > Thermoleophilia > Solirubrobacterales > Solirubrobacteraceae > Palsa-513. The sequence goes on from JBPCNA010000197.1 coordinate 7,987, forward strand.
GAAGCGGAACATGCCCGAGCGAAAGCCGGGCGGGTCCTCGTCGTCGTAGGTGAAAGGCGGGTTGGCTAGGTTCACCCGGAGCATCGGTGCACATGATGACCGGCTGCGCGGGTCCGGAGCGACCCGCGCAGCGCGGCCGCGGTCGGTCTATGCCGGGCGGGGATGGAGCGGCCGGGGCGGAGCGCGGCGGATCGCCGTGGGGGGACGGTCGTAGAAGCGGTCGCGCTCGCGGCCCCAGGCACCGAAGAACCTGGCCCGGAAGGCTTCCTCGCAGTTGGGGGTGTGGGCGTCGGCGGGGCGGGTCGGGCAGATGCAGTCGCGCTCGACCGGGCGAAGCACGTGGTGTGCCATGAGACCTCCTGGGACTGGCGGATGCTCCCCGCGACGGTGTCGAGCTTCCGAGTATGCGGGTCCGAGAGGGCGAAGACCATGGACGGCCGGTCCGAAGGTCAAAGCCCCGGCGGCGCGACTAGTGCAGCACTAGAGTGGGGTGATCAGAGCGCCGGGTACAGGCCGCAGGGCGGCGTCATGCGAGCGCTGCGGCGGCGCCTTCGGGTGCGGTGCGGCGGAGCCGGGGTGCTGGTGCCGGGACGTGCCGCTGCCCGACGCGGTGCGGCGGGAACTGGCCGCGACCTACGGCGACTGCCTGTGCCCGGCTTGTATCGCTTCGCTGGCTGCCGTCGCGGGCGAGGGTTAGCCGGTCGCGGGTAACCGATCCGTCGAGCCGGCCGACCGTGGCCGCGAAGCCGCTGCTGGTGGTGGCGAGCGCCTGGAACCAGAGCGAGGCGAGGAGCCGGGCCGAGCCTCGATCCCACGGGTTCGGCAGCAGCAGCGGGGCCTCGCCGAGGTGGAGCGCGAGGAATTGCTCGCTCATGCTCCGAGTGTGCCACGGCGGCTTGACCGTCGTGCCTCCGGCGGCTTTGATGTGTCGGTGGGCGAAGAGGCCGCAGGCCCGGTCGTGTGCCTGGTGACCGCTCCCGTCGAGCACGGGCGACCGCTCGCCGCGGCGGTTGTCGAGGGTCGCCTGGCGGCGTGCGTCAACATCGTGCCGCTCGTCGAGTCGATCTACCGGTGGGAGGGGACGGTCGCCGAGGACCGGGAGTCGCTGCTCGTGATCAAGACGACGCGGGCCGCGGTGGGAGCGCTGACCGAGCTGCTGCGAGCCCGCCATCCCTACGAGAACTTCGAACTGGTCGTCATCGACATCGTCGCCGGGAGTACGCGCTACCTCGCGTGGATCGACGAGTCGGTCAGCGTCGACGGCTAGCTGCGCGAGACCGCGGCCCGCACCTCGAAGTCGGCGAAGTCGAAGCCGGGAACGACCAGGCAGGCAGCCAGCGACCATCCGCTGCCCGCCGGCGTCGCCGATTGCCAGGCGCCCGCCGGTACGAGGAGCTGGAGCTGGTGTCCGGCGGCGTGGTCGGGCCCGAGCACCCGGGCGCCGTCCTCCAACGCGAGCTCCATCGCCGCCCCGCCCTGCCAGAGCCAGAGCTCGTCGCCGCGGACCCGGTGCCAGGCGGAGCGCCGGCCGGCCTCGAGCAGGTAGATGATCGCCGTGGCGAGTGCACGCGAGCCCGGCCATCCGGCGGGTGTGACCGACAGCGGCGACCGGTACGTCTCGCGGTAGTAGCCGCCCTCAGGGTGGGGCGACAGATCCCAGGCGGCGACGGCGTCGCGGAGATTCACCTCGGCGGCCGCGGCACGACGCTAGTCCTTGAGCATCACGCCGATCAGGGCGACGACGAGGACCAGGCAGACGGCGAGGACGATGAGCATGGCGATGTCGCCGTGGAGCGAGAAGAAAAACGCTGTGGCCATCTGTGGATCTCCTTCGTGGTGATTGGCGTGCGAGGCGATATCGGGATGCGGACGCGCCGCATCCTACCTCGCCGCCCGCCGTCGGGTGGGTAAATCTCGTCGCCGTGGATGCCGTGGAGGATCCGTGGGGCAGGTGTAACTTGATCCTCGTGAGCGACGCGGCTGACCTGCGGCGCTTCTGATCAGGAGCGGGAACTCACCGCCGCGGAGATCCGCGAGCACTTCACGTCGGGGCGTCTGAGCGCCGACGAGCTCGGCGAGCGCCTCGAAGCCGTCCACCGCGCGCGCACCGCCGGCGATCTGCGCGGACTGGATCGCCTCGGCGGAAACAGCTCGTTCTGGTCGGGAGGGGCGGCCCTGGTCGCCCTGATCGCGCTCGTGCGCAACGGCTGGTGGCTGTACGGGACGGCGCCCGAGCTCGACCGCGTCGAAGCCGAGCTCGCGCGCCATCGCCGCCGCGAGGGGCGCCGCCGGTAGAAGAAACGGCCCCAGATCGCGGGGACGCGTCTGTTAGCCTCGGAGGCTCGGTCCTTCGGCTGCGAGCCACCGGCGAGTCGTCAGGGGACATTTCGATCCGACGGGACGTCGGCGACTCGGTGCAACTGAGTGGATCGACGGACCTCCGGGGTCAGGACTGCCCGATGTGGCACCTCAGCAGGGCTCGCGCCGCCGTCCGCTGCGGCCAGCGTCGGCGACCTCGATCGGACGGCGTCTCGCCGCAACCGGCGGTGAGCTGACGTGTCGGACGCCGACCAGGCCGCGGCCGAAGCCGACCAGAACGCCGCGGATCGCGACCAACGGGCTTCGGCCCGGGACCAGGCCGCCGCCGATCGCGATCACGCGCACGCGCGGCCGGACCGGGCGGCCGACCGCGCCTACGAGGAGTCGCGCGCCGAGCGGCGGGCGGTGTCCGCGGAGCGCGAGTCGATCGCCGCGGCGCGAGCCGAGACGGCACGCGCGCGGATGCAGCGC
>JBPCNA010000198.1:0-5739 GCA_051001735.1 Solirubrobacteraceae bacterium
CGGCAACCCCGCGCTCCCGGCCGCGCCACGGCCGGCGCGGAGGCGCGCGGCGCCATCCGCCAGGCGAGCAGGGCCAGGGCCGCCATGACGGCGACCGCCGTCATGGCGAGAAACCACGTGTCGCCGGCATCGGTGCCCTCGCCGAGGGAGTGGGCGACGCCCAGGATCCAGGCCAGGGCCGTGAAACGGTGCAGTGAGCGCCAGCGGGCCTGCCCAATCCGCGCCCGCGCGTAGAACGAGAGCCCGAGCAAGATCAACGACCAGCCGGCGACGATGCCGATCGACATCCAGAACGTCCGGTAGCCGCTCGCGAAGGGTACGGTCACGTCGAGCACGCTCAGATGCAGGTAGCCGTCGCCCAGCAGGCTCGTGGCGTGGACGAGAAGCGCCGCCAGGGTGGCACCCGACTGGTCGCTCTTATCCTCCGTCGACGCCCGCGTGACCCTGCCCCCCGCAACCGCGGCGCTCGCGGCGTCGGCGGCCGCGGTCAGCGTCGCCCCGGCGAGCACCGTCTCGTTGGCGTTGCCGCCGCCCGGTCGGCCGTGATCGCGATCGCCGCGGCGAGCGGCGGTGACCGACACGACCTTGAAGCTCGAGTCCTCGACCACCACGACGTTGCCGTCGGTCTTGCCGACGTGCACCTCGTAGGCGGCGACCGACGGATCGCTCGTGTTCTCGGTCGACACCCGGTCGACCGTGCCCCCGAGTACCGCGGTCGTCGCGGCACCCGATGCCGACTGGAGCGTCGCGCCGCTCAGGACGGTCTCCCCGCCCCCGGCGGCCGTGTTGGCGGCAGCGGAGGGATACACGCGCTTGTGTTTGACCTTCGATGCGGCGTCGGCCAGTCCCGCTGACCCGACCGCCACGGCGGACACCGCGACCAGCGCGATGCTCGCCCTCTTTGCCCTCTTGCCCATGCGGAAACCCTTTCGGTTGCTGCTGCGGACGCGCCACGATCGGCGTCCCCCCTGAGCCCCGGCTCGCAAATCACTGAGAGAACACTGAGACTTCGCAGGCGTGGACCTTCCCGCGCTTCCCGACTGGATGGCCCGGGTCGACGACCTCCGCCGGCTGTCGGAGCTCACAATCCCGGGAACCCACGACAGCGGCGGTCTCCGCGGCCGGCTGCGACCGAAGACGCAGACGCTCGACATCCCCAGCCAGCTGCGGGCCGGGATCCGCTTCCTCGACATCCGCCTGCGCGACGACGCCGGGGTGCTCCGCCTCTTCCACGGCAAGGTGGACGAGCACGCCGAGTTCGAGGCCGACGCCCTCGCGCCGACGCTCGCCTTCCTCGACGAGCACGCGGCCGAGACCGTCATCGTCTCGGTCAAGCAGGAGGGCGGGGACGACGCGGGGTTCGCCCGCGACTTCGAGCGCGTCGTCGCCCGCCACGCCGCGGCCTTCCACGTCACGCCCGAGATTCCCCGCCTCGGCGAGGTGCGTGGACGGGTCGTGCTGCTCCGCCGCTACGCCGCCGGTGGGCTCGGGATCCCGGCCCCGCCTGAGCTCTGGCAGAACAACGCGACCTTCCGGATCACCGCGCCGCCGGACACGCTCGAGATCGAGGACATGTGGGACCTCGCGCACACCCTCCCCTGGCGGCTGGACGGCAAGTGGACGGCCGTCGCGCGCCACCTCGACGCCGCCGCCACTCAGACCGGCTGGTATCTGACGTTCACCAGCGCCACGAGCGACTTCAGCTTCCCCCGGTGGATCGCCGCCGGCCTCCCCGTCGCCGACGGGATCAACCGCCGACTGCTCGACTACGCCGAGCGCCACCCCGGGCAGCGGCTCGGCACCGTCGTGATGGACTTCCCCGAGTTCCCCGACGGGCGGCTGATCGCCACCCTCGCGGGCGCCAACAGGTGACGAGCCGTGGAGGCGATGGCGGCCCGGCGGAGTCCTCGAGATGGGTCGCGACCAGCTTCTGCGCGGTCATTCGGCGCTCCTTTCCGAAGAGGAGGCGGTCGACGCCGTCGCGAGACCGGCCTCATCCGCCGCTGAACGCGCAGAGCCCCTGCCGTGTACTCGTACGTCAAGCGCCGTGCAGGCTGCGGCGGCAGGTGCGTAATAAGCTCTAAGCCGATGAACCCGGCCGCCGTACTCGAGGAAGTCGTCTGGGACCTCGACCACCTGGTCGACGGCGAGGCCGGCGTCGAGGCCGCGCTCGACGAGTCGACCGAGCGGGCCGAGCGCTTCGCCGAGCGCTACCGCGGCGCCCTCGCCGAGATGGACGCCGCCGGCCTGGCCGAGGCCATGGCCGAGCTCGCGGCGATCAACGAGCTCGTCGGCCGCGCCGGTTCCTACGCCCAGCTGCGCTTCAGCACCGACACCGCCGACCAGAGCCGTGGCGCCCTGATGCAGAAGGTCGACGAGCGCGCGACCGCGCTCGAGACCAGGCTGCTCTTCTTCGACCTCGAGTGGGCCGCCCTCGATGACGGCCGCGCCGAGGAGCTGCTCGTCGCCGAGGGCCTCGACTTCTGCCGCCACTACCTCCGCAACGCCCGCCGCTACCGACCCCACCTGCTCTCCGAGCCCGAGGAGCGGATCTTCTCCGAGAAGGCGCTGACCGGACGCAACGCCTGGGGCCGGCTCTTCGAGGAGCTGACCTCGGCGATCGAGGTCGAGGTCGACGAGCGGACGGTCACCCTCGACGAGGCCCTCAGCCGCCTCGCCTCGCCCGAGCGCGAGACGCGGCGCGAGTCGGCCGAGGCGGTCACCCGGGCGCTCGAGCCCGGGCTGCGGACGCGGGCCTTCGTCTTCAACACGCTGCTCGCCGACAAGGCGACCGACGACCGGCTCCGCTCCTACCCCCACTGGCTGGCCGGCCGCAACCTCGCCAACGAGGCGAGCGACGAGTCCGTCGCTGCGCTGATCGAGGCGGTGCGCGGACGCTACGAGCTTCCCCGCCGCTGGTACCGGCTGAAGGCCGAGCTGCTCGGCATCGACAAGCTCGCCGACTACGACCGCATGGCGCCGGTCTCGACCGAGGACGTCCGCGTCGACTGGCCCGAGGCCAGCGAGCTCGTGCTCGACGCCTACGGGTCGTTCTCGCCGCGCCTCGGCGCCCTCGCCGAGCGCTTCTTCACCGAGCACTGGATCGACGCCCCGCCCCGCGCGGGCAAACGCGGCGGCGCCTTCTGCGCCTACACGGTCCCCTCGGTCCACCCCTACGTGATGCTCAACTACACCGGCCGCCGGCGCGACGTCCTCACCTTGGCCCACGAGCTCGGGCACGGCGTCCACGCCGCTCTGGCCGCCGAGCAGGGCGTCTTCCACCAGCACACGCCGCTGACCCTGGCCGAGACGGCCTCGGTCTTCGGCGAGGCGCTGACTTTCGGTCGCCTGCTCGAGGCGGCGCCGAGCCCGGCCTCGCGGCTCGCCCTGCTGGCCGAGGACATCGAGGGCGCCATCGCGACCGTCTTCCGCCAGGTCGCCATGAACCGCTTCGAGAGCCTCGTCCACACCGAGCGGCGCGAGCGCGGCGAGATCGCTGTCGAGCGGTTCGCCGAGCTCTGGACCGAGAGCCAGACCGAGATGCTCGGCGACTCGGTGGAGATCACCGAGGGCTACCGGGGCTGGTGGTCCTACGTGCCCCACTTCATCAACGTCCCCGGCTACGTCTACGCCTACGCCTACGGGCAGCTGCTCGCCCTCTCCGTCTACCAGCGCTACCGCGAGCAGGGCGACGGCTTCGCCGAGAGCTACCTCGACCTGCTCGCCGCCGGTGGCTCCCGCAGCCCCCACGAGCTCGGCGCGATGGTCGGCATCGACCTCGCCGACCCCGGGTTCTGGGACAGCGGGCTCGCCCTCGTCGAGAACCAGCTGCTGGCCGCCGAGGCCGCCGCGCGAGAATTGCCGTAGACCCGCCGCCCGAGCCGCCCGCCGATCCCGAGATCCCGGCGATCGGACCGCTCGTGCTCCGCGCCCTCCTCCCCCGGCGCCGCGGGCGCCGGCCCGTGGTCGACAGCGGGCCGCCGATCGACCCGCCGCCCGGGCGCGTGGTCAACCTGCCCGGGCGCGGCGAGGTCTTCGTGCGCGACTCGGCCGGCGGCGGTCCGGCCGTGCTCCTCCTCCACGGGTGGATGGTCAGCGCCGACATCAACTGGCTGCTCTCCTACCAAGCGCTCAGCGACGCCGGCTACCGCGTGATCGCCCTCGATCACCGCGGGCACGGGCGCGGGCTGCGCACGGTTGACCCGTTTCGGCTCGACGCCTGCGCCGACGACGCCGCCGCGGTCGTCGCGGCCCTCGACGCCGCTCCGGCGATCGCCGTCGGCTACTCGATGGGCGGCCCGATCGTCCAGCTCCTCGCCCGCCGCCACCCGCGGCTCCTCCGCGGAATGGTCCTCTGCGCGACGACCCGCGAATGGCGGGGCCGCGACTACGAGCGGCTCTGGCGGACGATGGGCGTCGTCCGCGTCGTCGTCTCGCTCTCCCCGTTCGGCTTCTGGACCACGCTCCTGCGGGTCATGGGGATGCCCGAGCAGGCGCATGCGGCCTGGCTCGTCGCCGAGCTCGGCCGGGGAGCGCCGGCGGCGCTGGCCGAGGCCGGCCGCGAGCTCGGCCGCTTCGACAGCCGCGGCTGGCTCGACGAGGTGCGGACGCCGGCGGCCGTGGTGGTGACCGCGCTCGATCGGAGCGTCCCGCCGTCAAAGCAGCGGGCGATGGCCGCGCAGCTCGGGGCGCGGACGTTCGACGTGTCCGGCGACCACCTCGTCGTCGCCGAGGCGGGAAGTCAGTTCAACGCCGTCCTCCTCGCCGCGCTCGAGCATGTCCGCGACGCGGCCGGCCCCTGACCCGGGCGCGGGCCGAGGCTCGCCGGTCACAGCGCGCCGCCGAGCCGCCGGCCGACCCAGGCGGCCCCCAGCCCGAGCAGGAGGCTGGCCGCGAGGTTCAGGCCCGCGAGGCGGACGCGGCCGGCCTCCCCGAGCCGGTGGCTCTCGAGCGCCCACGTAGAGAAGGTCGTGTAGCCGCCGAGCAGCCCCGTGCCGAGGAGCCGCTCGGCCCCGCCGCCGGCGGCGACGCCGACGAGCAGTCCGAGGAGGAAGGAGCCCGTGAGGTTGACCACCATCGTCCCGTACGGGAAGGACCGCCCGGCCCGCCGGTAGACCGCCCCGTCGAGGAGGAAGCGCGCCACGCTACCGACGCCGCCGAGCAGGCCGATCGCCACCAGCTCCGGCGCGGTCATCCGGTCACCCGCGCGCCGCGCCCGAGGCTCGACCCGGCGGCGACGGCCAGCAGCCCAGCGGAAATGCTGATCACGGCGTAGGCGGCGGCCAGGCCATTCGCCGCCCGCACCATGGCCGCGCTCGCCCGCAGCGGGCAGGTGCCGGCGTACTCGCCGGCACCCACGGCGCGCTCGGCGCCACGCTGGCCTCGGGTACGACGTCCTCGCTCGCCCGCGTCCTCCCGCCCGCGCCGCGCGAGGCGCTGCTCCACGCCTTCCGCGCCGCCTTCGCCGGGGCGCTCAACGAGATCCGTGATCATCGCCGCCGCCGTCGCCCTGGTCGGCGCCGTCGCCGGCTTCGCGCTCGTGCGCGGCCGCGACTTCGTGCTCGCCCTCGGCGCCCCGCCGGCGCCGGTCCCGGCTGTGGGCGCCGGCGGGACCCGCCCCGGCCCGGTACCCGTCGCCACCGCCGGCGCCCGCCGTGCAGTCATCGCAGGGGGTCCGCCGCGGCGCCTGCGGCTCGCCCGCGCCGCCCTCGCCGCCGGCACCCTCGGCGTCATGGTGCT
>JBPCNA010000199.1:0-15642 GCA_051001735.1 Solirubrobacteraceae bacterium
GGCTGGGCATGCTCTCGGCGGTCGAGCGCTGCGTCAAGATGATCGCCCGGACACGGGGCGAGCGGATCGATCTCTCGCGGATCCCCTTCGACGACGGACCGACCTTCAAGGCGATCCAGGAGGCCGAAACGACCAGCGCCTTCCAGATCGAGAGCCGGGCGCAGATGCAGTCGCTGCGGCGGACCCGGCCGGCCAACCTCGAGGAGCTGGCCATCCAGGTGGCGATCATCCGGCCGGGGCCGATCCAGGGCGGGGCGGTCAACCCCTACATCCAGCGGCGCCAACGGCAGCGCGAGGACCCCGACTACGAGCCGCCGTGCCTGCACCCGTCGCTGGTGCCGGCCCTGCGCGAGACGTTGGGGACGATCATCTTCCAGGATCAGGTGCTCGAGGTCGCGCAGGCGTTCGCCGGCTTCTCCCCCGGCGAGGCCGACGGCCTGCGGCGGGCGATGAGCCGCAAGCGGGCGACGGCGGCCGTCGAGCGCTACCGCGAGCGCTTCGCCGCCGGAGCCACCCGGCACGTCGGCGCGCCGCCTGAGCTGATCGACCGGGTCTGGGAGATGGTCGCCGGGTTCGCCGGGTTCGGCTTTCCGAAGGCCCACAGCGCCGCCTTCGGCCTGCTCGCCTACCAGTCGACCTGGCTGCGGGTCCACTACGGCCCCGAGTTCGTCTGCGCCCTCCTCAACGAGCAGCCGATGGGGTTCTACCCGTCGGACAGCCTCGTCCACGAGGCCCAGCGGCGGGGGATCGAGCTGCGGGCGGTCGACGTCAACGCGTCGGCGGCCGAATGCACCGTCGAGGCCGGCGCGGTCCGGATCGGGCTCGGCTACGTCAGCGGGGTGCGGGAGGAGGAGATCGAGGCGTTGGTCGCGGCCCGCCGGGAGGGCGGTCGGTTCCGGGACCTGGCCGAGCTCGCCGGACGGGCGACCGCCTGCCGGGGCTCGCTCGAGCAACTGGCGTGGTCGGGCGCCTGCGACGCCCTGGCCGGGGACCGGCGCCAGGCGCTCTGGCAGCTCGGGATCGCCGCCCCCGGCCGGCGGGTCCCGGGCGGGACCCAGCTCGCCCTGGCGCTCGACGTGGGCGCCCCGCCGGCGCTGCGCGAGCTCGGGCGTTGGGCGAGTCTCCTGGCCGACTACGCGACCACGGGGGTCAGCGTCTCCGACCACGCCATGGCCATCCTCCGCCCCTACCTCGCCGGGGTGGCGACGAGCTCCGAACTGGCCGTCCTCCCCCACGGCGGCGGCGTCTCGGTCGTCGGCCTGGTGGTCGCCCGACAGCGTCCCGAGACGGCGAGCGGCGTCGTCTTCATGCTGCTCGAGGACGAGCACGGAACGGTCAATCTGATCGTCCCCCCGGCGGTCTACGAGCGCCACCGCCACATCGTCCGGGCCGAGCCGCTCGTCTTCGCCGAGGGGCGCCTCGAGCGACCGGCCGGCGGCGGCGGGACGATCAACGTGCTGGTGCGGAGCCTCCGCGGCCTCGACCCGGAGCAGCTCACCGTGCCGCCGGCCGCCGTGATCCATCTGCCGGACGGGAAGCCCGACTCCTCCGAGGCCGATCAGGTCGCCTCGGCCGGAGCCCAGGCGGTCGGCGGCCTGCGCGCCGTGGCTCCGCCGGTCCAGAGCTTCGGCTCGGGACGGAGGCGCTGACGGAGCAAAGTAGCCGGGCCGATCGGATGAGCGGGACGCGAACCGCCCGGCTGACCGACAATGGTCGGCGATGAACATCGCCGACGCCCACAGGCTCTGGGAACCCGCCGGGGTCTACTGCAACACGGCGAGCTACGGCTTGCCGCCCCGGCCGGCCTGGGACGCGCTCCAGGCGGCGCTCGAGGAACTGGCACCACGGACGGACGAGCTGGGAGCAGTGGGGCGAGAGCACCGAGAGCGCCCGGGCCGCGTTCGCCCGGCTGGTCGGCGTCGACACCGACCGGGTGGCGGTCGGCGGGACCGTCTCCGAGCTCGTCGGGGCACTCGTCACCGCCCTGCCGGCCGGATCCCGGGTCGCCGTGCCCGACGTCGAGTTCACCTCCACCCTCTTCCCTCTCCTCGTCCAGGAACGCCTCGACGTCCGTACCGTCCCGCCCGACCGCCTGGTCGAGGCGATCGCCGGCGGGCTCGACGCCGTCGCCTTCAGCGCCGTGCAGATGAGCACCGGCGAGGTTGCCGACCTCGCCGCGATCACCGAGGCCGCCGCCGCCGCCGGGACGATCACCATCTGCGACGCGACCCAGGCCGTCGGCTGGCTCCCCATCCCGGGCGACCGCTTCGACGCCGTGGTCTGCGGCGCCTACAAGTGGCTGATGTCGCCCCGCGGCACCGCCTTCGCCGCCGTCTCCGACCGGCTGCTCGAACGCGCCGTCCCCCACAGCGCCGGCTGGTACGCCGGCGCCGACGTCCACTCGAGCTACTTCGGCCCGCCGCTCCGCCTGGCCACCACCGCCCGCCGGCTCGACGTCTCCCCCGCCTGGTTCAGCTGGGTCGGGACCCGCCCGGCGCTCGAGCTGATCGAGCGGATCGGCGTCGACGCGATCCACGCCCACAACCTCGGCCTGGCCAACCGCTACCGCACCGGGATCGGGCTCGCGCCGGGCGACAGCGCGATCGTCTGCGCCGAGCTCCCCGGTGCCGCGGCCCGCCTTGAGGCGGCCGGGATCATCGCCGCCGTCCGCGGCGGGCGCCTGCGCACCTCCTGGCACGTCTACAACGACGAGGCCGACGTCGACCGCGTGCTCGAAGCGCTCGACGGCTCACCCGCCACAACCCCGGCGGCCGCCTCCTGAACGTCCTCCCCGCCGCCCTGTGCGTCGCGCGCCGCGCCCCAGCCTGACGTCACGCTCCCGGCGCCCAGGCTCATGCCCTGACACTATGGCGCCGGCCTCGCCCGTCGCGCCGGCCGACCGGCGCACGGGCGCCTCCCGGCCGCCACGCCCCGCCGGCCCGCGGCCGCTCCGGAAGAAGACCGTCAGTCCGGCCGACGAGCTCGGTCGGAGACGACGAGGAGCACGGCCAAAAGGACGAAGTTCATGACCACCGACGAGCCGCCGTAGGCCACGAAGGGCAGCGTCACCCCGGTCAGGGGGATCAGCCGGGTCACGCCCCCGACGATCACGAAGACCTGGATCGCCACCACGAACGACAGGCCGGTGGCCAGCAGCTTGGAGAACGAGTCGCGGGCGACCGTCGCGATCTTCAGGCCGCGGGCCACGAACAGCAGGTAGGTAAGGAGCAGGCCGCTCGCCCCGACCAGGCCCGTCTCGTTGGTGATCACCGCGTAGATGAAGTCGCTCTGGGCAACCGGCAGGATCGGCGGGTTGTTCCCGATCTGCAAGAGCGATTGGTCGAACCCGGTCCCCAGGAGCCCGCCGTCGGCCTGGGCGAACAGCGACTGGGCCAGCTGATAGCTGCCGCCCGGATTCTTCAGGTAGAGGACCGGGTCGAACGGGTGCTGCCACGCCAGCACGCGATCGTGGACATGCGCGACGTGGCCGGCGATGAACCACGCCCCGACGGCGAAGAGCAGGAGCCCGGCCAGCGGAAAGGACAACCGCCCGGTCGCCACGTAGAGGAGGGCGAGGATCACGCCGAAGAACATCAGCGACGTCCCCAGCTCGCGGGTCAGAATGAGCATGGCCATCGCCGCGCCCCAGACCACGAGCAGCGGGCCGAACTGCTTCATCGGCGGGATCGTCAGCCCCAGGAGGTTGCGGCCGCCGGTGACCAGGAGCTGGCGGTTGTCGCGCAGGTAGGAAGCCAGGAAGACGACGATGGCGATCTTGGCGAACTCCGACGGCTGGAAGGCGATCGGGCCGATCTTGATGTTGAGGTAGGCGCCGTTGACCTGCTGGCCGATGCCCGGCAGGCGCGGGATCACGAGGCCGACGATTCCCGCCAGGGCGATCGTGTACCGGTAGCGTTCGAGCTCCGCGTAGCGGCCGCCCCGCAGCCAGACGATCGTCGCCGCGAAGAGGATCAGGCCGACCACGAACCACTGCGCCTGCTGGCGGGCCAGGGTCGGGTTGATCCGGTAGAGCATCACCAGCCCGAAGCTGGCCAGGGCCGCCGCCAGCGGCAGCAGGTACGGGTCGGCGTGCGGGAGGGCGACGCGGACCACCATGTGGGCGCCGACGCACAGCGCCAGGAAGAAGATCCCGTAGGTCAGCGAGACGTTCGACAGACGGCTCTGGCTCTGGATGAAGATCGCGGCGAAGCCGCCGGTGATCAAGAGCGCCGCCGGAATCAGGCCGAGCAGCTCCCTGTTGCGCGCGCTGAGCAAGCCCGGATCGTAGCTCTATGATGCCCGCCTGTGCCGGCCTTCCCGCTGAGGCCCGGAGTTCCCCCTCCGACCCGACCGCGCCGGCCTCGCCGGGCCAGCGTCTATGTTGAGCGGGTCGTCGCCCCCTGTTGACCTGACCGATGCCGTTCGAGCCCTTCCAGAAGGCCGGGGGAACGCGCAAGCGATTCCTGATCGGCAGCCTGATCATCGTCGCCCTGATGGCGACGGCGACCGTCGCCGGCGTCCTCCTCGAGGTCGGCCACATCCGCAGCTACTTTCCCCAGCCGACGATCCCCCCGACGGCGATCAAGCAGATCACGCCGGCGCCGCCCGGCGCCCCCGAGACGATTCTCATCATCGGCGACGACAAGCGGGCCCTTTCGAGCAACGTCAACGACCGGTCCTCGCCGCCGAAGTCGGACACCATGCTCCTGCTCCGCCTCGATCCCAACCAGCACGAGGTGTCGCTGCTCTCGGTGCCGCGCGATCTCAAGACGACGATCGTCCCCGACGTCGGCCCGCCGATCACCACGAAGATCAACGCGTCCTACGGGATCGGCGGGTCGGCACTCGTGGCCAAGACGATCAAGGCCACCCTCCCCGGGCTCTCGATCAACCACATCGTCGACATCAACTTCGGCGGCTTCCGCAAGGTGATCGACGCGATCGGCTGCGTCTACATCTTCGTCGACCGCCACTACTACAACGTCAACCTCGGCACCGCGGCGACCAACTTCTCGAACATCGACATCAAGCCCGGCTACCAGAAGCTCTGCGGCCAGCAGGCGCTCGACTACACCCGCTACCGCCACACCGACAGCGACTTTGTCCGCGTCGCCCGCCAGCAGGACTTCATCCGCCAGGCCAAGCAGCAGGTCGGCGTGCAGAACCTGTTCAACAACCAGGATCCCCTGTTGAAGGCGCTCCAGCACGCGATCGCCACCGACATCCACGGGACGGCCGTCGACCGCCTGATCAGCCTCGCGTTCTTCTCGCTCGGACGGCCGGTCCGCCAGGTCGACTTCCAGTCGACGGTCGGCCCGTCCTACGTCACCGCGACCCCAGAGCAGCTCACGGCCACCGTCAACGACTTCCTCTACAACGACCCCGGCCCGGTCAAGGTCAGCTCCAAGCGGGTCGGCGGTCGCCGCGGTACCGCCCCCGCCGGCGGCGGCGGTCTCGGGCTGGTGGCGACGCCGCCCGGCGACATCGGGCTGGCCAACTCGGCGTCGGTCGGCTTCCCGATCAAGCTCTACACCCCGCGCCTGCGCATGGCCCAGGCCAACTTGACCGACCTCGTCCGGGTCTACACCCTCCGCGACGAGCAGAACACCCGCCACCACGCCTACGTGATCTCGATCGCCCGCGGCCTCGTCGGCGAGTACTACGGCGTCGAAGGGACCGACTGGACGACGCCGCCGATCCTCTCCGGCCAGCATCAGACCCGGAGGATCGGCGGGCTCAGCTACGACCTCTACGTCGACGGCGGCCACATCCGGCTCGTCGCCTGGCGCTCGCCGACCGCCGTCTACTGGCTCAGCAACACACTGCGTACCTCGCTCAGCAACCAGCAGATGCTGGCGATCGCCGAGAGCGCCCGCCCGGTCAACTGACGGCCGGCCCGACCGGCGTCAGCGGGCGGCGTCGAGCGCCGCGTTGACCAGCGCGTCGGCCTCGGCGTTCTCGGCCCGGGGGACCGATCGAATCGACCACCGCTCGAAGCGGTCGAGGGCCTCGCGGGCCTCGGCGTGGAGCGGCTTCATGTCGGCGTGCTTGACCTTGTAGCGACCGGTCACCTGCTTGGCGATCAGCTCGGAGTCGTTGATCACGTCGACCTCGGTCGCCCCCAGCTCGCGAGCCCGCTCGAGCCCGAGCAGGAGCGCCTGGTACTCGGCGACGTTGTTGGTCGCCCGGCCGATGGTCCGGCTCGCCTCAGCGACCACCTCGCCCGCCGGCGTGCGCAGGACGGCGCCCGCCGCGGCCGGTCCCGGGTTCCCCCGCGAACCGCCGTCGACGTGGACGACGAGCTTCACCGGTCGCGCCGGCTACTCGCCCGGGAGGTCCGGCAGGTCGCCGGCGATCCGTCGACGACGGCGGTCGCGCAACTCGCGCCGCTGGTCCTCGAGCGGCGCGCTCCCAGGGGCCCGGCGCGCCGACTTGCGCTGGTCGACCATCACGGTCACGTTCGGGTCGTCGGCATAGTGCTCGGTGAGCTTGTCGAAGAGCTCGTCGGCCAGCTCGGGAGGCACCACGCAGTAGATCATCGCGGTCGCCAGCATAGTGGTTCCCCCCGGCCGGGCACCGCCCTGCCGCCCGCCGCGGCGGGGGTTCAGGCGACGCCGAGTGCCAGCTCGCCGCGACCGTCGGCCACGGCGTTGGCGGCCCGCGGCTCGTCCCCCAACTCCTCGAGCTCGTAGCCTTGTCCGAGCAGGCGCACGGCGTGCGGCTCGTCGGCCAGATCGACCTCGTAGCGGTACCAGCAGAGCTCCCAGGCGACGACGATCTCGACCAGCGCGCCATCGTCGGCCCGGGCGGCGACCGAAACGTCGGGCGACCCGAGCGACCGGGCCACCCCGGAGACGGTCTTCGTGTGCGTGCTCCTGTTGAACAGCTCGAGCGCCCGCGAGACCTTCAGCTCGGCATTGGTCGGCACCGCGTGGATCTCGCGCTGCTCGCTCGGCGCCGGCCGGCCCACCGGCTCGGGAAGCTCGACGTCCTGGTCGGCCGCGGGGCTCGCCGCCTCAATCCGCGAACGGAGCCGGCCAACCAGCGACCGGGCGCGCTCGCCGCCGCGCGGGCGCGGCGCCGGGGCGGCGTCGGCGCCGTCGCGGATCCAGCCCTCGTGGGCGGCGCGGGTCGTGCACAGCTCGCACACGTCGCGGCGGGCGCCGCCCGCGATGAACACGTTGGCGTGCTCGCCGCGGAGCAGGGATCGCCCGCAAACGGCGCACATAATCGGCGCCTGGCTGGTATCCAGCTGACGGTTGTGGACCACGCCTGGAGCGTATCGGGCGGACGTCAGGCCCGCACCTCCGCAGCCTCGACGGCGCCACTGATCACCTTGGCCGCCAGGTGACCCGGGACCTCCTCGTAGCGGAGGAACTCCATCGTGTAATCGCCCTGTCCGCCGGTCAGCGACCGCAGGTCGGGGGCGTAGGTCAGCATCTCGGCCTGGGGCACCTCGGCCTTGATCTCGGTCAGGCCGCCGACCGGCTCCATCCCCTGCGGCCGCCCCCGGCGGCCGTTGAGATCGCCGATGACGTCGCCGACGCTGACCTCGGGGACCGACAGCGTGACGAGCATGATCGGCTCGAGGAGAACCGGGTCGGCCTGCTCGAGGGCGTGCTTCATCGCCGTCTGGCCGGCAAGCTTGAAGGCGATCTCCGACGAGTCGACCGAGTGGTAGGAGCCGTCGTAGAGGGTCACCCGGACGTCCTTGACCGGGCAGCCGGCTAGGACGCCGTGCCCCATCGCCTCGAGCACGCCCTTTTCGACCGCCGGGATGAAGGAGTTGGGGATCACGCCGCCCTTGATGTGGTCGACGAACTCGAAGCCGCCTCCCGGCCCGAGTGGCTCGATCTCGATGTGGCAGTCGCCGAACTGGCCGCGGCCGCCCGACTGCTTCTTGTGGCGGCCGTGCGCCTTGGCCGTCCGGCGGATCGTCTCCTGGTAGGGGACGCGCGGCGGCTTCAGCGTGACCTCGGCGCCGAAGCGCGACCGCAGCCGGTCGACGATCACCTCGACGTGGATCTGCGACAGGCCGGCGACGATCTGCTCGCCGGTCTGGTCGTCGCGATGGAGGTCGATCGTCGGGTCCTCCTCCTGGAGGCGGCGGAGTGAGCTGAAGACCTTGTCCTCCTCGCCCTTCGTCTTCGGCTCGATCGCGAAGGCCATGACCGGGGCCGGCAGCTTGATCTGAGGCATGGCGATCGGCTCGTCGCGGGCGGCGAGCCAGTCGCCGGCCCGCGTCTCCTTGAGCTTGGCCACGGCGCCGATGTCGCCCGGGCCGAACTCGTCGACGTGGTCGGTGCCCTTGCCGGCGAAGACGGTCAGCTGACCGATCCGCTCCTTGGTGTGGGTGCGCGTGTTCAGCAGCTGCGTGTCGTGGCGAATGACGCCCTGGTAGACGCGGAAGAGGTTGACCCGGCCGGTGAACGAGTCGGCCCGGGTCTTGAAGATGTAGGCGAACAGCTCGCGGTCCTCGACCGGCTCGAGCGTCACCTCGGGCAGCTCGAGCGGGCCGTGCTTGACCGGCGACGGCAGGTCCTCGACGATCGCGTCGAGCAGCCGGTTGGTGCCGAGATTGCGGGTGGCCACGCCGCAGACGACCGGGAAGATCGAACCGTGGTTGGTCCCCTCTTTGAGGGCGTCGACGATCTCCTGGTGGGAGATCTCCTCGCCCTCGAGGTAGCGCTCCATCAGCGCGTCGGAGACCTCGGCCACCTCGTCCATCAGCTTCTCGCGGTACTCGGACGCACGGACCTGGAGATCGTCGGGGATCGGTCCCTCGACGGCGTTCTCGCGCGCGGCAGTCGGGTAACGGTAGGCCTTCATGTCGACGAGGTCGATCACGCCCTCGATCTCGTGCTCGGAGCCGATCGGGATCTCGGTGGCCACCACGTGGGGGCCGAAGGCCGCCTTCAGCGACTCGAGCGTCCGGTAGAAGTCGGCCCGTTCGCGGTCGAGCATGTTCACGTAGATCATGCGCGCCAGGTCGAGCTCCGCCGCCCGGCGCCAGAGGCGCGTGGTCGTGACCTCGGCGCCCATCACGCCGCTGACCACGAAGACGGCCGACTCGCAGACGCGCAGGCCGCTGAGCGCGTCGGCTACGAAGCTCGGGTCGCCCGGCGTATCGATCAGGTTGATCTTGCGCTCGTTCCACTCGAACGAGCTCAACGCGGCGGAGATCGACATCTGCCGAGCCTGCTCGTCGGCGTCGGAATCGGAGGTAGTCGAGTGGTCGACGACCGTCCCGAGTCGATTGATCGCCCCGGCCTCGAACAGCAGGGCCTCGTGCAGCGAGGTCTTGCCGGTGCCGCGATGGCCGACGAGCGCGACGTTGCGTATCCGGTCCGCGCTGTATCGCATCCAGATCTCCTCTCCTCGGGGGGAGTGGGCAACATAGCGCGTGGCGTGAGCCCGATGTGAAGGCTGCACCCCGGTGGCGCACGCCCGGCGCGGCGCGGCGCGGCTACTGGGCGCGACGGCGCGGCAACCCGGCGGGAGGGCGCCGCTACTCGGGCGGCGCGAGGCGCGAGCGCAGCCGCAGGACGGCCTTGGTGTGCAGCTGCGATACGCGCGACTCGGTCACCCCGAGGACCTCGCCGATCTCCCGGAGGGTGAGGTTCTCGTAGTAGTAGAGGGCGATCACCAGCTTCTCGCGCTCGGGCAGCCGGGCGATCGCGTCGGCGATGCGGTCCTTGAGCTCGTTGGCGTCGACGATCTGCTCGGGGTTGGGCGCCGTCTGGTCGGGCAGGGTGTCGAGCAGGGAGACGCTGTCGCCGCTCGCGTCCGACACCGCCCAGAGCTCGTCGAGGGCGGTGACCGACGAGTTGGCGATGGCCAGCAGCGAGTCGCGGAACTCGTCGACGGTCAGGCCGATCTCCTTGGAGATCTCCTCGTCGGTCGGCACCCGCTGGAGCTTGGCCTCGAGCTTGGCGTGGGCGCGCTCGATCTCCCGGGCGCGAGCCCGGACCGACCTCGGCACCCAGTCGAGCGCCCGCAGCTCGTCGAGGATGGCGCCCCTGACCCGGGTGATCGCGTAGGTCTCGAAGCGGATCTCGCGGGAGAGGTCGAAGCGCTCGATCGCCGCGATCAGGCCGACGAGGCCGTATGAGATGAGGTCGGCCTCGTCGACGTGGGCCGGCAGCCCCGCCGCCATCCGACCGGCGACGTACTTCACCAGGGGCGAGTAGGCGACCACCAGCCGCTCACGCGCGCGCTGGTCGTCGTCGTTCTTGTACCGCCGCCAGAGGTCCCGGAGCTCAACGGCTTTTACGTTTGTCTGCAGAGTCCCTCCCCAGCCATGCCCTCAGGCGCCCCAACGGGTGAATTCCCTGTACCGCGCGGCGCGGCGACTCTATCCGACGGGCGGGTAGCCCCGGCGGCAGGCCAGGCGGGAGCCGGCGGCGCCGCCGCAATCGGGCCGGCGGTCATGGTCTCCGCGCGGCGGTGGAGTCGGAGCGCAGCGCCCGGCGGGGAGCCCGGCCGCCCTCGAGCAGAGGCTGGAGCCGCGCGGTCAGGGCCGGCCAGTCCGCCGCGGCGATGACTGCCTCCTCCTCGCAGAAGTCGCGGTTCCACGGGTGGAGGATGGTGGCGACGCGGATGTTCGCGTCGATCGCCCCCTGGAGGTTGAGCGGGCTGTCGTCGATCAGGAGGTCGACGCCGCCCTCCACGCAGCCGGCGACCTTGTCGTCACAGCAGGTGAGCTCGTCGAAGGGGGCGCCGATCGCCTCGAGCCAGCGGGCGGTGGCCGGGGTGGCGCTCTGCTTGCGGTGACTCATGACGTGGATCCGGTGGCCGGCGCGGCGCCAGCGGCAGACCGCCTCGACGGCTCCCGGATAGGGGACGGCGGCGAGGACCTCGGCATCGGAGTGGGTGTCGTCGACGCAGGCTGCGAGCTGGCCGGGGCGCAGGCGGGTCGTGCCCCAGGTCAGCTGCTCGTCGTAGGGAAGGTCGATCCCGAAGCGGCGCTCCGCGGCGGCCGACAGGAGCTTCCAGTAGTCGTGGAGCGTCGAGTCGACGTCGATCGCGATCAGCACACCGATGAGTGTAGGCGCCTACCCCACGGCGACCGACACACCCGTCCGGTCAGACGGTCACGGCGCCGCCTGAGGCGCTGCCGACCTGGAGCGCGTACTTCTTGAGGACGCCAGTCAGATCCGGGTTGGGCGGAGCCTCGTAGACGGCCACCCGTTCGGCGATCTCCGCGTCGCTGAGCGCGACGTCGAGTCGGCGCGCGTCGACGTCGATGGTCACCTCGTCGCCGTCGCGCACGGCGGCGATCGGGCCGCCCCGGACGGCCTCGGGGGCGACGTGGCCGGCCATGAAGCCGTGGGTCGCGCCGGAGAACCGCCCGTCGGTCAGGAGGGCCACGGAGGAGCCGAGACCGGTTCCGTTGAGGGCGGCGGTCACGGCGAGCATCTCGCGCATCCCCGGTCCTCCGGCCGGACCCTCGTTGCGGATCACCACGACGTCGCCCGGCCGGATGCCCCCGTGGGTGACCGCGTCCATCGCGGCCTCCTCCCCCTCGAAGACGCGCGCCGGCCCGACGTGAAGGCGGCGCTCGTGGCCGGCGAGCTTGACGACGCATCCCTCCGGGGCGAGGTTGCCGCGGAGGATCGCCAGGCCGCCGGTCGCCTTGATCGGGTCGGTCAGGGGGCGGATGACCTTCTGTCCGTCGGTCTCGGTGGCCGCGTCGGCGAGCTGGCCGATCGTCCGCCCGGTGACCGTCGGGGCGTCGCCGTGGAGGATGCCGGCCTCCCGGAGACGCTGGGCGAGGAGGGCGACACCGCCGGCGCGGTAGAGGTCGACGCCGACGAAGCGGCCGCCCGGTTTGAGGTCGCAGAGGAGCGGGGTGGCCTCGCTGATGCGGTCGAAGTCGTCGATCGAGAGCTCTACGCCGGCTTCGTGGGCGATGGCCAGGAGGTGTAGCACCCCGTTGGTCGAGCCTCCGCTCGCCGCGACGGCGGCGATCGCGTTCTCGAGCGAGTCGCGGGTGATCAGGTCGGACGGGCGCAGTCCGCGGCGCAGGACGTCGACGACGAGGCGGCCGGCGGCCCTGGCGACCTCGCCCTTGTTCGGCTCCTGCGCGGGGACGAACGAGTCGCCGATCGGCGAGATGCCGAGCATCTCGAAGGCCATCGCCATGGTGTTGGCGGTGAACTGCCCGGCGCAGGCGCCGGTGCCCGGCGAGGCGACCGCCTCGAGCTCGGCGAGGTCCTCGTCGGTGATGCTGCCGGCGGCGTGGGCGCCGACGGCCTCGAAGACGTCCTGGATCGTGACGTCGCGCCCCCGATAGACGCCCGGCGGGATCGAGCCGCCGTAGAGCATGACCGCCGGGACGTCGAGGCGCGCGAGGGCCATGACGGTGCCCGGGATCGTCTTGTCACAGCCGGAGAGGGCGATCACGGCGTCGAAGAGGTGCCCGCGGCCGACGAGCTCGATCGAGTCGGCGATGACCTCGCGCGAGACGAGCGACGTCTTCATCCCGGCGGTCCCCATCGTGATCCCGTCGGAGATGGCGATCGTGTTGAGCTCCATCGGCGTGCCGCCGGCCTCACGGATCCCCTCCTTGACCTTGGCGGCCAGGGCGCGCAGGTGGAAGTTGCAGGGCATCGTCTCGATCCAGGTCGAGGCGACGCCGATGATCGGCTTGGCCAGGGCCTCGTCGTCGTAGCCGATCCCCTTGAGGTAGGCGCGGGCCGGCGCCCGCTCGGGGCCGTCGGTGAGGGCCCGGCTGCGGTGCTTGAGGTCGAAGTCGGTGGTCGGGAGGCTCGGCGGCGCGGTCACGAGGCCGAGACACTACCGGCGTCGGTCTGGTCGCGCTGGAGGCGGGCCTGCTCCCAGCGGCCGAGCCGCCAGAGGTCTCGGCGGACGGCTTCGGGGTCGACCTGGCGCCCCGGCAGGTGCATGTTGGCGCTGCCGATCAGCCGCCGCTCGTCGCCGGTGAGGGCCATCCACTTGGCGAGGACGTCGTCGGAGTCCGGGAGTCGGGCACTCCCGTAGGGCCGGTCGAGGTCGGGGAACTCGACGCAGTACTCGCTGAGCAGCTGACCGGTGTGGGGCACGAAGGCGACGATCGGCTTGTGGGGGTAGATCAGGTAGGCGTAGGGGGCGCCACGGCGGTGCTCGCCCTGGCCGTCCCCGGGACCGCGGGCGCAGGCTCCCCAGACGCGGAGGAAACCGAGGTCGCGGTACATCGCCCACTCCTCCTCGTTGACGCAGGAGCGGACCAGCGCCCGCGCGCGGTGCTCGGCCCGGCGTTCGCGTCCCGGATCGTAGGTGGCGACCGGCCCGACGCGGGAGCGGCGCGCCTGCCAGCGGACGCGCCACGTGGCGACCTGGGGGGCGATGACCTCCCAGAGCAGGGCGAGGACGACGATCGCGCAGGCTCCGAGCGCCAGCAGCATGCGCGGGCCTCGAGCTATTGCCCGCCCGCGGCGCGTGGGAAGAAGATCACGCGCTCAGCGTCGCGTGGTACTTCCTCGAAGCTGCGCACGAGCTCCGCTTCGCGACGCCCGCCGCCGGCGACCGTGGGCACGGCCGCCCACATGCCGGCATCGAGCTGTGCCCGGAATGCTTCGATCAGCTCCCGTTCCTGCTCGGGAACCTCGACATCACCCTCGGCGACCAGGACCTCCCCGTGTCCCGGCTTCATCCTCAGCAACCTCATCGCCCGATTATGGCAAACGACCGGTCCCCGAGCGAGCACTTGCCCGCCAGCCGCCGAGAACGTCGACCGGGCCCTCGCCGACGCCCAGCTCGCCGAGGCCGTGGCCGACCGCCTCGGACGCGATTATCCGGGCCGCGCGGGCCGCCTCGAACGGCCTGAGGCCGAGCGCGAGGTGGGCGGCGAGAGCCGCCGAATGGGTGCAGCCCGAGCCGTGGGTCGCTCCACCGGGATGGGACGGCCCGGCGATCTCGGTCAACTCGCCGCCGTCGAAGAAGAGATCGGCCCCGCCGGCCCGGTGGCCGCCGGTGACGACGACGCAGCCCGGTCCGAGGCGATGGAGGGCGCGCGCGAGGTCGGCCGCCTCGTCGCCGCCGTTGGCCTCGCAGAGCGGCGACGCCGCGCCCCGGACGTCGCGGTGGCCGGGGGAGGCCGACGCGAGCGCCATCGCCTCCGGCAGGTTGGGCGTGAGCACCGCGGCGAGTGGGACGATCAACCCGAGCAGGACGTCGACCGCCGCCGAGTCGAGGAGCCGCGCTCCGCTGCTGGCCACGAGCACGGGATCGACGACGACGGGAATCTCAGCGGCCAGCTGGAGCAGGCAGCCGGCCACGGCGGCGATCGTATCGGCGTCGCCGAGCATGCCGACCTTGATCGCGTCGATGCCGATGTCGGCGGCGACCGAGCGGATCTGGGCGACGATCATCTCGGGGGGGACGGCGTGGACCCGGTCGACTCCTCGGGTGCTCTGGGCGGTGACCATGGTGATCGCCGTCATTCCGTGAACCCCACAGCGAGCGAACGCCTTGAGATCCGCCTGGATCCCGGCACCACCGCCCGAGTCCGAGCCGGCGATCGAGAGGACGCGGCGGATCGCGGGCATGCCCGCCATCTTCGCGCACCGCCTCACCCCACCTCCGCAGAGCGGTGCTCGCCCGGTCTCATCCGGTCCGCCGCAGCGCCAGCTCGCCCTCGGGGTGGAGCGACAGCGCCGCCGCCACGTGCGTCGCCCGAACCCTCGCGCTGCCGTCGAGGTCGGCGACCGTCCGCGCCACTCGCAGCGCCCGCGCCTGGCCGCGGACGCTGAGCACGCCGCGTTCGTAGGCTCGGCGCAGGGCCTCCTCGGCCTGGTCGTCGATCTCGGCCACCCGGCGGAGCAGGCGGAGGTCGAGCTCGCCGTTGCAGGTCACCCCGGTGCCCCGGAGACGGACGGCCTGGCGAGCCCGTGCTTCGAGCACGCGGGCTGCGACCTCGCGGGTGCTCGTCCGCGGCGGCGCGCGCAACTCGGCGGTAGTCGGCCGCGACACCCGGACGAAGACGTCGATCCGGTCGAGCATCGGACCGCTCAGCCTGCCGCGGTGGCGCGCCAGCTCGACCTCGCTGCACCGGCACCGGCCGCCGGCGTCGCCGGCGTAGCCGCACGGGCACGGGTTCATCGCCGCGACCAGCATGAACCGCGTCGGGTAGACCGCCGTCCGCTGGCGGCGCACGATGGCCACCCTCCCCGACTCGAGCGGCGACCGCAGCGCCTCGAGCGCCGGTCGGGAGAACTCCGACAGCTCGTCGAGGAAGAGCACCCCGTGGTGGGCGAGCACCGCCTCGCCCGGCAGCGCCAGCGGTCCGCCGCCGACCAGGCCGACCGCCGAGATCGAATGGTGCGGCGCCCGAAACGGCCGCCGCCGCACGAGGCCGCTCCCCTGGTGCTCGCCGGCGATGCCGTGGATCTTCGTGACCTCGAGCGCCTCGCCGCGTTCGAGCGGCGGCAGCAGTCCCGGGAGCCGCCGCGCCAGCATCGTCTTGCCCACCCCGGGCGGTCCGCTGAGCATGAGGTGGTGGCCGCCCGCCGCCGCCACGGTCAGCGCCCTGATCGCCCGGCGCTGTCCGCGGACGTCGGCCACGTCGGGTTCGTCCGGCGGGCCGCTCGCCCCGCCGGAGATCCCGAGCGACCCGCTCGGGCCGGCGGCGACCGCCACCCC
>JBPCNA010000200.1:0-3393 GCA_051001735.1 Solirubrobacteraceae bacterium
GGTCTCGGCGGCCCGCCGGGTTAGGGTCAACGCCGGGGGTGCGCTCGCCCACTGGGGGCGCCCGGCGGATAGCGGAGGCGGGCGGGGCGCCCGCCGCATTCTCGGAGCGGTCGCCGGCGGCGCGGCCGGCGGCTCGTGTTGACGGCGGTCGGGCTGGTCGCCGTGGTCGGTGGGGGCGGCTATCTGGCGCTGGGCGCGACGGGGCACGGTACGCGCCGCGTCGCGACGACCCCGACCCCGGCTCCGGCTCCGGCTCCGACCCGGACGGTTCCGCGGTCGGCGCCGGGCGGCACCGCCGGCGGCGCCGCGCACGGCCTCCGCGTGCCGTTCGTCGTCGGGGGCGCGCGCTACGCCGTATTCCGCAACCCGCTGCAGGGCTGGACCGCGTTCGAGCGGACCGATCCGGGTGGCGGTCTACGGTGGCTGGCGGTGACCGTCCGGGTTCGCAACCTCGCGATGGCCGGCGTCGATCCGCGCGTGCTCGACTTCCGCGTCGCCGGCCGGGGTGGGGCGTCGTACGTGGCCGAGCCGGGCCTGGGGACCGAGCCGGCGCGCCGTCAGCCGCCGCGGCCGTTGGCCGTCGGCGGCCTCGTGGAGGCCCGCCTGGGCTTCAGGATTCCGGTGTCCACGGGCGATCTCCTCCTGCGCTTCCGGCCGAGCCGCGGCAGCCCGGCGATCATCGTCGCGCTGGGCCCATGACGGTGCTCCTGCTGTTCGACATCGACGGGACGCTCCTGCTGAAGGCGAGCGGGGCGCACCGCGAGGCGATCGATGAGGGTCTACGTGAGGTCTACGGCATCGACGATCCGTCGGGCCTGGCGGTGTCGAATCCGGCGGGCCGGACGGATTCGGAGATCGCCCGGGAGCTCCTGACGGCGGCCGGCGGCGATCCCGACCTCTTCGACGGACGGATCGACGAGTTCCGGCTGACGTGCGCGGCGGCCTTCGCCCGGGCGTGCCCGGAGAGTTTGACGGCCCACGTGGCGCCGGGGATCGCCGAGCTGCTGGAAGGCCTCGAGGGAGCACGGTTGTCGCTGGTGACGGGCAATTACGAGCCGATCGCTCGTCTGAAGCTCGCCCGGGCGGGGATCGGGCACTATTTCCTCGCCGGGCAGGGCGGTTTCGGGTCGGACGCCGAGGCGCGGGGTCTGCTCCCGGCGATCGCCCGCCGCCGGGCCGGCGCCGCGGACGGGGAGCCTCACCCGCGCGAGCGGACGATCGTGATCGGCGATACCCCGCGGGACATCGCCTGCGCCCGGGCCGACGGCCTGCGCGTGCTCGCCGTCGCCACGGGGCCCTTCCCGGTGGAGGCGCTGTCGGATGCGGACGGCGTCGCTGCGGACGGCTACGCGCTGCGCGAGATGCTGTCGCGGGAGCTCGCTTGTCGATAGTGCAGTAGTGAGCGGCGGTGACGGCCGCCTTGCACCCGCAGTCGACGGGTGGAGAGGTCGCTACGATCGCGGGCGGTGCGCCAGGCACGCTCGGGGAGAAAGCAGGAGCGACGGGCGCCGCGGATGCGCCTGCGCTCGGCCTGCCTGAGCCTGATTCTGACCGCCGGAGTGGGGGTGTCGCTGCCGGTGGCCGGGGCCGCCGCGCCGAGCGTAGGTCAGCTGAGCTCGGCGCTCGGGGCCCAGCGCTCCGAGGCGCAGGCACTGGCCGGGAGCGCGCGGGCGCTCGACCTGCTGATCGGCCGGCTCGCCGGGCAGGTGAGCCTGATCGAGGGACGGCGGGCGGCGGTCGAAGCCGAGCTCGGCCGCGACCAGACGGCGCTCGACGGCGTCCGCGCCGACCAGGCGGCGGCGCAGACCCACCTCGCGCGCCTGGCGGTGCGCCTGCGGATCGCGCGCCTCGTGCTCGCCCGGGAGCTCGTGTCGAGCTTCGAGTCGGAGCCGCCCGACGTGCTGACCGTCGTGCTCGGAGCGCACGGGTTCGCCGACCTGCTCGACCGGCTCGAGTTCGTCCGCGTCCTCAAACAGCACGAGCACGACGTGATCGTTGCGGTGACCACGGTGCAGTCGCGCACGGAGACGGCGGCCCGCCAGCTGGCCGCGCTCGCGGTCCGCGACCGGGCGATCACCGTCGCGGTCAGCGCGCGGGCGCAGGCGGTCGCCGCCATCAGCGGCCTCCTCCAGGGCCGGCTGGCCGCGCTTCAGGATGCCCGCGCCGCGCGCCTCGCCGCCCTGCAGGCAACGCGGGCCCGGACGGGCGAGCTGCAGCGGGCGCTGACCAGGCTGAAGGCCGAGTTGGCGGCGAGCGCCGGCCGCGCCTACGGGCCGTGGGCGATCCCCCAGGCGATCGTGACGTGCGAGTCGGGCGGTCAGAACCTCGGTCCCAACAGCGCCGGCGCGTCCGGCTACTACCAGTTCCTCCCGAGCACGTGGTCCGGGCTCGGCGGGAGCACGCCGGCTGCCTACCTCGCGCCGAAATCCGAGCAGGACCGGCTGGCGGCCAAGCTGTGGGACCACGGGCGGGGCGCTCGCAACTGGGACTGCGCGGCGATCGTCGGCTTCCTCTGACCCGGCAGTGAGGCCCGGGTGGCTCAGCGACCGAGGCGCTGAGACTCCGGCTTGCCCCTGGCGAAGCGCGACCAGGCGCTGCCGGGCAACGCCGGGAAGAACGCCGTGACCAGCCAGAGCAGGCCGCCGGTGAGCAGGCCGACGACGAGCCGGCCCCACCGTCCGTTGGCGGCGGTGACACACCCGGCGATCAACGCCAACCCGACCATGACGGTCCAGAGGATCACGCCGAGGTTCGGCGAGACCAGATTGGCGGCGGCGACCATCGGCAGAGCGTACCCCGAGGGCCCGGAAGTTCCGCTAATGGAAACCGTTCGGATTGCCGATCGCGCCGCATGGGTCCCCACCCCACGGCGCCGGGATCGGCGCCGGCCCGGCCAGAGCGGTCTCCGCCGCGTCGGGGGTCCGCCTGCGCAACCCGGCCGCCTGACGCCGCACTCGCTGCAGCGGGCGTTCGCCAGCATGTTTACGCGCCGGTGAGGACCCGGGCGTCGTCATGGACGAGATCGGCCACACCGACCCGGCGCTGGCCATGCGCGTGTACCGGAAGACGATGCGCCGCGGCGGTGAGGAGAAGGCCGCGCTGCGGGCCTGATCGACCGCGAATTGGCGGATATTGGCGAACGAGCCGCTACCACCGCCGCGACCGGGGAGACACCGGCGGCCATCTGAGAAGGTAGAGCCCCGCGGTTGCGGGGCGTTCTGTGACGCGCCCGGGCCGATTCGAACGGCCGACCTCTCGCTCCGGAGGCGAGCGCTCTATCCACTGAGCTACGGGCGCTGGCGGTTCCGGCGACACGATCCGGACCACCCCGCAGCTTACGCGGCCGCGCGCCGGCGGGCCGCGCGCTCGGCCGGCGGCCGGCCGGCTCCGGCG
>JBPCNA010000201.1:0-19253 GCA_051001735.1 Solirubrobacteraceae bacterium
CCACAATAACGTGTACCTAGGCCAAATCGCCGGCGGTCGGTCCCGCGAAGCAAGAAAGCCCCGCAAACACTGGGACCTTGTCCGATCGCGCCCCGCGAATCACCCCACAACTGCGGAACTCGGGTTAGAGGGCGGCATCCTAAACTGCGCATGGCCGCGCGCGACAAAGACCGCTAGAGCAACGCCTCACAGCTCGAGGCTGCTCGGCTCGGTAGAGGTCTGTCTTCTTTGTATCACCCTTGCCGTACTATTCGCGCTGTCCGCGCCCACCCTCATGGACCATCGTCGTGTGGCTCTCAACGCCCAGATGCTTAAACTAATGGCACGCAACTACAACGAGATGAGGTCTATAGGCGCAGCGTGTACGGGCGAATACATAATTCACTACACGCAAGCCGGGATGACGCACTATACCTGCCACGCGCAATGGGACTCTGGCGTTCCTGGACCATCAATGGATGTTTGGCCGCTATCATCGCCCGGCTAAGCCCCCTAGATGTAGACGCGCGAGGCCGCAACACGCTCGCAGAGCTACATAGCCCGCGTATCGGGAACCTGAACGCGCGAACTCATCACCCGGAGACTACGGCTCCGACCGGCGGCGGCGGCCGCAGGCTTGCGGACGGCGGAGCGTGCGGTCTCTCTCTCGCGCCCGCGAGAGAGAAAGTCCTTGGGAATTTCGTGCGCGTCCGTGCCTGGTTTCGCAGGGGCGCAGCTCTTCCATCGGCTCCCATCGCCGATGGAAGCCGCGCTCTTCCATCGGCTCCCATCAACTTCCATCGCCGATGGAAGAGCGAATGGAAGATTTGTCTGTCATGGAAGCGACTAGCACGCCTGTCAAGTCGCCCCTGTCAGCCTCTGGCGCTCCTGACGCTTCTTAGTTTTTCCCTACAAATGCACTGTTTTTTGTCAAGCCCTCTACCCGACTCGAACGGGTGACCCCTTCCTTACCATGGAAGTGCTCTACCAACTGAGCTAAGAGGGCGCTCGCGGCAAGGTTATCCGACCGCCGACGTGCCGCGCCGCCCAGGCGACGGTCCCGTCTGGCCGGGGGCGTACGAGCCCGAGTACCGGGAGTGAGCGGATTCGGATCGCAAGTTGCCGTAGGCAGGGGAGGAGCGGGGAGGCCTGACGCCTTCGGCCGTCGGTGTGGCGCCGCGCCGGCGGCAGCGACGCGTCGGCGCGGGCGCCCGCCGGCGTGGTCCTCGACCGTCAGCTGCTGCCCGCTCAGGTCTCGCGTTCCCGCCGCCGCTTTGCGTCGGCCGCGAGCTCCCGCCCGCTCAGGTCTCGCGTACTTCGCGCCGATAGGGCTGTTGGCATGCCCAGCGGCCCCGCGAACCCCGTCATCGAACGAACGTCCGCTCCCGACCCGGTTCGCGTTACGAATCGCGTGCTCGGCGGCGGCCGCTTCAGCGGGGCGTTCGCCAACGGTACGGGCTCGGTCCGCACGACCATCAAGGGCTCGATCCGCGGCCGCCGGGCCACGGGAACGATCAAGCGTCGCGCTTCGTTCAACAGCGCTCGTAAGCTTGATCCCCGGGGGAGCCTGATCTGCGCCTCTAGCACCTCGTTCACGGCCAGGCGCTGACCTCGCAGGCGCCCCGGCCATGACCTCGCCACCTCCCATTGATTGCCGGCCATCACGCTGTCACCCGGCCCCTCCGGACGGCCCGGCCCCGGGGCCGGGCGGTCGCGGACGCCCGCGCGAGGAGTCGCTCCACGCGCTGCTGGCGCCCTCCCGTGCCGCTGACGCCTGGTGCCGGGAGAACCCGGTCGGCGGTCTCGGACCCACCTGGCGGGCGATCGCGACAGCCATGACGCCGTGGCGGGTGGCCCAGTAGGCGGCACGGACGTCGGCGGCGAGCGCGCCCTGGCCGATCCGGGTCACGGCTTGCCTAGCGGCCCACGGCGGTCGCCGTCGGTCCGCTGGCCGGCGCCCCTCGCCCGGCGAGCGTGGTGCCGATGACCGGCCAGGACAAGCGGGGGGCCTGCGGCCGCTGCTCTCCGGTGTGGTGCTGCGCTCGCAGTCCGACGCGCGGCTCAGCGCGCTGGCGGCCGAGGGGCACGAGGCGGCGTTCTCCACGATCTTCGAGCGCTAGGAACGCGAGTTGCGTGCCCACGCGGCCCGCATCGTGCGGCCGCCGCGGGTCGACGACGTCGTCGCGCACTCGATGCTGAGCGCCTGGAGCGCCCTCCTCTCCGGTCCGCCGGTCGACGACCTGCGCGCGTGGCTGCACCGCATCGTCCACAACGCGGCCCTCAGCGCCGTCGTCCGCCGCGGCTATGCCGACGGCGAGCTCGAGACCGCCGTCGCCTCCCCGACACTCACCGAGGACCTGGTGGAGGGGCGCTTGGCGGCGGGCGCGGCGCTGGCGGCGATCGCCGCCCTCCCGGCCGCGCTGCGCCAGGCGCTCACCCTCACGGCCCTGGAGGGCCGCAGCGCCCGCGATGCCGCGGCCGAGATGCAGCTGAGCGAGACCGCGATGCGCCAGCTCGTCTACCGGGCGCGCAGCCGGGTGCGCGCGCCCTGGGCGGCTTCGCCGGCATCGCCGGGGCGGTGAAGGCCGGCACGGCGGCGATCCTCGCCACCGGAACCATCGGCGCCGCCGCCGCGGCGCTCCACAGCGAGCGCCACGATCCTCGAGCGGCGCACAGCCCGCAGACAGCGCAGGTGGTGGCGGCGGCGGCATCGGCCCACCTGGACCGGCCCGGCTCCCCGGCGCTCGCGCCCACCGGGATCGATCTGGCGCCGCCGGGTCCCGCCGTTCGGAGCACGCGTTCGCCAACACGTCCGTCGCGGTCGCTCCCGACACTTGCGGCGACCGGCGACACGAGCGCGGCGTCTCCCGGCGCCGCCGCAGACCAGACCGACGGCCGCGCCGACGCGCCGCTCGGCGGGCTGAGCTCCGGCGACGCCCCCATGGCGACGCGGCCGGTCAGGTGACTTCCCCGACGGGCGGGGACGCCCCGACGATGGCTGGTCCAACCGCCGCCGCAGCGGCGAGCGCCGACGGGCTCGGCCGGCAAGGCGACGGGCCGCCGTCGCCGGAGCCGGACGTCGGTACGAGCCCGCCTGGGTCAGTCAACGAGCCGTGACCGGTGCTGACCGCCGGGGCGCCGGCGGGGCGGCAGGGGAATGACGCCGCTGGTGCGGGCGACGTACTCCGCGTAGCCCGGGCGGCGCTCGCCGATCGTCGCCTCGAGCAACGGCTTCCCGGTCAGCCGCACCAGGATGAAGGTGTTGACCGCCGGTCCCACCAGTGCCCACCAGGTTCCGCCGGCGGCAAGGGCGACGACGCCGATCCCCCACCAGGCCAGCACGTCGCCGAAATAATTGGGGTGGCGGGTGTAGCGCCACAGCCCGCGGTCCATGACCTGCCCCGTGCTCGCCGGGTCGGCCTTGAAGCGGGCCAGCTGGAGATCGCCGATCGCCTCGCAGGCCAGGCCGGCGGCGAAGACGGCCAGGCCGACGGCGTCGAGCAGGCCGAGGCCGACCTCGCGGCCGTGGGCGGAGCCGGCCTGGAGGGGGAGGGCGACCACCCACATCAGGGCCGCCTGCACCAGGTAGACCCGGTAGAGGCTGGTAAGCCAGAAGCGCCGGCCGTCCCGGGCCCGCAGCCGCGCGTAGCGGAAGTCCTCGCCCCGGCCGTGGTTGCGCCGCCCGATGTGGATCGCCAGACGCAGTCCCCAGAGGCTGGCCATGATCGCCAGCGCCAGGCGGCGGTCCACCGCGCCGTCGCCGGCGGCGAAGCACAGCCAGCCGATCAGGGCGAAGCCGAGCCCCCAGAAGACGTCGATGATCGACGCGTCACGCAGCCGCAGGCTCAGCAGCCAAACGCCGAGGATGAGGCCCGCCGCCGCGGCCGCGCTGGTGAGCATGAGCTCGCCGAGCATCTTGTCAACGCTCTGATGGGGGGAGCAGGATTCGAACCTGCGTAGGCAGAGCCAATGGGTTTACAGCCCATCTCCTTTAACCACTCGGACATCCCCCCGGGCCATTGGAGAGTACCGATCGGCCGCCCTAGCCGACATGCGGCGCCGCGCGATCCACCTCGAATTCGGCGTAAACAGTAGCCCATTCGTTAAGGCCTGTGACACCGCCGGGCCACGAGTGTGACGGCGCCCGCGTCCTCCTTCGGGTGGCGCAAAACGGCGGGAACCCGACCTCCCGGCGAGCCGCTCCGTCCTCCCGCCGATTTGCTACGAGGCGTCCCGCAGCCGCTGGGCCTCCGGGAGCGACTCGAGCTTCTTCAGGGTGTGGTTCTCGATCTGGCGGATCCGCTCGCGGGTCACGTTGAACGCCTGGCCGACCTCCTCGAGCGTCCGCGGCCGGCCGCCGGTCAGGCCGAAGCGCATCTCGATGACCTCGCGCTCCCGGCGGGGGAGGACGGCCAGCGCCCGGTTGACGTTCTCGTCGCGGAGCGTCTTCGAGGCAACCTCGAACGGCGACTCCGCCGTCGCGTCCTCGATGAAGTCCCCGAGCGCCGAGTCCTCCTCCTCGCCGATCGGCTTCTCCAGCGACACCGGCTGCTGGGACATCCGCAGGATGTCGCGAACCTCGCGCGACGTGCACTCGAGCTCCCGGGCGATCTCGTCCGGCGTCGGCTCCCGACCGAGCTCCTGGACTAGCTGGCGCTCGATGTGGATGACCTTGTTGAGCTTCTCGACCATGTGGACCGGGATCCGGATCGTCCGGCCCTTGTCGGCGATCGCCCGGGTCACCGACTGGCGGATCCACCAGGTCGCGTAGGTCGAGAACTTGTACCCCCGCCGGTAGTCGAACTTCTCGACCGCCCGGATCAAGCCGAGCGACCCCTCCTGGATCAGGTCGAGGAACGACAGGCCCCGGCCGAGATAGCCCTTGGCGATCGACACCACCAGCCGGAGGTTGGCCTCGACCATCTGCTGCTTGGCGCACTGGTCCCCCCGCTCGATCCGCTTGGCCAGCGAGATCTCCTCACCCCCGGTGAGGAGCGCCACCCGGCCGATCGAGCGCAGGTAGAGCCGCAGCGAGTCGAGGCTCGGCTCGACGCTCAGGTCGAGGGCGACCTTCTTGCCGCGCAGCGGCTCCGGCAGCGGCTCGACCTTCGCCGCCTCCGGCGCCGTCGCCCCCTCGGCCCCGACCAGGTCGATCGCGTGCTCCTCGAAGTAGGTGTAGAGGTCGGCGACCTGCTCCTTGCTCGGCTCGACGTCCTCGAGCGCCGCCGCGATGCTCTCGTAGGACACGTACCCTCGTTCGTGTCCCTCGGCGATGACTCCGGCGAGCTCCTCGATCTCCGCCAGCGGCGCCTCCTCGACCGGGCCCTCCGGCACCGGCCGGTCCAACTGGACAACTGCCTGACCGACGTCGCTCATCCTCACGCCCCCAAAGTCGTGGCCGGCGAAGCCCGGACAACCCGCACCGGGCGCTACCCCTCACTGCATGTCTCATGTCACCGGCTGGCGCGCCTCTGACGCGATGGGGCCCGGATCGCCTGTTCTCTCGCACGGTGACGGAGGACGAAACCCGGGGAACCTCCGCCGAGTGATACCACAACGGGACGCCGACGTTTTCCCTCCCCCCAGGGGAAATGCGCCCCGGCCGTCCGGCTCGCCCGGCAGTCCGGCGCGCCTCGGTACCCTGAAGCTCCCATGCCGATGCACGACGCCGAACTCAAAGTCGCCGGACCCGACGTCCAAGCCCAGGTCCCCGCCCTGCGGATCGGTCTCTCGCGGGTCGGGGTGACCGGCGTCGAGAAGGTCATCCGCATCCGCCAGAACGGCTCCGAGCAGCTCTTCTACGCCAGGCTCGAGTGCTTCGTCGACCTCGGCTCCCGCCAGAAGGGCGCCCACATGTCGCGCTTCGAGGAGGTCGTCAACGACGCCGTCGGCGAGGTCATCCTCGGCGAGGCGACCTTCCGGGCCGAGAGCCTCGCCCAGCACGTCGCCGAGCTCGTCCGCGAGCGCCAGGACGCCCGCCGGGCCGAGGTGACGATCGCCGCCCGCTACCCCGAGCACAAGCCGGCGCCGGTCTCGGGGATCATGTCGCAGGAGATCTACACCCTCTTCGGGTCGGCCGTCGCCTCCGAGCGCGGGACTCGGCGCCTGGTCGGCGTCGCCGCCGCCGGCATGACCGCCTGCCCCTGCGCCCAGCAGCTGATCTCCGCCGACGCCCGCGACCGGCTCCGGGTCGACGGCTTCAGCGAGGAGGAGGTCGAGCGGATCCTCGCCGCCGTCCCCGTGGCCACCCACAATCAGCGCGGACTCGGCACCCTCCACGTCGGCGCCACCGAGGGCGCCCCGCTCGAGATCGACGCCCAGCAGCTCCTGGCCATCGTCGAGGAGTCGATGTCGGCCGAGATCTACGAGCTGATGAAGCGCGCCGACGAGGCCGCCGTCGTCGAGAAGGCCCACCGCCGCCCCCGGTTCGTCGAGGACTGCGTCCGCGAGATGCTCCGCGGCGTCGTCGACCGGCTGCCCGAGCTCCACGACGACGCCTTCGTCTCCGCCCGCCAGGAGAACCTCGAGACGATCCACCAGCACAACGTCCTCGCCGAGCGCCAGAGCACGATCGGCGAGCTCCGCCGGGAGATCGCCACCGGCCAGCCGCTCGCCCGCCACACCACGCTCCGGGACTGGCTCGAGGGCTGAACGCCACCTCGCCACCGCCCGACCGACATCCCGAACCGGATGGAGCCGGTCGCGGCGCTTCCCGCGCCGCCGGGCCGGCCGAGCTCAGCGCGAAGCCTCGGGCGCCTCCGCGCCGCCGGCCGAGCGGGCCGAGGACCGCTCCGACTGAGCAGCGTTGATCCGCTTGCGCAGACCGAAGAAGTAGTCGAGGCCGCTCATCACGGTGATGATCACCGTGGCGTAGATCATCAGCTCGAGCCAGAGCGGCCGGCCGTGGACGGCGATCACCGCCATGATCGTGACGATCTGGACGCAGGTCTTGATCTTGCCGAACATGCTCGCCGCCATCACCACGCCGGCCTGGGTCGCCCCCATCCGCAGGACGGTGACGGCGAACTCGCGGGTGATGATCACCATCGCCACCCACGCGGCGAGCCGGTGGAGGGAGACGAGGGCGACGAGCGCGGCGACGATCAGGAGCTTGTCGGCCAACGGGTCCATCAGCTTGCCGAAGGTGGTGATCGAGTTGCGCGTCCGCGCGAGGTAGCCGTCGATGAAGTCGGTCAGCGAGGCGGCGGCGAAGACGATCGCCGCGAGCACGTCGCCGTCGCCGGTGTTCTCGAGCAGGGCGACGACCAGGACCGGCACGAGCAGGATCCGCACGACGGTGAGGAAATTGGGCCAGTTGAGCGTGACCATGCCCCCGATTATGAGGGAGCGACGGCCGGCGCGCTACGGCTTCAGGCGCCGTCCGGTGCGAAACAGCCAGGCGCTCCAGGCCACCGTCGCCGCGGCGAGCACCACGGTGACCGCGAGCGCGAGCCAGACGTTGACGTCGCTCGACCCGAGGAACCCGTAGCGGACGGCCTGGACGAGGTAGAAGATCGGGTTGGCGTGCGAGAGCTCGTGCCACGGCGACGGCAGCCGGTTGACCGAGTAGAAGACGCCGCCGAGGAAGGTCAGCGGGAGGATCAGGATGTTGTTGACGAACGTGTGGTGGTCGAAGGTCTCCGCATAGATCCCGACGACCACGCCGAGCGAGGAGAAGAGCGTCAGGCCGAGGACGACGGCGACGACGAGCACGACCGGCTCGCGCAGCGGCACGCCGGTGAACGGCGCCGCCAGCCCGAGCAGCGCCAGCCCGATCAACAGCGCACGGACGGCGCCGCCGAGGGAGAGCCCGAGGTTGACCTCCCAGTTGCGCATCGGCGAGGCGAGCACGTCGTGCATGTAGCGGTCGGATCGGGCCTGGAAGACCGAGGAGGAGTTGTTCGAGTAGGCGGCCTGGACCATCGCCATGGTGACGAGGCCGGGGACGATGAACGCCTTGTAGTCGACCCCGCCGGTATGGGCGATCCGCCCGCCGAGCGAGAGACCGAAGACGATGATGAAGAGAAACGACGAGAAGACGGGGGCGGCGATTGTCTGGGTCCATAGTCGGAGCACGCGTAGGACCTCCCGGCGGGTGAGGGCCGCCAGACCGCGGTGGCGCTCGGCCAGGCCGCCGGCGGCGGCGCGGACGCCGGTGGGCGCCGTGGTCCTCGGCTGGGCGCTCACGCTCGCGCCCCGGCCATCGCCTTGACGTAGACGTCGGCGAGCGAGTCGGCGTCGTAGGTGGCCCGCAGGCCGGCCGTCGAATCGCGGGCGAGGACCTTGCCGCCGTTGATCAGGGCGACCTCCTCGCAGAGCTCTTCGGCCTCCTCGAGGTAGTGCGTGGTCAGGAGGATCGTCGCCCCCTCGCGGTGGAGCCGTCGGATGTAGCTCCAGAGCTCGATCCGCAGCTCGAAGTCGACGCCGGCCGTCGGCTCGTCGAGGATCACCAGGCGAGGCTCGTGCATCAGCGCCCGCGCGAGCAGGAGCCGCCGGCGCATCCCGCCCGACAGAGCCGGGGCGCGGACGTGGGCCTTCCCGTGGAGCTCGAAGATCTCCATCATCTCCCGGGCCCGCTTGACCGCCGCCGGCCGCCGCATCCCGTAGTAGCCGCCGTGGTAGACGAGCGTCTCCTCGACGTCGAGGAAGCGGTCGAGGTTGACGTCCTGCTCGGCCAGCCCGAGGCTCCGCCGGGCGGCGAGGGTGTGGTGGGGCTCGCCGAAGACGTCGATCGTCCCCTCGGTGATGCGGATCAGGTTGCAGATCGCCGAGATCAGGGTGGTCTTGCCGGCGCCGTTGGGGCCGAGGAGGCCGAAGAAGCAGCCTGCGGGTACGTCGAGGTCGAAGGCTTCGAGGGCCGTGGTGAACGAAGCGCCCGGGTTCCGCCGGCTGACTCGCTCCGCTCGGGCCGGCTGCACCCGGTCCCTTCGTTCACCACGGCTCTCGTACAGCTTCGTCAGTCCTCTTATCCGGAGGGCTTGTGCGGCCGGCGACGGTGATGGGGCTGCGTTCATTCCCTCCCACGGTAGACGGCTACGATCAACGGTTGTTTCCGCAATCAATTTTTGAGGAGCCTGGCTCGGATGAAGATGCGCACGCTCGGTAGGGATGGGCCCTTGGTTTCGGCGCTGGGGCTTGGGTGCATGGGGATGTCGGCGTTCTATGGGGAGACCGACGAGGCGGAGTCGACGGCGACGATTCGGCGGGCGCTCGATCTGGGGTGCAACCTTCTCGACACGTCGGATATGTACGGGCCGCATACGAACGAGCGGCTGGTCGGGCGGGCGATCGCCGGGCGGCGGGATGAGGTGGTGCTGGCCACGAAGTTCGGGATCAAGCTCGAGATGGGGCCGCCGGTCACGCGGTCGGTATCGGGGCGGCCGGAGTACGTCCACGCGGCCTGCGAGGCGTCGCTCGAGCGCCTCGGGGTCGACTACACCGATCTCTACTACCAGCACCGGGTCGACCCGGACACGCCGATCGAGGAGACGGTCGGGGCGATGGCCGAGCTCGTCGCCGCCGGCAAGGTCCGCCACCTCGGGCTCTCGGAGGCGAGCGCCGAGACGATCCGGCGGGCGGCCGCCGTCCACCCGATCGCCGCGGTCCAGACCGAGTACTCGCTGTGGACGCGCCACGTCGAGGAGGAGATCCTGCCGACGCTGCGGGAGCTCGGGATCGGCCTGGTCGCCTACTCGCCGCTCGGGCGCGGCTTCCTCTCCGGCCGCTTCAGCTCGCCCGAGGACCTCGACGAGGGCGACTTCCGCCGCCAGGGTCCCCGCTTCACCGGCGAGAACCTCGAGCGCAACCGCGAGCTCGTGGCCCGGGTCAAGGAGCTCGCCGCCGCCCGCGAGGTGACGCCGGGCCAGCTGGCGCTGGCCTGGGTCCTCGCCCAGGGCGAGGACATCGTCCCGATCCCGGGGACCAAGCGCCGGACCTACCTCGAGGAGAACCTCGCCGCCGCCGAGGTCGAGCTTTCGGCGGAGGACCTCGCCCGGATCGGCGACGTCGTCGGCGAGGCGGCCGGGGAGCGCTACGACGCGAGCGGCATGGCCAGCGTGAACCTGTGAGTGAAGTCCCCGCGCGTCTGCCGCCCGATTCGCTGGGCTCGGGGCGGCTGCGGGGCGGGGACTCCTCCCACAGGACCCGCTTCGCGGCGTCCCGGGCGCGGGGGTGCGCCGGCTCGAAGCCGGCGCCTTCGACGGCGTTTGCGGGCCGCTCTGCCGCTCGGCCGGGCCGATCCCATAGGCTGGGGGCATGCCAATGGTTCCGATGGTCATCGAGCGCACCGCCCGTGGCGAGCGCGAATACGACATCTACTCGCGTCTCCTCAACGAGCGGATCGTCTTCCTCGGCAGCGAGGTCGACGATCAGGTGGCCAACGTGATCGTCGCCCAGCTGCTCCACCTCGAGGCGGCCGATCCGACCAAGGACATCTCGCTCTACATCAACTCGCCCGGCGGGTCGATCTACGCCGGCCTGGCCGTCTACGACACGATGCAGTTCATCAAGCCCGACGTGGCGACGATGTGCATCGGGATCGCCATGTCGATGGGGTCGCTGCTCCTGGCCGGCGGGGCGAAGGGCAAGCGGATGGCGCTGCCCAACAGCCGCATCCTCATGCACCAGCCGTCGGCCGGTTTCGAGGGTCAGGCCACCGACATCGAGATCCACGCCCGGGAGATCCTGAAGACGCGGGCCCGGATCGACGAGATCTACGCCCGCCACTGCGAGCGGCCGGTCGAGGAGGTCCACACCGACATGGAGCGCGACCGCTTCTTCAAGGCCGACGAGGCCGCGGACTACGGCCTGATCGATCGCGTGATCTCCTCCCACTGAGCCGCGGCGGTGGGCCTCGGGGAGACCGATGTGGCGAACCGCCTGCGGTTGCGGCCACTGGCCGAGGACGACGTGGCCGGGCTCCGCCGGATCCACTCCACCCCCGAGGTCGCCTTCTGGTGGGACGTCCCCGAGGACGACTTCCCCCTGAGCGACGAGCCGGAGGCGAACCGCCTGACGATCGTGGTGGACGGAGCGGTCGCCGGGATGATCCAGTTCCTCGAGGAGACCGAGCCGCGCTACCGCCACGCGGCGATCGACGTCTTCCTCGACCCGGCCCTCCACGGGCAGGGCTTCGGGACCGAGGCGGTCCGACGGCTGGTCGCCCACCTGATCGAGGACCGCGGCCACCACCGGGTGACGATCGACCCGGCCTGCGAGAACGTCGCCGCGGTGCGCTCCTACACGAAGGCCGGCTTCCGCCCGGTCGGGGTGATGCGGCAGTCCGAGCGCGAGGTCGGCGGCGACGTCTGGCGCGACTGCCTGCTGATGGAGGTGATCGCCGGCGAGGACTAACGCCGCGTCAGCGCCAGGGGTCGACCGGCGCCCGGCCGACGACCCGCGCCGGGCTGCCGACGACCACCGCGCCGGGCGGCACGTCGCCGAGGACGAGCGAGTTGGCCCCGACGATCGCCCCGTCTCCGACGGTCACCGGCCCGATCACGACGGCGCCGACGTGGAGCGTCACCCGGTCGCCGATCACCGGCGGGCCGCCCTTGTTGCTGAGGCCGAGCGTGACGCCATGGGAGATGAAGCAGTCGGCGCCGATGCTCCTGGCCATCAGCACGGAGCCGAACCCGTGGTTGATGACGAGCCCCGGGCCGATCGACGGGCAGGCGAACTCGAGCCCGCACTGGCCGGGCCACCACGCCGCCAGCAGCAGACCGGCGATCGCCTCGGCCGGCGTGCCGTGATGGAGGAGGCGCTCGTAGACGACACTGCGGAACTCGGCCTGCGAGAGCAGCCGGCGCAGATCCCGGTCCGAGCCCGACGGATCGAGCCGGCCCTTCGTGTAGATCGCCCGCGCGGCGTCGCGGCGGACGGCGTCACCGACCGAGCAGCGGCGCAGGATGACGGCCAGCGGCAGCCCGCGCGCGGCGTGCGCCAGCTTCTGGATCCGGACCGCGTCCACCGGGGCGGGAGTCTAAGAGCCGCTTCGGCGCCCCGCGGAGAACACGATCACAAACTGATGACCATCACACCGGGGAGATTGACGAGGCTCCGGCGATGCGCTTCCCCTTCGCTCCAATCGTCGCCTCACTGCTGGCGGCCACCGCCACCGCAGCCATCGCCGTCGCCACCGGACCCGACCCGGCCGGCAACGGAGGCCTCGCCGTCTCCGGACGCACCTACTCGATCGGCCTGTGGGGCGACCTGCCCTACAACGACGTCCAGAAGACGACCGGCGTGCCAAACCTGATCACCGACATGAACAGCCGGCGCCTGACCTTCACCGTCCACGACGGCGACCTCAAGGCCGGCAGCGGTCCCTGCCCGGACAGCCTCTACACCGACGCCAAGGCGAGGTTCAACACGCTGACGGCGCCGGCGATCTTCACGCCCGGTGACCACGACTGGACCGACTGCGACCGCAACCCCGGCGTCAACTCGCTCGAACGTCTGAACTTCGAGCGCTCCGTCTTCTTCTCGACGCCGCTCTCCCTCGGCCAGCGGACCCTGCGCCAGGAGGTGCAGGCCCCGCCCTACGTCGAGAACCGGCGCTGGATCGTCGGCCGCGTGACCTACGCCGCGCTCAACGTCCAGGGCTCCTGCAACAACCTCTGCGACGTCGCGCCCGACCCGGCCGAGTGGGCCGCCCGCAATGCCGCGGACATCGCCTGGCTGAAGTCGACCTTCGCCGAGCCAAGGCGCGGGGCTCGGTCGCCGTCATGGTCATCTTCCAGGCCGATCCCGGCTGGGACAACACCGACGCGACCCGGGCCCCGACGCGCGATCCGAAGACGCTCGTCGAGAGCGACATCAACCCGGCGACGCACGCGCCGTTCCCCGACGGCTTCAAGGATTTCCTCACCGAGCTCCGCAATCAGACGATCGCCTTCGCCAAGCCGGTGGTCGCCGTCCACGGCGACTCGCACTACTTCCGCCTCGACAAGCCGCTGCTCGACAGCAGCGGCCGGCGCCTGGAGAACTTCACGCGCCTGGAGACCTTCGGCGACCACGCGGAGAACAACGACAACGACGTCCACTGGGTGAAGGTCGAAGTCGACCCGAGCAGCCGCGAGGTCTTCTCCTTCCAGCCCCAGATCGTCCCGGCCAACCGCACGGCCGTCCCGGCGCCGTGAGCCGGGCGGTCGCTCAGGCGATCGAGTGCTCGATCGTCCCGAGCCGCTCGATCTCGATCCGGACGACGTCGCCCGAGGCGAGGAACCGGCGCGGATCCATCGACATGCCGACGCCGCTCGGAGTGCCGGTGAGGATCAGGTCGCCCGGCTCGAGCGTGCACGTCTCGCCGATGAAGGCGACGAGCGCCGGCACGCCGAAGATCAGGTCGCTCGTCGCGGCGTCCTGGCGCAGCTCGCCGTTGACCCAGGTCCGGAGGGCGAGGTCGTGGGGGTCGGGCACCTCGTCGGCGGTGGTGATCCACGGCCCGTAGGGGCAGAAGCCGTCGGCCCCCTTGGCGCGCGTCCACTGCGGCTCGGCCCGCTGGAGGTCGCGGGCGCTGAGGTCGTCGGCCACCGCGTAGCCGGCGACCTCGCCGCCCGCGCCCATCACCACGGCCAGCTCGCCCTCGTAGTCGAGGCGGCGGACGACCGTCGGGCAGCGGACGGGGCCGAACGGCGGGGCGGAGGAGCTCGGGAGCTTCATGAAGACGATCGGCCGCTCGGGAAGCTCGGCGCCCTGCTCGATCGCGTGGGCGCGGTAGTTGAGGCCGATTCCGAAGATCGCCCGCGGACGGGGGACCGGGGCGAGGAGCTCGACCTCGCCGAGGGCGAACGACTCGCCGCCGGCGGGCGACCGGTCGCCCGAGGCGAGGCGGTCGACGACCGTGGCACCATCGGCGAAGGCGACGACCCGCTCCTCGCGAACCTCGCCGGCCTGCGGCTCCGAGCCCGAGCGGGGGAGGAAGGTGGCCAGCTTCACCGGCCTAACCCTGGCATATTCCGCCCGGCGGGATCCACCCTGGCCGGGCCGTCGGCTGGGTGGGCGCTTTCGTGAAGCGGTGGGCAACCGCGGCCATCTGTGGCATCCTGCGCGCCATCACGCCCTATGAATAGCCTCGCCCACCACCGCCGGTCCGTCGCGCTCGCGTTCGGAGGGGTCGCCGCCCTCGCCCTCGTGGCCATCGCCGTGCTCGTGCTCGGCGGCGCCGGGAGCCCGAGCGGCGGCGCCGGCTCAGGCTCGGCGGCGCCTGGTTCGAGCTCGGCCGGGACCGCCCCGACCTCGGCCGGGACCGCCCCGACCTCGGCCGGGACCGTCCCGAGCTCGGCGGGGACCGCCGCGAGCGCGACCGCGACCGCCACCCACCGGACGAGCGGTCAGGGCCGGAGCCGGACGCTCCTCGCCTCCTCGCACGGCGCCCGCGGCCTCGTCGCCGATCCCGAGGCCGCCCAGAGCTCGCCGCTCCCGGTCGGCGCGCCGACCCATGCGGCGGCGATCACGCCCGGCCAGGCCGCCGTCACCACCACGGTCAGCCCGGGTGCCCCGACCGACGCCCAGATCAAGGCCGCGCTCCGCCAGATGGCGGCGGCCCAGAAGGCGGCGAGCGCCGCGGCCCAGCCGGGGACGATCGGCGCCGCCGGGACGGTGATCCCGCCCAAGGAGGGGCCGGTCGCGATCGCCCGGGTGATCGCCGGCGCGAACGCGATCGCCGACTTCCCCTACGTCTTCGGCGGCGGCCACGCCTCGTTCGTCGACACCGCCTACGACTGCTCGGGCTCGGTCAGCTACGCCCTGGCCGCCGGCGGCATGCTCAACGCCCCGCTGACCTCCGGCGACCTCGAGTCGTGGGGCGTCCCCGGGCCGGGCAAGTACCTGACCGTCTTCGCCAACCCCGGCCACACCTTCATGTACGTCGACGGGCTCCGCTACGACACGAGCGGCCGCAGCGGAGTCTTCGGCACCCGCTGGCAGACGGCGCCCCGCACACTGGCCGGCTTCGTCGTGCGTCACTGGCCCGGGCTCTGACCCTTCCCGCCGCAGCCGTGCCCGCCGGCGCGGAGCTGGGCCGGCGTCGGCGGGTCGGCGGTGAGGAGTTCGGGCAGCGTCACCGCCCGCAGATGTGAGCGGGCGAGGGCCGGCAGGATCGTGGCCAGCGCCCGGATCGTCTGCCCCCGGTTCTCGTGCATCAGGATGATCGACCCCGGCCGCAGCCCGGCGATCACGTTGCGCGCGATGCCGGCGTAGTCGGCGCCGAGCGAGTCGGCGCTGTCGACCGTCCAGACCACATCGACCAGGCCGAGCGCCATCGCCTCGGCGTCGATCGCCGCGTTGCGGGCGCCGTAGGGCGGGCGGAAGACCTCGACCGGCTGGCCGCTGTTGGACTCGATCAGGGTGCGGGCGTCGGCGATCTGCTGCTGCATGGCCGCCTGCGACAGCCCCGGGAGGAAGGGGTGGGTCATCGTGTGATCGCCAACCGCGCCCACGGCGCGCTCGAGCCGGGCGAGCGACGGATAGCTGTTGATCGACTTGCCGACGAGGAAGAACGTCGCCTTGAGGTGGTGCCGGCGGAGCTTCTCGATCGCCAGCTGCGTGTAAGGGCC
Organism: Solirubrobacteraceae bacterium; assembly: GCA_051001735.1. Lineage (GTDB taxonomy): Bacteria > Actinomycetota > Thermoleophilia > Solirubrobacterales > Solirubrobacteraceae > Palsa-513. Next base: position 15,537 of record JBPCNA010000201.1, read on the forward strand.
CGGCCCGTCGTCGAAGGTCAGGGCGACGAGCGGCTTCGTCGGCGCCCCGCAGTAGACCGGCAGGCCGAAGGCGGCCAGGCGGGCGAGCGCCGTCCGCTGGGCCGCCCCGGTCGTGATCGGGCCGGCGGCGGTGGTCACGACCGGCGCGGCCGCCGGAGCGGGGTTCGCGGCCGGCCGGCCGGCGGTTCCGCCGCCGAGAGTGGCGATCCCGACGGCCACGGCGACGAAGACGGCCAACGCCAGCAGGCCGCCTCCGAGGCGGCGCCGCCGGAGCTCTGCGGCGCGGGCGGCGCGGCGGGCCCGCAGGCGGTCGGCGTGGTCGTCCACCGGGCGAATGGTGTCAGCCCGGGCGTGGCTGGGAGCCGCGGGGGGTCGAGCGCGCTAAACTCCGGATACCTCGCGCCGCGGCGGGGTTTTTCCTTGCCCGGCGCCCGACATCGATCACGACACCTGGATGGCTCATGGCCCGCGGAGACGTGCGTATCGCTGTCACCCTCGCCTGTGAGGAGTGCAAGCGTCGCAATTACCAAACCGACAAGAGCAAGCGCAACAACCCGGATCGCATCACGCTGCGCAAGTACTGTCGCTGGTGCCGGCGTCACACCGGTCACCGGGAGACGCGCTAAGCAAGGCGTGCTGTGGCTCCTCCTAAGAAACGCAGCAAGCGCCGCCGTTCACCTGCGGCGCAGCCCGTTCGCAGCCGCCCCCGGCCCGCCGCCGGCAAACCGCCGGCGGGACCGGTGCCCGGCGCCGGGCCCGAGCCAGTCGACGGCGCCGCCGCTCCCGACGTCGAGCCGGTCGTCGACGGGCCGACGCTCGACGAGGTCGATCTCGACGTCGGCGCCCCGCCCGAGGATCTCGGCGTCCCGACCAGCACGCCGCCCGAGGATCTCGGCGTCGTCACCGGCGAGCTCCCCGAGCCCGAGGACGAGTTTCTCGACGAGGATCCGCGGCGTACGGCCGAGGCCATGCCCGCCCCCTCGGGCCGGCCGCGGTCGACCGCCGATGGGCTGGCTGCCGAGGACGAACTCCTTCCCGCCGCTCGCCAGGTGCGCGGCGGTCCTCCGGCCAAGGTCGGCGGCAACAGGGTCACGGCGTTTCTGCGGGCCAGCTGGGCCGAGCTTCAGCGCGTGCAGTGGCCGAACCGGCGCCAGGTCGGGCAGGCGACCGCGGTCGTGCTGGGGTTCGTCGTGATCGCCGGCGGCTACCTCGGCCTGGCCGATCTCATCTCGTCGAACCTCGTCGACGCGATCCTGTGACCGGTCCGGGTCCAAGCAGCGCCGGCGCTCCCGCCGCGGCATCGCTGCCGTCAATCTTCTAAGTCAACTTCTGAAACTGGGTTCGAAATGTTTCGCTGGTACGTCGTCAACACCTATTCCGGGCACGAGAACAAGGTCAAGCAGAACCTCGAGCACCGCATCGTCTCGATGAATCAGCAGCGGGCTGTCCGACAGGTCGTCGTCCCGACCGAGTCGGTCTCGGAGATGAAGGACAACCAGAAGATCACCGTCGAAAAGCGGACGATGCCCGGCTATGTGCTGGTGAACATGGAGCTCAACGAGGACTCCTGGACGCTGGTCAAGGGGACGCCGGGGGTCACCGGCTTCGTCGGCGCCTCCAACGAGCCGGTCCCGCTGACCCAGATGGAGGTCGACCGGCTGCTCCACAAGGCGATCGCCATCCAGACGCGGACACGGGCTCAGTTCGCGGTCGGCGAGTCGGTCAAGGTCGTCTCCGGGCCGCTCTCGGACTTTTCCGGCGAGATCTCCGAAATCAACGAGGACGCCTCCAAGCTCAAGGTGCTGGTATCAATCTTCGGGCGCGAGACACCGGTCGAGGTCGGCTTCGACCAGGTCAAGAAGCTCTAGCGGAGCTCCGCGACGCGCGTATCTTCCAAGGGGCGGGCCCAGGCGGCCTGCCGAGGTAACGAATCAAATGGCAAAGAAAGTCCTAACCACGATCAAGCTTCAGACCGTCGGCGGCCAGGCCACCCCGGCCCCGCCGGTCGGGCCTGCCCTCGGTCAGCACGGCATCAACATCATGGAGTTCTGCAAGGCGTTCAACGCCCAGACCCAGGCTGACGCCGGCACGGTGATCCCCGTGGTGATCACCGTCTACGAGGATCGCTCCTTCAGCTTCGTCACCAAGACGCCGCCCGCCGCCGTCCTGATCCGCCAGGCGATCGGAATCGACAAGGGTTCGGGCGAGCCGCATCGCGTCAAGGTCGGCAAGATCACCAGCGCCCAGATCCGGGCGATCGCCGAGAAGAAGATGGACGACCTCAACGCCAATGACCTCGACGCGGCGAGCAGGATCGTCGCCGGAACTGCCCGCTCGATGGGCGTGGACGTGATCTGATGGCCAAGCACGGAAAGACATACATCGCCTCGCGCGAGAAGGTCGACCGCGAGCACGAGTACACCCCGGCCGAGGCGATCGGCCTGGTCAAGGAGACCAAGCGCGGCAAGTTCGACGAGACGATCGAGGTCCACGTCCGCACCGGGCTGAACGTCCGCCACGCCGACGAGCAGCTCCGCGGCACGGTCGCGCTGCCGAACGGGCTCGGCAAGGACGTCAAGGTCGCCGTCTTCGCCCAGGGCGAGAAGGCGCGCGAGGCCGAGGAGGCCGGCGCGGACTACGTCGGCGCCGAGGACCTCGCCGCCCGCGTCCAGGACGGCTTCACCGACTTCGACGTGGCCATCGCCACGCCCGATCTGATGCCGATCGTCGGGCGCCTCGGCCGGGTGCTCGGACCCCAGGGCAAGATGCCCAACCCGAAGGTCGGCACCGTGACCATGGACGTCCGCAAGGCCGTCCAGGAGTCGAAGGCCGGCAAGGTCGAGTACCGGACCGATCGCACGGCGATCGTCCATATGGTGATCGGCAAGACCAGCTTCGACGACCGGGCGCTGCTCGAGAACTACGCCGCGATCATCGACGAGTTGATCCGCGCGAAGCCGTCAGCCGCCAAGGGCCGCTACCTGCGCACGATCACCCTCGCCTCCACCCAGGGGCCCGGCGTCAAGGTCGACCCGAGCCGGACCCGCGAGATCCTTGAGGAGACGCCCGCGACGTCAGCCGCCGCGTAGCGACCATCCGCCAGGCCACCCGAGACCCCCGGCACAGAAATAAGCCCGGGACAGGAGCCGCATGAACAGAGAGCAGAAGGCGGTGGTGATCGAGGAGATCGCCACAAACATCCAGGATTCGCAGGCGATCTTCGCCGTCGACTTTCGGGGCATCACCGTGCCCCAGGCGGCCGAGCTCCGCGACAAGCTGCGCGCGGTCGACGCCTCCTTCCGCGTGGTCAAGAACTCGCTGACCGAGCGCGCCGCCGACCAGGCCGGCGTCGGCGAGCTCAAGGAGCTCCTCGCCGGACCGACCGCGCTGACCTTCGTCCGCGGCGACGCGGCGACCGCCGCCAAGGCGATCGCCGACTACGCCCGCATCACCCAGAAGCTGGCCTTCAAGGGCGGGGTCATGGACGGGCTCGCCCTCTCCTCCGAGCAGGTCAGCGCGATCTCTCGCCTGCTCTCCCGCCAGGCCCTCTACGGGCAGCTCGTCGGGCTCGTCGCCTCGCCGCTCTCCGGCCTCGTCCGCACGCTCAACGCCCTCGTCGGCGGCCTGGCGATCCAGCTCGGCGCGATCCTCGAGAAGAAGCAGTCCGGCGAGATCCCCGCCGGCGACCCGCCGGCCCCGGCCGCGGTGGAGGAGCCC
>JBPCNA010000202.1:0-11403 GCA_051001735.1 Solirubrobacteraceae bacterium
GCCGAGCGCGGCGGCCACGAGCGCGACCAGGGTGAGCGGGCGGAGGGCGCGGGGCAAGGCCGCTCGGAGGATATGGAGGCGGCCGGGCGGCGGCGCCGCTTATCGGGTCGGCTGGGGCGGCCCGTAGACTCCGTGAGCATGGGAAAGGTCGTCAAGCTCGCGTCGGCGGCCGAGCAGCGGGACGAGGCGCGCCCCCGGCGTCGGCGCATCCCGCCGGCGCCCCGGCGGCGGCCATCGAAGACGGCCCTCGTCCTCGGCGGCGGCGGCCTGACCGGCGGCGTGTACGAGATCGGCGCTCTGCAGGCGCTCGACCTCCTGTCGGTCAACTCGACGATCAACGACTTCGACATCTACGTCGGGACCTCCGGCGGGTCGTTCATCGCCGCCTTGGCGGCCAACGGGGTCACCCCCGACGAGATGATGCGGGCGGTCATCAGCCAGGCGCCACAGACGATCCGCGACATCGACATCGGGACGCTGCTCCGCCTCGACCTGCTCGAGTACGCCCGCAAGGGCGCCCTGCTGCCGCTGCGGGCGCTGCTCCTCGCCCGCCAGGTGGTCGGCAAGATCGGCCAGACCTCGATGATGGACGTCGTCCTCGGGCTGGCCGAGGGGCTCCCGTCCGGCTTCTACACCGGCGGGGGCATGGAGACCTACCTGCGCCAGGTGCTCGGCGACCACGGGCGCACCGACGACTTCCGCGAGCTGAGCCGCGCCCTCTTCGTCGTGGCCACCGACCTCGACACCTGCGAGCGGGTCGTCTTCGGCGCCGACGGCTGGGACGACGTGCCGATCTCCAAGGCGGTCCGGGCGTCGGCGGCGCTGCCGGTCGTCTACTCGCCGGTGACGATCAGGGGCCGCGAGCTGGTCGACGGCGGCCTCGTCTCGACCACCAACCTCGACATCGCCGTCGAGCGTGGGGCCGAGCTCGTCGTCGTGGTCAACCCGCTCGTCCCCTTCGTCAACGACTTCCGCCGGACGGTCACCACGCTCCGCGGGACGCGCCCCCGCCGGGTCTCCGACATGGGCTTCCCGCAGATCGGCTACCAGGCGTTCAAGATGCTCGCCTACCAGCGGCTCCACGAGATGGCACGCCGGTGGGAGGAGCGCTATCCGGGGGTCGACATCGTCCTGATCGAGCCCGAGCCCAACGACGAGCTGATGTTCGAGACGTCGATCATGAACTTCACCTCACGCGTGGCGATCGCCCGCCACGGCTTTCAGTCGGTGACCTACAAGCTCGCCGGCGAGTACGACTCGCTGAAGGAGGTCTGCGGCCGCCACGGGATCGAGATCTCGGCGACCCGGGTGCGCAAGGTGGTCAAGCACTTCGCCTCCGAGCCCGAGAAGACGCGCGCCTGGCGCAAGATCCTCGAGCAGACGACGGCGGCTCTGCTGCACCAGAGCGAGGGCTGACCCGGCCGGACTGCGGGGTCGGTCCCATGCGACCCGGCCTGCTCCGCCCGTCGCGAGCGGCAGAACGAGCCCCGCCCTCTCTCGGGGCCCTGTCTGCGCGTCGTCGGCTTTCCTAGCCGGTGGCCTCGAGCGGCTGACGGGAATCGCCGGTCTTGTTCAGGCTGCTGAGGAAGAGATACTTGTCGATGCGACCCTGAAATATCGGGACGCCCATCTCCATGCACTTGGAGATCACCTCGCGTCGCTCCAGCCCGGCTTCGCGCGCGAGTTCTGTGGGCGTCAGGTGATTCGGCATCGGTGCGGCCTCCTTGTTTGTGACCGGCTACTTGTATACCGCGTGCGCCGGACGGGCACAAGCCGAGCGGACGGACATCGTCAGATCGGGTTGGGGACGTCGACGAAGATGTGGCGGATCCCGAAGCGGTCGGCCAGGCGGTCGCCGAGGGCGCGGACGCCGAAGGTCTCGGTCGCGTAGTGGCCGGCGGCGAGGAAGTGGATCCGCGACTCCCGGGCCTCGGCCATCGCCCGCTCGGCCGGCTCGCCGGTGATGAAGGCGTCGAGTCCGGCGGCGATCGCCTCGCCGAGATGACTGCAGCCGGCGCCGGAGACGATGCCGACGGTGCGGACGGCGTCGGGTCCGGCGGTGAAGGCGAGCGGCGGCCGGCCGGTCAGCCGCTCGACGCGGGCGACGAGCTCCGCGGCGGCGAGGCCGTCGCCGGGGAAGCGGGCGCGGCAGCCGATCTCGCGGCCGCGGTGGAGGCCGAAGGGGCGGCGATCGACGCCGCCGAGGCCGGCGGCGATGAGGGCGTTGTTGCCGCACTCGGGGTGGGCGTCGAGCGGCAGGTGGTAGGCGGCGAGGCCGAGATCGTTGGCGAGGAGCAGCCGCAGGCGCCGGTGGAGAGGGCCGGTGACCCGCCGGTCGTCGCCGTTCCAGAAGAGGCCGTGGTGGGTGAGGATGAGATCGGCGCCGGCGGCGAGCGCGCGGTCGAACAGCTCGAGGTGGGCGGAGACGCCGGTCACCAGGGTGTTGATCTCCGCGCGGCCGATGACCTGGAGCCCGTTCGGGCAGTAGTCATCGAATCCGGCGGGCTCGAGGAGTCCGTCGAGGTCGGCCAGGATTTCGTCGAGGGCGGCCATCAGGGTCTCAGCTTGGCGTATTCTGGGCGGCGTCGACCGTAGGGGCCAGGGCACGATCGCCAGGTCGGCGTCCGGAGACGGTACAGGAGGGCGGTGGTGGTGGCGGGTCCGTCAGAGCGCAGCGGCCGTCGAGAGCGCGCTCCATCGCGCCCGGCGCCGCCTGCTCGTCCACCACGGGATGCTGACCGGCGAACGGACGTCGCGACCCCCGGCCACGCCGAAGACGGTCCGCCTGTGGGATACTGCGGTTGTTCATCGGGGCGTGGCGCAGCCTGGTAGCGCGCACCGTTCGGGTCGGTGAGGTCCCCGGTTCGAATCCGGGCGCCCCGATATAGGAAAATCCCCGCTCAGACGGGGTTTTTCTTTGTCTCGGAGGCCCTCGCCGGCGACCTCTCTTTGGGCAATCGGCGGCGCTACTGCCCATTCACTGCCCAAACGTCCACCGTCCACGAGCGTCCGGAGCCGGTCGCGTTCCCCGGGGGCCCGGCGCATCATGTGGCTGTAGACCCGCAAGGTGAATGCCGGGTCGGTGTGCCCGAGCTGGCCCATCACGTACGACGGGTCGTTGCCGAGCGCGACGAGCAGCGAAGCGAACGTGTGGCGGAGCTTGTGCGGCGACAAGCCGGCTGGCAGCGGCTGGGCTCCGCGCTCGGCGAGCAGCTCGTCGGCTCTGCCGACGATCGGCGCCACGACTCGCTGGCGCAGATTGTGGCGGTCTCGCACCTTGCCGCTCGAGGTCACGAACACGGGATCATTGGGGCCGCTCGCAGAGCTTGCCGCCTTGTGGCCGGCGAGCTCGTCGCGGAGTAGCGGCAGGAGGTCCACCTCGCGCGAGCCGGCGTCAGTCTTCGCCCGCGCGACGGTGATACGGCCGTTGGCTAGGTCGACGTCGCGCCAACGCAGCGAGCTCGCCTCATCGGCGCGCAGACCGGCGAAGAGCAGGACAGCCATCGCGGCGCGCCGGCCGGTCGTCCGGCGGTCCTCGGCGCTGTCAAGGGTGCCGGCGGCCTCGAGCAGCACCGCTAGATGCTCGGCGGTGTCGAGGTAGACGCGGCTGCCTCGCGGCGCTTTGAGACGCCTCCTCCGGCCCGCTGCCGGGTTGCGCTCGAGGTGCCCGTACTCGACGGCCTGCTCGAGGATCTGGGCGAGAAGCGCGAGCCCCATGTTGATCGTCCTCGGCGCCAATTTGCCCTCGGTGACCTTGGCGTTGCGATAGCGGTCGACCTCGGCGACCGTGATCTGGGTCAAACGGTGCTTGGCGAAGAACGGTAGGAGGTGCCGCGTCAGGTCGTTGTGGTAGCTGCTCACGGTGTTCGGCCGGATCTCCCGGGCCTTTGCGTCGAACCAATCCGACGCGAACTCGAGGAACGTCGGGTCAGCCACGATCTGCGGTGCCGGGTCGGGTTGCGCCGACCGCCATACGCCGCGGTCGACGTCGCGGAGTACCGCCGCCAGCTCGCGGTCGGCCTTCGCCTCGGTCCAGCCGTCCTCGGCGGCGCCGAGAGTGACGTACTCTCGGCGTCCGTACGCCCGGAACCGCAGCGCGTACGTGAACCCGGCCCTCGTGGGATTGCGGACCACCTGGCCGCTCGCAGGGCGGGGCATCAGGAGTCTTCCCCGTCTGGGCCTTCGTCGAGCCAGCGGACGATCGTGCGCATGTCCTCCACGGCCTCTCGTTTGGGAATGTAGCTCCGAAGGAGGAGGACGCCTAGCGCGGCCTCGGCGGCATGCCAGACCGCGCGGAGGTCCTCGACCACCGCTCCGTGCTGATCGCCCCCCGTCACGCCCTCGAGGGCGTGTTCGGCGAGGCTGAGGGTGGCGCCGTCCCTGATCTCGAGCAGCATGGCTTCGAAGTGCTCCGCGGAGACGCGCCGCGATGCGGGTGGTTCGACCATCAGGACGCCGCCCTCGGGACGCGGGCGGCGCGAAGCTCGCCAAGGGGCCGGTACTGCGCGCGCAACGTCTCGAACGACGCCGCGCCGTCGGCACCCGTGTCGTTCACGGCCTCGCGGACCGTCTCGAAGACGTCGCCGGGCGACATGATCGTCAGGGCTTGGCCGATCGCGACGCGGAGCATGTCGCGCACCACCTCTACGGCGTACATGTCGATCTGCAGGTTCATGGAGTGGCAGTCGAGGCACAGACCGATGTCCTCGTCATACAGCTTCTCGGTGGGCATCCCGCAGCCCTGACAGACCGTCGCGGTGGCGCTCATGCGGGCACCGGTGCGGCCTGCGCCCGGTTGAGGATGCTGTCGCAGCCTTCAAGCTCGCGCTCGAGGTTCTCGATGTGTTCCGCGTACTGGGATTCGTCGGCCTCGAGATCGTCGCTCCAGCCGTAGTCGGGGTCGCCCGCGCGCCGCTTCGCGAGACCGTTGCGCTCGTAGGCAATCTCCCGCGGCAAGGCATCGCGCCAACTCTCGATGCGGAGAGCGGCGATCGGGTTCAGGGGTAGCGGTAACTCGCCGCTCTCTGCCGCACGGAGCAGATCCGCGTAGACCTGCGCCTCGCGGATCGCCTCGTCCATGCCGTCGGCCGTCGCGCGCAGGTTCTCGCCGAGCGAGGTCAGGTTGAGGCGGACGATCAGGTCAAGCGTCTCGCGCTCCAGGTCGGTCAGGGCCAGGGTCGTGCTCATGCTCTTCCTCTCGGTCGGGTGGACCGAAAGCGAGTGCTCTGACGAGGAAGGCACCGACCACGCGGGTAGGCTGCCTGGCGCGCCGGGAGTGTCTGCTCTCGGTGTCGCGCCCCCGGGCCGTTGATAGCGGTCGCGGGGGCAAACTTGATCTGTTACACCGCCGACTCTACGCCGAGCGCTTCCCAGAGTCAACGCGCCCGCGGCCTTGGTGCGGTCCGTGGGCCAACGGCGCCGCAGCCCACGGCGGTCGAGGCGATGCTCGAGCGCCGTGGGATCGAGGCCGCGGTCGGCTGGGCGCTCGCTCACGCCGCCTCGACCTCGAGACCGTCGTCGAGGGTCTCGCCCTTCGGAACGACGTCCAACGGCAACACGCGGTGAATGGCCAGCCTCAGACCATCGAAATCGGCGGCCGGGTAGGGCAGCGCGCCGCCGCGAGGACCCCCAAACACGCACTTCCAAGCCGCGCTCGCGTCGGTGTCGGCACGAGCGAGGTTCGCCAGGGCGTCGACGAGGCCCTGCTCAGCCTCCCGGACCCGCTGTGACGCCTCGCGAGCTCGAGCACGGAAGAACCGGGGGTTAGCTGCTCGCGCGGCGTAGATCTCGCCGTTGATGAGAGCCTTCGCGCGTTCCTGCGCCGCCATGACGCCTCTGGTCTCGCTGATCCGGTGCTCCTCCGCCCGGATCTCGCCCGTCAGGCGCCCCACAACGTCCTCCTTGCCCTCTCTGACGGCCACGGCCTGGATTCCCGGCTCACTCTGGCGCAGCTCAACGAGTCGGCGCTCAGCGGCCGTGAGAGCGAGCCGGCCTTCATCCTGGCGCAGAGCGATCTCGAGTCGCTCCTCGAGCAGCGCGTCGATCTGGTCCTGAGGGTCGATTGCGCGTGCCATTACCGCTCACCGCCTTGCGTCGCGAGGACCGCCATGACTTCGGTCCACCTCTCGGTGATCTGGTCAACCGTCATGGACTCCACGTCCTTGATCGATAGGCCCTGCGGCTGGACGTCAGCCGTAACGCCTGGGTGGGTCTCGGCCGGGCGGGTCTCGGCCTGGACTGCGGCGAGCTGTGCCTCCGCGTCGGCGAGTCGCTGCTGCGCTTGCAGCGCGTCGAACGCCGCCGCCTTCGCCGTCAGCATCGCGAGATTCGTCGTGTCATCGGTCATCGGGTGTTGCTCCTTCGCTGTGGTCATGGGTTAGATCGGCTCGACAAAGGTGCGGTCAGACGGGTGTCACCAGCCGATCAGGGCGGCATCAGACGCCTATCACCGCGCGCACGCGTCACAACGCTGGTCCGCCGCGGAAAACGGGCCGAATCCGCGATTTTTCCAAGCGCGGTTGACAGCATGGGCGAGGGCACGCCTTCTCGTGATTTTCAGGCCCCCCTGGCAGGTGTAGCCGCCGCGTGCGAGGACGCCTGCCCTGTGAACGTCGGCGGCCCGCCACGGCGGTCGCCTCCTGCCTCGCATCGGCGAGGACGACCGGCTTGTCCCGTAGCGGTACAAGTTCACGGGCGACGCTTTCGGCCACGGGGGGCGCCGTGACACCAATTGGAGACAAAACCGCGACGACCTCGCTGGACTGGATGAGGCGTGCCTCCGGGCTCGTGGGGTTGGTGGTGCGCCCGCCGCGCGAAGGAGAGCACGCGACGGGCGCAGCCACTGTCGCGCCCAGGTCGGGCCGGCGTGCTGCCGGCTCGCTGGTCGCGGGTCCTGCCGCGGACCGCGTCGCGGCAAGGTGTTGGACGGGCGCAGTGTTCATGCGTCGTCCTTGACGTGGAGTAGTGGAGCGCCGCTCGCGGTGTGCGTCGCGGGGTTGACCGGGCGGCGGCGCGGCGTGCGGGTCTCGAGGATCGGCGGCGGGTCGTCGTTGGCGGCCAGGGCGTGGGCGACGAGGTCGGGGTTGAACCGCAGTCGCGCTTTCGGGCCGCTGCCGAGTCGGATCGCGCCGAGCTGGCCGGCGTTGTCGTAGGCCCACGAGCGGGAGACGCCGAACCGGCGAGCGACCTCGTGGGCGTCCACGAGTCGCGTGGTCGGCGCGGCCGGGATAGCGAGCCGGGCAGCCACCCGCTCGGCGATCAGGTCGGCGAGCAGGTCGAGCGTCGTGGGATCGAGGCCCAGGTCGACCAGCGAGATGAGGTGCGCGCCGCCCGGCTTCACCGGATCTTCTCCGGTCCCGGGTGACGGGTGACGGCAGATGACGCATGTTTGGGTAAAGTCCTCATTCGCGCGCGCGAAGGGAGAGTTACCGGAAATGGCGTCATTGGCGTCATCGCGTCACCTGGAGGTCGATGCCGCGCCAGTACCGCGCATCCTTCCGGCGCGTCTGTTCGCATCCGCGGCTGGTGAGCGCTGCGGCGAAGCTCCGCGTCCCGACCGGCTTCTCGCCGCTGCCGCCCGCGAACTCCTCGTAGCTGGCTCGCAGCTTCGCCGCGGTCGCCTCGAGGCCGGGCCGCAGCTCGCAGCGCGCGTCAATCCATTCCGCGAGCGGATCGTTTTCGGCGCGGTAGGAGTCGGTGTATGCGCGCACGCTGGCGGGCGTCGCGATCCCGGTGCGCCGCCATTGGGCGTTCCCCCTGACCGCCCAGGCGAGCAGGGCGCTGCGGGCCTCTGGACTGCTCGTGAGGTGCCGTTTGAGTTCGGGGTCGCGCTTCTCGACCGGGACCGTCGCGGTGAACGGGATCTGATCGATTCGACGCCAGATCGCGTCGTCGGACGCGTTCACACGCGGCCGGCTGTTGGCGGCGAGGAACAGCTTGAACGCTGGCCGAAACTCGAAGCTCTCGCGGTACAGGAACCTGGCGGCGATCGTGTCGCCGCCGGTGATCTGCTTGACGAGGCCTTCGGCGAGGCGCCGGCCGTCGTCGACCTCGAGCGAGGTGACGAGCCGCGCGCCGGCGAGGCGGGCGATGTCGTTGCGGATGCCGCCGTCGCCGTGCTGGCGAACGAACGTCTCGAAGTCTGCGGTCGTGGCGTAGTCGCCGAGCGTCGTGCCGAACGCGCCGAGGAACGTGCTTTTGCCGGTCGCGGTTCCGCCGTGAAGGAAGAACAGGCGCTCCTCGCCGGTGTGCCCGGTCAGGGTGTAGCCCACGACACGCTGGAGGTACGCGACGAGCTCGGGCGCCTCGGCCGGCCGGTCGCGGAACAGCTCGCCGAGGAACCGGTCGAGGCGCTCGTCTACCGCGCCCGCGTCGTATTTGACGGGCGCGAGCCGGGTGAGACGGTCCCGCGGGTCGTGCGCTCCGAGCCGACCGGTGGCAAGGTCGAGGGTGCCGTTCAGGAGGTTCAACAGATCCGGTTGCGCGTCCAGTTGCGCAGCCTCGACAACGAACTCGGGTTCGCTTTCGGCGAGCGCGATCATGGCGCGCAGCCGCGGTTCGCTCTCGCTTCGGGCGGCATGCTTCGCGATGAGCTTGCGCGTGTCGGCGTCGTCGTCGGCGCGTGCTTCGTCGTAGAGAGCCCGCGCGGTCGCCTTGGCCCGGCGCATCACTGCGCCGGTGCGGTCGGGCGCGAACCGGCGGCCGTCCCATTCGTGCCAGCCGAGGCCGGGGACGTAGAGCAGCTCGCCGTCGTGGTCGCGGACGAGGCGCCTGGCGTTGCCGGCGTCGGTGAGTGTGAGGGCATCGAGGGCCGGGGGGCTGTCGACGATCGCGTGGAGCTCGGGCGCCAGCGCCTTGATCGCGGAGAGCGTCATGCCGCCGCCAGGAGCGTCTCGGCGACGCGGCGACGTAGATCGTGGAAGCTGGCGCCTCGCGTGTCGACGCCCCACAGTTGCGCCGCGAGGTCGTAGATCGTTCCGCCGCGGGCGCATCCGAAGCAGTACCAGCCGCTGTCGGCGTCCGGGTAGGCGTGAAAGCTTGGCGTGTCGTCCTGGTGGTCGGGGAGCGGGCATCGGATCGTCCCGCTGGCCGGGACGTGCTCGCCGGTAAGCGCCTGGACGTAGGTCGCCGGGTCGAGGGTGCGCAGGACGTCATCGTTCGGCAGTCGACGGTCGTCGAGTCGGATGACCCGGGCCTCGTCGCCGCGGGCAGTCGGCGGGTCGGCCAGGCGCCCAACAATCTCGCGTGCGTCGTAGGACACGACCTCGAGGCGGTCGCAGACGACACGCCGCGCCGGCGCGTGCTTGTGATTCAGGGTCCCCGGCGGCCGGAGTATCCGCGCGGCGTCCGTGGACGCCATGTCGGCGCCGAGCGCGTGGGCGAGCCTGCGGTTAGCCCGGCGGGCGTCCCCCGGGCTGAGCGGCGCCCTGAGCGGCCAGTAGGCGTGACGGTTCGGACCCGTGCCCGATAGCACGACCATCGCGGGTTTCGGCTCGAACGCCGCGAGGGCGGCGACTGCGGCGGCGCCGTCGCAGTCCGTCCAGAGCGTGAAGACTTGCTCGATCGCGTCGAGGCCACCCGAGCGCCTAGTGCGCGGCGCGCAGCCGACGTAAACGTCGTGCTCGGTGGCGAGCTCGACGATTCGTGAGGCAAGCGCCGCAGGCGAAGCCCGGCGAGGGTCGAGTCGGTGGGGACAACTTTGCCCCACCGTCCTGTTCGCCGTCGGTTCGCTGAACTCTTGGCGCATCGGGCCGCCCGGCTTGCGGTAGCGCAGCTCGAGCAGCCCCCGGTCGGCGCCGAGCATCGCCAGGTAGAGCCTGAGAGCCGCCCCCTGCGGGATGTCCTCTCGCGCCCTCATGGGCGCACCACGAGCCGCCGTAGCTCGCTCAGCATCTCGTCCGCCTGGGCCGCGCGCTGAGTCGCGCCGATCAAGAACGCACGGGCTCGACCGTCTGTCGACCCAGAGTGCTCGAGCCTGGCAGCGATAATCGCCGACCACGCGGCGAGGTCTTCGGTCTCCTCGGCGCACTCGGTCACGAGCGAGTCGAGCGCCGCCCAGAGATAGCCGTCGCCGAGGTCGGCGTGCTGCGCCTCGATCCGGGCGAGGGCCCGGGCCGCGAACTCGGGCCGGACGTCCGCGTCGGCGAGGAACGCTCGCACGGCCGCGTAGGGGTCGCGAGGAGCAGCCCGCGAGCTGCCGGCGCCTGTCATCGCCCGCCACCTGCGTCGGCTGACTTCGCCGCACCGTCCGTTGCCCTCGGACGGCGTAGCACGCTAACCGTGAGGAGATCGAACGGCCCGAGTTCCAAGACCGCGGCCAGCCTTACCGCCACCGGAGACGACAGTTGCTGGTGATCGTTCTCGAACCTGCTGATCGTCTCGCGTGCGCAGCCGGCGCGACGCGCTGTCTCGGCCTGCGTGAGGTCGAGTGAGCGTCGCGCAGCCCTGGCGGCCCGGCTTGGCGTCCGCGCAATATGTGATCCTGTCGCAACGGGGAGTGAGGAAGGGGGCACACCGGAAGAGACTGGATGACCTTGGAAGGCCTCGCGTGATTTGGAGCCACGAAGCGTTACGGGCTGCCGAGGTGTCGGGCTCGCCGCCGACGGTCAAGTTCACCGCATGGGCCCGATCGGCCCCCGAGCCGCGCGGCACCCTCGTTAAGCTTCCCCCGCTAGGGGTGCTCGCCCGCTGGTGTCGCGTCTCCGAATCGTCGACCGTGGCCCGGGCGCATGAGCTACTCGCCGGGAGCTCCGACCGCCGCGTCCTTGCCGCGCAGGTCGTACTGAAGCGCGGCCTGGTCTGTCGCTGCGCCGACAAGCAGGGCGAGCGCCTGGACGACCACGCAACCTACGTCTACCTCGCGGTCACCGCCGGCTCAGCGACCGCCGGCGGCCGTTCGGTCTGCGAATCGTGTGGGATCGTGTTCAAGGGCTCGCGCGCCGAAACATGCCGACCCTGCCGGCGCTCGTTGGAGCGGCCGGCGCCGGAAGGAGCGCAGGACGGCGTCGTGCAAATCGCGATGTCGTCGTTCCTTCCTCTGCACGAGAGTCCCTTCCGCGCTTGCCGTGGATGCGGGCACCTCTTCCCCTTCGCGCGAGTCGATCAACTTCACTGCTCCGAGCGTTGCCGGGTGAGGGCTCTACGGCAGCGCGCGGTGCGGCCGTACGTAACGCCCGCGTGAGGCGCGTTACGACGGTCGGAGAGGGGCCTGTTACCTGAGACTTCGCCTAGCAGACTGCTCGCGCTTCTCTCCGTCGGAAGACCGTCCAACGCTACGGCCTCTGCTGCGTCTGACTTCGTGTCCGGAATCTGGGTGATAATCACGCCATGTTGGGGGGTGGTCATGCGAGCCGAGAGGAGGCTGTATGGCCGCTGTGAAGGATGGCAGAGGACCGCGTCGTCGCA
>JBPCNA010000203.1:0-7084 GCA_051001735.1 Solirubrobacteraceae bacterium
GAGCCGGCGTGCTGCTCGGCGCCGCCGGCGGCGCGGGCGTCGTCGGCGCCGCGCTCGTGCTGCTCGCCGCCAGCGGCCTGACCGGCCGCGGCCCGCTCGCCCCGCCGGCGGCGGCGGCGTCGTCGTCGACGGTGGACCACGCCGGCCAGGTGGCTCAGGTTCGCTGATCGCCGTCGAGCTCGCGGCGGAGCCTGCGCAGCGAGCGCGACAGGATCTGCTGGACGTTGGCCAGGCTCAGGCCGAGGAGCTCGGCGATCTCCGGGCCGCGCAGATCGCCGCCGAAGCGCAGGGCGATGACCTGGCGGTCGCGGTCGCCGAGGGTGGCCAGCGCAGCGCTGAGCGCGGGGTCGAGGCCGAGGCCGGCTTCGGGGCCGGGGGTGCTGGGGAGGAGGTCCTCGTCGATCCCGTCGACGGCGATCGGCAGGGTCGGCGTCGGGGGCTGGCGGCGGTGGTGGTCGACCAGCAGGTTGTGGGCGATGGCCAGCAGCCAGGTGGCCACCGAGCCCTTGGCCGGGTCGTAGCGGCCCCAGGCGCGCACGGCGCGCTCGAAGGTCAGCTGGGTCAGATCCTCGGCGTCGGCCCGGCGCTCGAGCCGGTAGGCGAGGAACCCGAAGACCCGCCAGACGTGCTCGTCGTAGATGTCGGCGAGGTCGGGATCGGGTGCCAGGGTGTCGTCTCCGCTCGGGCACGGCGCCGGGAGCCGGTCCACTGTACAAACGCCGGGGCCAGGCATATCGTGTAAATGAAGGCCGACAGGCAAGGACCCGCGGAGGCCGGCGCGGACTGACGGAAGGGGAGGCGGCAATTGCGCGAGGATGAGCGGGCACGCGTGGCCGACGCCGCGCACGCCCTGGTCGGGTCCGAGCCGGCGGGAGAGGAGGACGAGAGCGGTGGCTGAGGCGAACCCCGCCCTCCGGGTCGGCCTCGTCGGCCTCGGCTACTGGGGCCCGAACCTCCTGCGCGTCCTCGCCGACCTGCCGAACGTCGAGCTCCGCTGGATCTGCGACGTCGACGACGGGCGCCGGCGCCGCTACGCCCGGCGCTACCCGGCGGTCCGGGCCACCGCCTCCTACGACGACCTCGTCGAGGATCCGGAGCTCGACGCGATCGTCATCGCCACTCCCGTCTTCACCCACTTCGAGCTGGCGGCCCGGAGCCTCGCCGCCGGCAAGCACACGTTCGTCGAGAAGCCGCTCGCCCCCTCGGTCGGCGAGGCCGACCTCCTGCTCGAGGCGGCCGCCGAGCGGCAGCTGACGCTGATGTGCGGGCACACCTTCCTCTGGAGCCCGCCGGTCCGGGCGATCCGGGGGATGCTCGAGCGCCGCGAGCTCGGCGACATCTACTTCATCTCCGCCAGCCGGGTGAACCTCGGCCTCCACCAGCGCGACACCAGCGTGATCTGGGACCTAGCCCCCCACGACTTCTCGATCCTCCATTACTGGCTCGGTGGCATGCCGCAGTCGATCCGGGCGCTCGGGCGCGACTCGATCGTCAAGGGCATCGCCGACGTCGCCTTCATCACGCTGTCCTACGCCGGCGGCCTGATCGTCAACGTCGAGCTGAGCTGGCTCGCCCCGAGCAAACTCCGCCGGACGGTGCTGGTCGGCAGCGAGAAGATGGTGGTCTACGAGGACGGGGCGCCCGAGGCGGTGCGGATCTTCGACCACGGCGTGGTCTACGAGGATCCCGAGACCTACGGCGCCTACCAGCTCTCCTACCGGACCGGCGACATCACCTCGCCGAAGCTCGACACCACCGAGCCGTTGGCCGCCCAGCTCGGCGCCTTCACCGCGGCCGCGGCCGCCGGGGCCGTGCTCCCGGCCGAGGCGCTGCTGGCGCGCGACGTCGTGCAGATGCTCGAGACCGCCGAGTGCTCGCTGCTCCAGGGCGGCGTCGAGGTCGCGGTCGTGCCCTGCCCGGTACCGGGATCGCCTGGATGAGCGCGACCGACGCCACCGCCGGCGAGGCGCCGGCCGCCGCTGGCCGGCCGGAGCGTCTCGTCGCCCGCCGCTACGCCCGCCGCGACTTCTACCTGCGCCGGGTGCTCGCCCTCTCGGACCTGTTCGGGGTGACCGCCGCCCTGATCCTCACGCTGGCGCTCGCGCCGGGCGGCTTCGGCTTCGGCCGCGTCAGCTACGCGGTGGCCGGCGCGCCGCTGTGGATCGTCGTCTTCAAGCTCTACGGGCTCTACGACCGCGACGTCAAGCGGATCAGCCACACCACGATCGACGACGTCCCGCCGCTCTTCCACGCCCTCCTGATCGGCTCGCTCGGCGAGTGGATCTACTTCCACCTGACCGACCGGGAGTTCGTCTTCGCCGACGTCCTCGTCTTCGCCGCCTCGGCTGCGGTGTTCGTCGTCGCCGGCCGCGTCTGCGTCCGCGCCGCCGTGGCCCGGATCGTCAGCGCCGAGCGGGTGCTGGTGATCGGCAGCGGGGCGGGGATGCAGGCGCTCGTGGGCAAGATGCGCACGAATCCCCGCTACCGCCTCCAGCCCGTCGCGATCATGGACTCGCCGGCCGCGGCCCGGGCCCTCGGCCTGCCGTTGGTCGGGAGGCTCGGCGTCGACTCGCTCGAGGACATCGTGATCGCCCACCGCGTCGGCCGGGTCGTCCTCTCGGACGCCGAGATCGACGAGGCGCAGCTCCTGACCGTGCTCCGGGAGTGCAAGGCCGTGTCGGTCAAGGTCAGCATGCTCCCGGCGATCTCGAGCGCCATCGGCCCGAGCGTCGAGGTCGACGACGTCGCCGGCATCACCGTGCTCGGCATCAACCCGCCGGTGCTGTCGCGGACGTCGGCCCTGCTCAAGCGGGGGGTCGACCTCGTCGGCTCGGCCGTCCTCCTGGTCCTCACCGCGCCGCTCATGCTCGCGCTGGCGCTGCTCGTCCGGCGGAGCTCCCCGGGCCGCGTCTTCTTCCGCCAGACCCGGATCGGGAAGGGCGGGAAGTCCTTCGAGCTCGTCAAGCTCCGGACGATGGTGGCCGACGCCGAGGCGCAGCACGCGGCGCTCCTCGCCCGGTCGCGGGATCCGGCCTGGCTCGATGTCCTCGCCGATCCCCGGGTGACGGGGATCGGGCGCTTCCTGCGCACGACGAGCCTCGACGAGCTGCCCCAGCTGTGGAATGTCCTCCGCGGCGAGATGAGCCTCGTCGGCCCGCGGCCGCTGATCGCCGCCGAGGACTCGAAGATCGACGGGTGGGGGCGGGGCCGCCTCGACCTCACACCGGGCATGACCGGCCTCTGGCAGGTGCTCGGGCGCACGAGTCTGCCCTTCGAGGAGATGGTCCGGCTCGACTACCTCTACGTGACGAACTGGAGCCTCTGGGGGGACGCCCGCCTGATGCTGCGCACGCTGCCGGTGGTGCTCCGCCGCAGCGGCGCCAACTGACCGATCCGCCGATGAAGCTCATGTACGTCGTCGGGGCGCGCCCGAACTTCGTCAAGGTGGCGCCGGTGATGGCCGAGCTCCGCCGCCGGCTGCCCGAGCTGGAGGACACCCTCGTCCACACGGGTCAGCACTACGACGAGCTGATGTCGGACGTCTTCCTCGAGCAGCTCGGTGTCGGGCGGCCCGACCACATGCTGGGCGTCGGCTCGGGCTCCCACGCCGTCCAGACCGCCCGCGTGATGGAGCGGATCGAGCCGGTGCTCGAGCGCGAGCGGCCGGACCTCGTGATCGTCCCCGGCGACGTCAACTCGACCCTCGCGGTGGCCCTGGTCGCCGCCAAGATGGGCATCCGCCTCGCCCACCTCGAGGCGGGGCTGCGGAGCTTCGACCGGACGATGCCGGAGGAGATCAACAGGATCGTCGCCGACGAGCTCTCAGACATCCTGTTCGCCCACTGCGACGACGCGGTGGCCAACCTCGAACAGGCGGGCATCGCGCCCGAGCGGATCCACTTCGTCGGCAACACGATGATCGACAGCCTCGTCGCCGTCGAGGAGCGCTTCCGGGCCGCCGGCTGCGCCCGGCGCCTCGGGCTGCGGGCCGGCGGCTACGTGCTGGTCACCCTCCACCGCCCGGCGCTGGTCGACGGCCCGCTGCTGGCCGCGGTGATGGACGCGCTCGCGGCGCTCGCCGCCGTCGTCCCCGTCGTCTTCCCCGTCCATCCGCGGACCCGCGGGAACCTGGGCGGCGGCGCCTGGCCCGGGGTGCGCCTGGTCGAGCCGCTCGGCTACATCGACTTCCTCTCGCTCGAGGCCGACGCCGCCGCCGTGCTGACCGATTCGGGCGGCGTCCAGGAGGAGACGACCTACCTCGGCGTGCCGTGCTTCACCCTCCGGGAGAACACCGAGCGACCGATCACCGTGCGGGCGGGCACCAACACGCTGCTTGGCCTCGACCCCGGGCGGATCGCCGAGATACTCCCGGCGGTCGCCGGGGGGCGGCCGGCGCTGCTCCCGCCGCCGCCGCTCTGGGACGGGTGCGCCGCCGAGCGGATCGGCGACGTGCTCGCGTGCGTCCGGCCTGTCGAGCGCCTACGCTCAGGGGGTGGCCGCCTACCCACGTGAGCGACCCGCCGCCTTCCGGCCGGCCGCCTTCGAGAGCTTCCGCTTCGTCTCGCGGTCGATCGACGCCGGCGGGCGCGTCGAGCTCCGCTACGCCCTCGACGACCTCGCCTTCGTGGAGGAGTTCGACCTTCCGATCGGGGTGAACCCCGTCGACCTCGAGCGAGTCGACGGACTGCTCGCGCTGCTCCACTGGGTCGCCGGCGTCAGCTACTACAAGACGGCCGCCCCGCCGGCCGTCCTCTGCGAGTCGGGAGCGCCGCCGCCGGCGGTCGCCGCCCTGCTCGAGGCGCTCTACTCCGAGGGTCTCGGCGAGTTCGCCTTCGTCAACGGGCTGGCCGAGCTCCCGCGGCCGCGGTTCCCGGTCGGGCGGGCCTGGGGAGTCGAAGACCTCGGTGTCCCCCGCGAGGCGCGGCCCGTGCTGGTGCCGGTCGGGGGCGGCAAGGATTCGATCGTCGCGCTCGAGCTCGTGCGCCGGTCGGGACTGGCGCTCGCGCTCTTCTCGGTCGGGAACGCCCGGCCGATCGCCCGCACGGCGGAGATCGCCGGCGTTCTGCGGCTGGTCGCCCGCCGCCGGCTCGATCCCGGGCTTGGCGAGCTCAACCGCTCGGGCGCGCTGAACGGCCACGTCCCCGTCACGGCGATCGTGGCCTGCGCCGCCCTGCTGACGGCGGCGCTCCACGGGTACGGCGCGGTGGCGATGGCCAACGAGCGGTCGGCGTCGAGCGGCAACCTCACCTTCGACGGCGTCAAGATCAACCACCAGTTCAGCAAGGGATGGCCGGCCGAGCGGCTGCTGCGCGCAGCGGTGGCCGAGGTCGGCGACAGCGTCGACGTCTTCTCCGTGCTCCGTCCGGCCTCGGAGCTGGCCATCGCCCGCGCCTTCGCGCGCCTCGAGCGCTACCACGGCGCCTTCACCAGCTGCAACGCGATCTTCCGGCTCGACCCGGCTCTGCGGAGCGCCTCGTGGTGCGGCGACTGCCCGAAGTGCCGCTTCGTCTTCCTCGTGCTCGCGCCCTTCTGCGACCCGGCCCACCTGGCCGCGGTGTTCGGGGCGGACCTGCTCGACGCCGAAGACCAGTTCGCCGGGTTCGCCCTGCTGACGGCGACCGGCGGGAGCAAGCCGTTCGAGTGCGTCGGCGAGGAGGAGGAGAGCCTGGCGGCGATGCGGCTGGTGGCGGCCGACCCGCGGTGGCGCGACCACCGCGTCGTCCGCCGGCTCGCCGCCGAGGTGCTCCCGCTCTACCCGCCGGAGGCCGGCTCGCCGGCGGCGGTGCTCGCCCTCGGCGACGAGCACGCCGTCCCGCCCGTCCTGCTCGAGGAGGTACGTGCGCTTCTCGGAGCTTGACGGGTTGGCGGTCGGGGTCTGGGGCGCCGGCCGGGAGATCCGCTCGCTCGCCGCCGAGCTGGCCGGACGCCTGCCGTCGGCCCGGATCGCCGTGGTGGCCTCCGACGAGCCGCTCGACGACGCGGTGCTGCCGGAGGCCCGCCGCGTCACCGGGGAGGCGGTGGCCGGGGCGCTCGCCGCCTGCGACGTCGTCGTCCGCTCGCCGGGGGTCTCGATGTACCGTCCCGAGCTCGCGGAGGTGCGCGCCCGGGGCGTGGCGGTGACCACCGCCACCGCGCTCTGGCTGGCCGAGACCGGGGGCGCCCGGGTGATCGGCGTGACCGGCACCAAGGGCAAGAGCACGACGGCGGCGCTGATCCTCCACCTGCTGTCGGCGGCCGGGCGGCCGGCGCGGCTGGCCGGAAACATCGGCGTCCCCGCCCTCGACCTCCTGTCGCGGCCGGACGACGAGCTCTCGGTGGTCGAGCTGTCGAGCTATCAGATCGCCGACCTCGAGGTCGGTCCCGAGGTGGCGGTGATCACCAACCTCTACCCCGAGCACGTCGACTGGCACGGCTCGGTCGAGGCCTACCGCGCCGACAAGCTGCGCCTGCTCGGCCTGCCCGGGGTCAGCGCCCGCGTGCTGTGCGCACGCGACCCCCTGCTCCGCGCCGAGGCGGCGACCGCCTGGTACGGCGAACCCGACGGCTGGGACGTCACCGCCGCGGGGGTGGCCTTCCACGGCGAGACGGCGGTGGCGGCGGCGGACCTGCCGCTTCTCGGCGAGCACAACGCGCTGAACCTCTGCGCGGCGCTCGCCGCCGTCGCGGCCGCCGGCGTGCCCGTCCCCGACCTCCCGGCTGGGCTCGAGGGGTTCGCGGCGCTGCCCCACCGTCTCGAGGTGGTGTCCGACCAGGGTGGCGTGATCTGGGTCGACGACAGCATCTCGACGACCCCGGAGTCGGCCCTCGCCGCCCTCCAGAGCTTCGCCGACCGCGGAGTCGTGCTGATCGCCGGCGGCCAGGACCGCGGTCAGGACTACGCCGCGCTCGGCCGGGAGCTCGCCGCGCGGGAGGCGGTGGTCATCGGCCTTCCGGAGACCGGGGCGCGCCTGCTCGACGCGGCGCGCCGCGCCGGCGTACCCGACGAACGGGCGCGGGCGGCGGGCGGCATGGGGGCCGCGGTGGCGGTTGCCGAGCGGGTGGCGGTGGCAGGCTCGGGGGTGCTGCTGTCGCCGGCGGCGCCCAG
>JBPCNA010000204.1:0-36388 GCA_051001735.1 Solirubrobacteraceae bacterium
GCGCTGACCGGGGGCGCGCTCGTCGTCGCCGTGCCGCTGCTCACCGGGGAGCGCGTCACCGGCGTCATCCGGGCGGCGCGCGGCCAGGCCGCCGTCGTCGGTCGGACCCGCCGGGCCTGGCTCGCGCTCGCCGGCCTGGCGGCGGCGCTGATCGGGTTGACCGTGCTCGCGGCGCTCGCCCTCGGGCGCCGGCTCGCCGTCCCGTTGGAGGCGCTCGCCCGGGTGGCGCGGCGGGTGGGCGAGGGGGACTTCGCCGCGCGGGCGCCGGCCACCGCGATCCGGGAGATCGACGACGTCGGAGCGGCGCTCAACCGGAGCTCGGCCCGCATCGACGAGCTCGTCGAGCGTGAGCGGGCGTTCAGCGCCGACGCCTCGCACCAGCTGCGCACGCCGCTGGCGGCGCTCCGGCTCGAGCTCGAGGGCCTGGCCCTCGGCGAGAAGGGGACGCCGGAGGCGCTGGCGGCCGCGCTCGCCCAGGTCGACCGGCTTCAGGGCACGATCGAGACGTTGCTCTCGGTCGCTCGCGGAACGCCGGGCGGCGAGCGGACGGCCGACCTGGCCGCGCTCCTGCGCCGCCTCGAGACGCGCTGGCACGGTCCGCTGGCCGCCGCCGGCCGCCCCCTCCGCGTGCTCCTTGAGGCCGAGCCGGCCACCGCCGCGATGTCGCCGGCCGTGCTCGGCGAGATCGCCGAGGTGCTGATGGAGAACGCCCACGTCCACGGGGCGGGCGCGGTGACCGTCACCGTACGTCGGCTCGGCGACTCGCTCTCCCTCGAGGTCGCCGATCGCGGGGCCGGGTTCGGCCCGGACCCCGCCGCCGCCTTCGTGCGCGGGGCGGGAAAGGGGCACGGGATCGGCCTGGCGCTCGCCCGCTCGCTGGCGCACGCCGAGGGCGCGCGCCTGCAGATCACCCGGCCCGGCCCCCCAGGGCCGACCGTCACCCTGCTCGTCCCCCCGGCGGCGGCGGCCGACGCGGCCGGCGCGGACGCCGGGGCGCTCCCGAGCGCCGCCGGTACGCCCGACCGCCAGCCGGGCTAGGCGAGGATGCGCACCGGGGTGCCCAGCGGCAGCAGGTGGGCCAGGCGGGTGATCTCGGGGTTGCTGAGATGGATGCAGCCGTGGCTCACGTTCGAGCCGATGCTGCCGGGATCGTTGGTTCCGTGGAGGGCGATCTGGCCGGGGCCGCTGCCGAAGCTCTTGAGCACGTTCGAGTAGCCGGAGAGCCCGAGCGCGTAGGGGCCGTAGGGGCCGCCGGGATCCGAGAGGCGGAACTGCTGGATGACGTAGTAGACCCCGTTCGGCGTCGGCGTGGCCGCCGTTCCCACCGCGATCCGCTGGCGGTCGAGCGGCCGGCGCCCGCGCCAGAGGGTCAGGCGGTGGCTGCGGAGCTGGATGTCCAGCCGGTAGGCGTCGTAGCGAACCGCGACCTCGGCCTGGCGGATCCATGCCGTGCTCTGGTTGGGGCGCACCGGGAGGCGGACCTCGAGCCATCCCGGCCGCGCCTGCTTGACGAGCAGGACGAGCGGGAAGCGCGGGTCGGGGCTCCGCTGGACGCGGAGCAGGGGCCCGCCGCCCGGCCGGCGGTAGAGGGTCACGTGGCCGTGGAGCGCCGTCGCGACGATGCTGAAGCCGGGCCGCGCCAGCGTGCTGTGGCCGGGGAGGGCCGCGGCGGACGCCTTCGCGGCTCCTCCGTGAGCGGCGCCGGTCGCCACCGCACTCGCCGGCAGCTTCCCCCCGCCGCAGCCGGCGACGACGGCGGCGATGGCGAGGACGGCGGCGACGGCGGCGACGGGTACACGGATCTGCATCGCCCGCCAGCGTAGCCCAGGCCGCCCCGCGGTCCGGCGGCGCAACCGGTATCCATGCGAGAATGCCACCGGCCCGACCGCAACGTGGTCCGCCTCCCGTCGCCGACAGCCCCACCGATGCCGCCGCCCGATACCGGCTTTCCTCTCGCCGACGCGCAGAACGACTTCCTCCGCGCGCGGCGCCGCCAAGCCGTCTCGCGCCTGGCCGGTCGCCTGCGCCGGACGCCCGACGACGTCGGGCTGATCCTGCCCTTCGAGGAGGTCGTCGCCGCCCTCGGCCGCACCGGCGAGCGGGCGCGTGGCCTCCAGGCGATCCAGCTCGAAAGCGTCGTCGGCACCGTCGACCGCACGAGCGACTTCGATCGCCAGTTCCGCCCGACGAGCTCGCGGGTACGCTCCCGCTGGGAGTCGATCGCCGAGGCCGAACGCCGGGGGGCGGCGATGCCGCCGATCTCCGTCTATCGGATCGGCGGGCTCCACTTCGTACGTGACGGACACCACCGCGTCTCTGTGGCCCGGACGCTCGGACGATCGACGATCGACGCCTACGTCACCGAGATCGACACGCGTCTGTCGCCGACCGAGGCGATGACGGTCGGGGACCTGCCGCTGAAGTCGCACGAGCGCGTCTTCCTCGAGCGGGTTCCGCTCGCGCCCGAGCAGGCCGCGCGGATCGTGCTCACTGATCCGTGGGCCTACGCTCAGCTGGCCGAGGGCGTCGAGGCGTGGGGCTTCCGGCTCGAGCAGGACCGCCGGACGATGATGGACCGCCACGCCGTGGCCGACGCCTGGTTCGAGCAGGAGTACGCACCCGTGGTCGAGCTCCTCCGCGAGGCCGATCTGCTCGGGAGCGGCACCGAGACCGAGGCCTACATGCGCGTAGCGAGCGACCGCTACCGGCTGCTGCGCACCCACAGCTGGAGCGACGACGTCATCACACGACTGCGCGAGTCGCGCGGCTGATCAGGCCGCCTTGCGGCGGACGGCGAGCAGGCCGAGGACGACGACCGCGACGACCTCGAGTGCCACGGCGATGATGATCGGCGCGCGCCAGGTCGGCTCGCGGTAGTTGAAGATCCCGCTGTCGGCGTAGCGCGCCAGGAGGATCGAGACGAGCGCCCCGAGCGAGAGCCCGATCCCGGCGAGCGCGGGCACGAGCGTGAACCGGCCGGCCAGCATCACGCAGATCGCGCCGGCGCCGAAGCTGTTGAGTAGGAAGAGGGTGCCGACGGTCGGCACGTCCTTGATCATGAAGTCGAAGTACTGCTCGAGGTGGACGACGCCCACGCCGATGATCAGCAGCGCGCCGACGGCTTTGAGCGCTCGGTTCATCCGACCGTCACCGTCCCCTTCATGAAGGGGTGGAACAGGCAGTGGTAGGTGAACGTACCGGCCTTGTCGAAGGTGATCTTCTTGCTCTGGCCCTTGTTGAGCGTGCCCGTGTCGAAGGCGGCTCCCTGGTCGGCCGTCGCGGTGTGCGCGGCGGAGTCCCGGTTGACCCACTTCACGCGGGCGCCGAGTTGGACATGGAGACCGGCCGGGGTGAACATGTAGTTCTTGATCGGCACCTGCGCCGACTTCAGCTTGGCGGTGGCCGAGCCGGAGGAGGCGGTCGGGCTGCCGCTGCTGCCGCCGCTCCCCGGGTCGATGAGGCCGATGGCGGCGGCCCCGGTCACGAGGATGAGGATCACGCCGGCGAGCGCGAGAATTTTGTTCATGCTTCATGGTGCGCCCGCCGGACGGCCGCGGATCAACCCGGATGTTTTGCCGCCGCCACCGGCCCGGGTAGTCTCGGCCGTCCGACCGCGATCTGAAGGGGTGACGGGGCATGGGCAAGGAGTTCAAGGCCTTCCTGCTGCGGGGCAACGTCGTCGACCTGGCGGTCGGCATCGTGATCGGGGCCGCCTTCGGCGCGGTGGTCACGGCGCTGGTGAACGACATCCTCACACCGGTCGTCGCCGCGATCATCGGCAAGCCGAGCTTCGCCGGCCTGGTGTTTCACGTCAACGGCAGCGCTTTCACCTACGGCCACTTCATCAACGCGGTGATCGCGTTCCTCTCGGTCGCCGCCGCCGTGTTCTTCTTCGTGGTCAAGCCGGTCAACGCCTTGATGGAGCGGCGCAAGACCGGGGTCGAGGTCGAGTCGACCACACGGCCCTGCGCGGAGTGCCTCTCGGAGATCCCCGTCGGCGCGCGCCGGTGCGCGTTCTGCGCTTCGCCGCAGGAGCCGGAGGGGACCGCCGCCTAGATGAGCGCCGCCGCCTAAGTGACGGCGGCGCCGGTCTCGGCGTCGAAGAGGTGGAGTTTCTTCGGGTTGAACCAGAGGCGCGCCTTGCGGCCCTGGCGGATGCCGCTCGTCGCGTCGACGCGCGCCACCACCTGACCCGATTCGCCCGGGACCTCTGAGCGGCCGGAGTCCGCGGCCAGTTCGGCGAGCTCGTCCGAGCCGACCGCCTCGGCCTCGACCTTGAAGTAGGCGAAGCTCTCCGAGCCCATCGATTCGAGCACGTCGATGTCGACCTCGAACGTCGTTCCGGTCTGGCCGCGCTCGGCGGCCACGGCGGCGTCCTCGAAGTCCTCGGGCCGGATGCCGACGATCACCTGGCGGGCGTCGCCGCCCGGCGGCTTCGCGAGCTCGACCTTCCCGAGCGGGGTCTGCAGGCTGCGGCCTTCGAGGCGGCCGGGGAGGAAGTTCATCGCCGGCGAACCGATGAACCCGGCGACGAACAGGTTGAGCGGCTTGGTGTAGAGCTCGCGCGGCGTCCCCACCTGCTGGAGGACCCCGCTGCGCATGACGGCCACCCGATCGCCGAGGGTCATCGCCTCCGTCTGGTCGTGGGTCACGTAGACCGTCGTCGTCCCGAGCCGCTGCTGGATGCGCGAGACCTCGGTGCGCATCTGGACGCGGAGCTTGGCGTCGAGGTTGGAGAGCGGCTCGTCCATCAGGAAGGCCTTCGGGTCGCGGACGATCGCCCGGCCCATCGCCACCCGCTGGCGCTGGCCGCCCGACAGGTTGGCGGGCTTGCGGTCGAGGTGGTCGGTCAGGTCGAGGATGCGGGCGGCGTCCTCCACCTTCTTGTTGATCTCGGCCTGGTCGACCTTGGCGAGCTTGAGCGCGAAGCCCATGTTCTCGCGCACCGTCATGTGCGGGTAGAGCGCGTAGCTCTGGAAGACCATCGCGATGTCGCGGTCCTTGGGCGCCTTCTGGTTGACGACCTCGCCGCCGATCCGAAGCTCCCCGCCGGAGATGTCCTCGAGGCCGGCGATCATCCGCAGGGCGGTCGACTTGCCGCAGCCCGACGGGCCGACGAGGATCATGAACTCGCCGTCGGCGATGGTCAGGTCCATGCTCTTGACGGCCTCGAAGCCATCCGGGTAGCGCTTGGTCACACCGTCGAGAACGATCTCGGCCACAGCTGTCTCCTTTATCCCTTCACGGCGCCGGCGGTCAGTCCGGCCACGATCCGGCGCTGGAAGATCAAGACCATGATGATGATGGGGACGGTGACCACCACGGCGGCTGCGGCGATCGATCCGGTCGGCTGCTGGAACTGCGAGGCCCCGGGAAAGGCGGAGAGGGCGGCCGGGACCGTCCGTGCGTGGTTGGTCGAGGTGAGCGACACGGCGAAGACGAAGTCGTTCCAGCAGAAGATGAACACGAGGATCGCGGTGGTGAACACGCCGGGGGCGGCGAGCGGGACGATCACCTTCCAGAACGCCTGGAAGGCCGTCGCCCCGTCCATCTGGGCGGCCTGCTCGAGCTCGCGGGGGATCTCCCGGAAGAAGGCCGAGAGCGTGTAGATGGCGAGCGGGAGGGCGAAGGTCATGTAGGGGATGATCAGCCCCTGCCAGGTGTCGAACAGGTGGAGCGAGCGCCAGAGGTTGAACAGGGGGCCGACGATCGAGATCGGCGGGAACATGGCGATGGCGAGGGCGCCGGAGAGGATCGCCGTCTTGCCGGGGAAGTCGAGCCGCGAGATCGCGTAGGCGGCCATCGAGGCCAGGGCGACGGCGATCAGGGTGGCGATGATGGCGATCCCGATCGAGTTGCGCAGGGCGTCGGTGAAGATCGTCTGGTTGAAGATGCCCTTGTAGTTCTCGAACGACACCTTCGAGGGCAGGAAGCTGCCGTCGGCCAGGGTGCTCGGGTCCTTCAGCGAGAGCGAGACGATCCAGATGACGGGAATCAGCGAGAAGGCGACCACCAGCAGGATGCCGGCGCTCCAGAGCGACCTCTCGCGCGGCGTGTAGGTCATTTCGCGTCCCCCCGTTGGCTGGCCGAAACGCCGAGCACCTTGATGAAGAAGAAGGCGAGCACGGCGACCATCAGGAAGACGAGCACCGAGACGGCCGAGCCGAGTCCGAGGTTCAAGCGGTTGAGCAGCTGGTTGTAGCCGAGGATCGAGACCGTCTCCGTCCCGTTCTGACCGGCGGTCTCGATGAACACCGTGTCGAAGATCCGGACGGCGTCGAGGGTGCGGAAGAGCAGGGCGACGAGGATCGCCGGCTTGATCAGGGGGAGCGTGATGCGGACGAAGCGCTGCCACGCGCTCGCGCCGTCGACCTTGGCCGCCTCGTGGAGCTCGTCGGGAACGAGGGCGAGGCCGGCGAGGAGGAGCAGCGCCATGAACGGCGTCGTCTTCCAGACCTCGGTGAGGATGATCACCACATATGAGCTGAACTGCTTGGTCAGCGGGTCGCCGCTGAGGCCGAGCAGCCCGGGCACGAAGCCGGTGTTGGCCGACCAGGCGTACCGCCAGGCGAAGGCGGCGACCACGGTGACGATGCCGTAGGGAACGAGGGCGGTGGCCCGGACGAGGCCCCGGCCGAAGATCGCCCGGTGCATGACGAGCGCGAGCGCCATCCCGAGGACGAGCTCGAGGGCGACCGAGAAGACGGTGATGATCATCGTGTGGGCGACGTCGGCCCACCAGACGGGCGAGGAGAGCACGTGCCCGTAGTTGGCCAGGCCGATGAACTTGCTGGCCGCCGGGAAGCGGAGGTCGGAACGGTGGAGCGAGAGCCAGATCGCGTAGACGATCGGATAGACGGTCACAGCCAGCATCACGATCACCGCCGGCGCGCAGAGCAGCCAGGCGAGGCGGTGCTCGCCACGGACGCGCTCGGTCATCTTCGGCGGGGCGGTCCGCGAGCGGGCGACCGGAGCCGGCGTGGCGGGCACGGCGCTCATATCAGGTCACTCGAGCTGAGGGCCTTCTTCAGCTCGGATTCGAGGTCGGAGACGATCGTTTTCGTGTCGGCCGCGCTCGGCGGGGAGAGCGTCTTCTGGACGGCCAGCGACACGTCGCTGTAGAGCGGCGTCTGCGGACGGACGCTCGCCGTGGAGAGCTGCTGCTTGATCAGATCGTGGAAGGGATACGGCTTGGCGAGCGAGGGGTCGTCGTAGAGGGCGGTGAGGGTCGGCGGGAGGCCGCCCTTGATCGCTCCGACCTTCTGGTGGGCGGCGTTGCGCAGGCAGGCGGCCGCCTGGAACGCCTCGGCCGGATGGGTCGAGTAGGTCGAGACGCCGAGGTTGAGACCGCCGATCGTGACCCGGCTGGGCTTGCCGGCGGTGATCGCCGGGTAGCGGGCGTAGCCCATCTGGGCGGCGATCTTCGGGGTGTTCATCTGGGCGCTCGGATAGACGAAGGGGTAGTTGATCTCGAAGGCGGCGACGCCCTTCTCGAAGGCCAGCCGGTTGTCGTCCTCCTGCTGGTTGGTCAGCGACGGATCGGCGGCGACCGAGGTGGCGAGGTGCCTCATCACTCCGGCGGCGACGGCGGCCGGCGGCCCGAGGGCGACCGTGGTCGGCCCGCTGAGGATCGTCCCGCCGGCCGAGTTGACCAGCGTGTTGAACCAGACCATCAGGCCCTCGTACTGCTTGCCCTGGATCTCGATGTAGTGGGGCTTGCCCTGCTTGGCCAGGGCGGCGGCCATGGCGATCATCTGGTCCCAGGTCTGGGGCGGGGTGGGGACGAGGTCCTTGCGGTACCAGAGGAGCTGGGTGTTGCTGTTGTCGGGGGCGCCGTAGAGCTTGCCCTTGTAGGAGGCCGTCTGAATCGGCACGGCCAGGGTGCCCGCCGTGACCTCCTGGGCGGGGGCGCCGGTCCACGGGCGCAGCCAGCCGGCCTCGGCGAACTCCGGCGTCCAGACGACGTCCATGCCGATGATGTCGATCGAGGAGTCCTTGGCGGCGAGGCGGCGGACGAGCTGCTGGCGCTGGCTGTCGGCGTCGGAGGGGAGCGTCTGGATCGAGATCGTGTAGCGGCCGCCCGAGGCCTGCGAGCAGTCGGACGCCGCCTGGTCGAAGGCGCCGGAGTGCTCGGGGAAGACGTACCAGTTGAGCGTGGCACGCCCACCGGCGGAGGCCGAGCTGCCGCAGCCGCTGAGCAGCCCGGCCGCCAGGCCGGCAGCCGCCACGAGCAGCACGACAAACACCCTCCGAATCACGGCCTTCCTCCCCAAAGAAAAAGCGCCCGGCCGGGACCCTACCTACCCCCACCCCCGAAGGCAAACGCATTTCCGTACCTAATTTTCCGGAGCGCGTGCCACCCAACCGGCGTGGGGGGCGAGGACCGGTCGGTGCGGTGGGCGGCCGGGGCCGCCGGTGGCGAGCAGGAGCTCGCCGTGGGCCGGGGCCGGGGCCTCCTGGGCGCTGAAGTTGAGGGCTACGACGATGTCTCCGCGCTGGTAGGCGAGCACGTTGGCGTGGGAGTCGAGGAAGCGGAGATCGGGCCCGAGCTCGCGGCGCAGGGCGATCAGGTCCCGGTAGAGCCAGAGCACCGAGTCGCGGTAGCGCTCCTGGTCGAAGACGTTGCGCTTGAACGGGTCGGCCAGGGGGAGCCAGGGGGTGCCGGTGGTGAAGGCGCCGCCGCGTCCAGGCCCCCACTGCATCGGCGTGCGGGAGCCGTCGCGGCCGTCGCGGTCGAGCGGCGGGTCGGGGACCGGTCCGTCGGCCATGCCGATCTCGTCGCCCTGGTAGATGAAGGCGGCGCCGGGAAGGGTGAGCAGGAGCATCGAGGCGACGCGGACGTTGGCGGCGCCGACGCGGCTGGCCAGACGGGGGAAGTCGTGGTTGGAGACGACCCAGCCGACCTTGCCGGCGGCGACCGCGGCGTCGATCACGGGGCGCAGGAGCGCCGGCACGAGCGGGGCGTGGAGGAGCTCGAAGGAGAAGGCGAGGTCGAGCTGTTCGAGGTAGGGGCCGAGCTGCGCCGTCGGGAGGTAGACCTCGCCGATCATCAGGTGCTCGCCGATCGCCTCGCGCAGTGCGCGGAGCGGTCCGCCGACGTCGGGCTGGTTGGCCGAATGGCGGCGCTCGAGATGGGCGACCGCGGGATGCAGCGGGAGCAGGGAGGGGCGCTCGGCCACGGGGTCGTCGCGGAGTGCTGAATCCTTGAGCAGGCGGTCGATGGCGTCGAGGCGGAAGCCGTCGGCCCCCCGGCCGAGCCAGAGCTTGACGATCTCGGCGAAGGCGCCGGCGACGGCCGGGTTGCGCCAGTCTAGGTCGGGCTGCTCGGGATAGAAGGAGTGCAGATACCAGCGGCCGGTCGGCTCGTCACGCGACCAGGCCGAGCCGCCGAAGGCGCCCACCCAGTTGTTGGGCGGCCCGTCGCCGTCGGCCCAGATGTACCAGTCGGGATGCTCGCGGAACCAGGCATGCTCGATCGAGGTGTGGCAGGGGATCAGGTCCATCAGGAGGCGCAGGTCGAGGCGGTGGGCTCCGTCGAGGAGCCGGTCGAAGTCCGCGAGCGTCCCGAGGGTCGGATCGACGCCGGTGTAGTCGGAGACGTCGTAGCCGTAGTCGGCGAGCGGCGAGGGGTGGATCGGCGAGAGCCAGATCGCGTCGACCCCGAGCTGGGCGATGTGGCCGAGGCGCGACCTGATCCCGGCGAGGTCGCCGACGCCGTCGCCGTCGCTGTCCTGGAAGGACCGCGGATAGATCTGGTAGATGACCGCGTCGCGCCACCAGGGTGCGGTCATGGGGCCGTGTCCCCGGGGACGGGCTTCCGTCGGCGCGGCCGGTAGCCGGCCGCGCGGGTCAGGCGGGCGCTGAGCCCGAGCCGGGCGGCCGCGCGCCAGAGGACCGGCGCCGGCGGCCCCAGCTGGGCGGCGACGGCCGGATCGGCGGTCAGCGGGGCGGTGGCGCCGAGCTCGACGGCGAACAGGCTGCCGCGCAGCGGATAGGCGGCGACGGGCCCGGAGACTTCGCGCAGGAAGTCGAGGATCGCCGGCTCGACGATCTCGCGGTCGTGGAAGAGGATCGTGCCCGCCCCCTGCATGACGGCGCGACAGAAGCGGCCGTCGCGCAGCGCCGCGGCGTAGGTGTGCTCGCCGTCCACGAGGCAGAGGTCGGGGCGCGGGAGGCTCCCCGGCGCGATGTCCTCGGTCCCGAGCTCGATCGTCTCGAGCTTCTCGAGCGCCGCCCCGGGGACGCCGGCGAGGAGCGAGAGCATGCGGGCGGTGCTGTTCCCGGCGTAGACGAAGACCTCGCCGCGGTCGTCTGGCTGGGCCGGGGGCCGCGGGTCGATCGAGACGACGCGCCGGCAGCGCGGATCGACCATGAAGGCCTGGAGCGTACCGCCGAGATGCGAGCCGATCTCCAGATAGGAGAAGCTGCCCGTCCGCTCGGCCACCGCATGATGGACGGCGAGCAGCGACCGCCGGTCGGCGTCGCTCGTCTGGCTGCCGACGTGGGCGAACAGCGAGAGGTCCCCCGCGGCGATCTGCTGGCTGATGGGCAAGCGACCGCCACCGTACCAAGAGGGCTGGGGGCGCCGGCGTCGAGCGCGCTAGCCTCGAGAGGGTGGGCGCCGAGACGCGACGCGACTTCCTCGGCCGAGCGGGCGCGGCGACTCTGCTCGCCGTCGGCGGCGCGCTGCCGCTCGCGGCGGCGGCCAAGGCCGTCCCGGCGACGCGGACCCTCGCCCGTGGTCTCCGCGGCTCGCTCGTGCTCCCGGGGCAGCCGGGATACGCCGCGGCGAAGGCACTCGCCAACCCGCGCCTCGACGTCCCGCCGCGGGCGATCGCCTTCTGCGCGACGCCGCACGACGTCGCGGCGGTGATCGCCTTCGCCCGGGCGCGGCGGTGGCCGATCTCGGCGCGGAGCGGCCGCCACTCCTTCGCCGGCTACGGCAACTGCCGCGGCATCGTCGCCGACGTCTCGCGCATGCGCCACGTGCTCTACGACCCGGCCTCGAGCCTCGTGCGGATCGGCGCCGGCGCCAACCTCAGGGACGTGTACGAGGGACTCGTCCTGCGCCACGGGGTCGCCCTACCGATCGGCACCTGCCCGACCGTGGGGGTGGCCGGACTGGCGCTGGGCGGCGGGTTCGGGCACCTCGTGCGCCGGGCCGGCCTGCTCTGCGACAGCCTGGTCGCCGTCGACCTGGTGCTGGCCGACGGCCGCGGCGTCCGGGCGAGCCCGGCCTCCTCCCCCGACCTGTTCTGGGCCTGCCGCGGCGGGGGCGGCGGGAACTTCGGCGTGGCCACCGAGTTCACCTTCCGGACCCTGGCGGCGGCCCCGGTCGCCACGTTCTCGCTCAGCTTCGCCTGGGCGGCGGCGGCGGCGGCGCTCGACACCTGGCAGCGGACGATCCCGCCGGCGACCGACCGCCTGGCCGACTCGCGGTTCCGGGCGCTGAAATCGCCGGCCACGGACGGGACGACACGGCTGACGGCCACGGCGAGCGGCCAGTTCTACGGCAGCGAGACCGAGCTCCGCGCGATCCTCGGCCCGCTGCTCGCCCTCGGGCCGGAGCGGTCGACGATCCGCACCGTGCCCTACGCGACCGCCACGGTCCCCGACGGCTGCGCGGTGGCCGCACCCGGCGGCCTCGGCTGCACGGTCGCCCGCTACCCCAACTACCAGCAGTCGGACTTCGTCCGCGACCTCCTCCCGGCGGCGGCTATCCAGGCGCTGCTCGCCGAGATCGAGCGGTGGCCGGGGGGCGTCGGGGCGCACGAGGGGGGCGTGCAGATCGAGGCGCTCGGGTCCTGCGCGGTCAACCGGGTGGCGGCCGGCGCGACCGCCTTCGTCCACCGCGACTCGCTCTGCCACATCGTCTACCTCAACTTCTGGGGTCCGGGCGATCCGCCGGCCGTGGTCGCGGCCAACCTCGCCTGGGGCCGGGAGATCTACGCGGCGATGCGCCCCTACGTCTCGGGCTACGCCTACCAGAACTACATCGACGCGGGGCTGGCCGACTGGCGGCACGCCTACTACGGCGGCAATTACCCGCGCCTCCAGCGGATCAAGCGGCGCTACGACCCGCACGACGTCTTCCGCTTCGCCCAGGGGATCACCGCGGCCGCAGCCGCCTGAGAAAAGTCGCTAGATTCGCGCCTGCGCCCGGTTATGCCCCCGCCCTACCGCTAAGGAGACATCTATGAGCAAGAGCAACAGGCGCGGCTTCGGCCGCGTCATCCCGCGTCTGATCGTCGGGGGAATCATGGCCGGCCACGGCGCCCAGAAGCAGTTTGGGGTGCTCGGCGGCCACGGCCTCGAGGGCACCGGGGCGTATTTCGAGACGCTCGGCCTCAAGCCGGGGACGCTCAACGCCCAGGTGGCGGCGGCCGGCGAGCTCGGCGGCGGCGTGCTGCTCGCGCTCGGCCTGTTCCCGATGATCGGCGGCGCGTCGCTGATCGCGGCGATGATCGTCGCGGCGCGGACCGTCCACATGCAGAACGGGCTGTGGATCACCGACGGCGGCGCCGAGTACAACCTCGTGATGATCGCTGCCGCGATGGCCATCGTCGATGCCGACAGCGGCGACTCGGGTCCGTTCAAGGCGCTCCTCGCCCTGCTCAGCGGCGCCGCGGTGTCGACCGCGGTGATCGAGGCGGGCAAGCGGGGGTAGCCGGCGCTCCGCCGCCGCACGGGTCGGCGGCGGCCGCCGCCGGCGCTCCTTTCCGTGCTCGTCGCCCGCCCGCTAGTGGCGTACCCTGGCAGGAGCGCATGCCCGGGGAATCCAGTCGGAGGGACGGAGACATAGATGGCTAAATCACGGTCACGGCGCGTGCTGAAGATGGTCAGATCACGGTCAGGGCGCGTGATGCAGGCGGTCAAGTCACGGTCACGGCGCGTGATCCGGAAGGTCAAAGCCCGGCGCGTGAGGGCCGCGGTGCTCGCCGGTACGCTGGTCCTTCTGGGGGTGGCGAGTGTGCTCGCCGGCGTCTGGGACGGCGGCGGCTCGAAGAAGACGGCGACGACCGCCTCGACGCCGAACACCGCCACGAATCCGAAGACGGCCCCGGCGGCGAAGCCGGCGCGGGTTAGGACCAAGAACGGCAAGCCGGTGCGAACGCCCCTCTCGCAGACCCCGGCCACCACACTCGCGTTCAGCGGCACCGGTTCCAAGGACATCGGCAAGCCGGAGCCGCTGCGGATTCCCGTCGATTCGACGCTCCAGTGGACCGACGCCGGGGCGCCCGCCACCCGGATCTTCCAGATCATCCCGGCGAGCCCGAAGGCGATCAGCCCGGTCAACTCGCGCGAGGCGAGCGGGTCGGCGCCGATCAAGAAGGGCGCCTACTACGGCTTCCTCGTCAACACCAACCTCTACGACAAGTGGACGCTGAAGATCGTCCCGGGCGGCTGAGCCGCCCACCCGGCGGCGGCGAGTCCGCCGCTGCGCCGTAGACCGCCGGGCCGGAGCCCGGAGGGGCTCGCCGGCCTCAGGCGGTGCGGGCGCGGCGCGAGGCCACGAAGAGCGCGCCGAGCCCGACGATGGTGGCGATCAGCGAGATCAGGGCGCCGGCGACGGGGATCAGGGCGAGCACGCGGAGGATCAGCATCCCGACCAGGAAGGCGGCGACGCGGCCTCCAGACTTGATGATCCGGCGGCCGAGGAGGAACCCGCTGGCGATGTAGGCGATCGCGTAGAGCGGCCCGAGCAGGAGCAGGAGGCCGATGCCGAGCGGGATTCCGACCACGGTGATCAGGAGGACGACCCCGACGATGGGGAGGAGGATCAGCAACAGCACGCCGGAGAGGATCACGGCGCCGCGACTGGCGCGCACGGCGCGGACGGCGGCGTCGGCCCCCCGCGGGAAGAGCAGGACCAAGAGCAGGCCGCCGATCAGGAAGGAGATCGTGACCACGGCCCAGAAGCCGAACGCGACGGCGATGCCCGGCGTGCCGAAGCTGCCCGTGTCGAAGCGCGTGACCTTGCCGGTCACGACGGCCCCCGGCGCGAGCACCGGGCGTTGCTTGACCCATTTGACGTCGCCGCCGATGCGGGCGCGCCGGCCGAGCGTCGCGCGCTTGGCCACTGTCACCACGTCGCCGGTCACCGTTCCGCGGATGGCCACGTCGCCGTGGATGGCGACGACGTCGCCGTGGACGGCTCCGCGAATCGTGATGTTGCCGTCGATCACCACCACGTCGCCGGCCGTTTCACCCTTGGCCACCAGCACGTCGCCGGATATCACCACCCGGTCCTGGGGGGACGGAGGCGCCGCGAGAGCCGTCCCCGGGGTGAGGGCGAGCACTACGAGGAGCCCTAGGAGGAGGCGACGCATCAGCCGGGCGAGCCTAACAGGGCAGCGGCCGTCGGCGGACTTCTTTTGCGGCCGATGGCGCGTGTGACGGTCGGCGGCTGCGGGTAGGTCGGCGGGGTGCTGCCGGTTCTGCGCCAGCTGAAGGTGGACCGGTTCGGCCGGGGCGCCGCGGTGCGCTCGAAGGCGACCGACCGCCTGACGCCGCGGACGGCGACCGCCGACCGGGTGGTCGCCTCGGTGTGCCCCTACTGCGCGGTCGGCTGCGGCCAGTCGATCTACGTGCGCGACGAGCGGGTCGTCCACATCGAGGGCGACCCGGACTCCCCGATCTCGCGGGGCCGGCTCTGCCCGCGGGGCTCGTCGTCGCTGGCGCTGGTCACCTCGCCCGACCGCGAGACGCGGGTGCGCTACCGCCGGCCCCACGCCGCCGAGTGGGAGAACCTCGAGCTCGATCAGGCGATGGACATGATCGCCGACCGGGTGATCGAGACCCGACGGCGGACGTGGCAGGAACGCGACGACGACGGCGCCCTGCTCCGGCGGACGCTCGGCTTCGCCCACCTCGGCGGGGCGACGCTCGACAACGAGGAGAACTACCTGATCAAGAAGTGCTTCTCGGCCCTCGGAGCCGTGGCGATCGAGAACCAGGCGCGCATATGACACTCCTCGACCGTCCCCGGTCTGGGGACCTCGTTCGGCCGCGGCGGCGCGACCAACTACCTGCAGGACCTCCAGAACGCCGACTGCATCCTGATCGAGGGGTCGAACATGGCCGAGTGTCACCCGGTCGGCTTCCAGTGGGTGGTGGAAGCCAAGGCGCGGGGGGCCAAGGTCATCCACGTCGACCCGCGCTTCAACCGGACGAGCGCCCTGGCCGACGTCCATGTGCCGATCCGGACGGGAACCGACATCGCCTGGCTCGGTGGCCTGATCAACCACGTCCTCGGCGGCGGGCGCGAGTTCCGCGAGTACGTCGTCCGCTACACCAACGCCGCGGCGATCCTCAGCGAGGATTTCGCCGACGCCGACGTCGACGGCATCTTCTCGGGCTTCGACCCCGAGACGGCCAGCTACGACGTCTCGTCCTGGCGCTACGCGGGCATGGAGCCGCCGGCGGCGGCCGGTGAACCGAGCGAGCAGGCCGACGCCGAGCAGGCCCACGGAGCGCACGGGGCGGCGGTCGGCGGCGAAAAGGCGCCCGTGGAGGACGAGACGCTCGAGCACCCACGGTGCGTCTTCCAGGTCCTCAAACGCCACTTCAGCCGCTACACGCCCGAGCTCGTCGAGAGCGTCTGCGGAATTCCCCGGGCGGTCTTCCTCGAGGTCGCCGAGGAGATCTGCGCGAACTCCGGCCGCGAGCGGACGACGGCCTTCGTCTACTCGGTCGGCTGGACGCAGCGGACGACCGGTGTCCAGTACATCCGGGCGGCGTCGATCCTCCAGCTCCTGCTCGGCAACATCGGCCGGCCGGGCGGCGGCATCCTCGCCCTGCGGGGACACGCGTCGATCCAGGGCTCGACCGACATCCCGACGCTCTACAACATCCTCCCGGGCTACCTGCCGATGCCGAAGGCCGACCCGGAGCTGACGCTCGAGCGCTACATCGAGCAGACCACGGCGCCGGCCGGCTTCTGGGGCCACTCGCGCGAGTACATCGTCTCGCTGCTGAAGGCGTGGTGGGGCGAGGCGGCGACCGCGGCCAACGACTACTGCTTTGATCGCCTGCCGCGGATCGACGGCGACCACTCGATCTACCCGACGATCATGGACATGCGCGACGGGAAGGTCGAGGGGTTCTTCGTGATGGGGGAGAACCCGGCGGTCGGCTCGGGCAACTCGAAGCTCCACCGCCTGGCCATGGGCGAGCTCAAGTGGCTGGTCGTCCGCGACCTCCAGATGATCGAGTCGGCCACGTTCTGGAAGGACGGCCCCGAGATCGAGACGGGGGAGATGACCACCGCCGACGTAGCTACCGAGGTCTTCTTCCTGCCGGCGGCGGCGCACACCGAGAAGGACGGCACGTTCACCAACACCCAGAGGCTGCTCCAGTGGCACAACAAGGCGGTCGAGCCGCCCGACGACTGCCGCTCGGAGCTGTCGTTCATGTTCCACCTGGGGCGGCGCATCCGCGAGAAGCTGGCCGCCTCGAGCGACCCGCGCGATCGGGCGATCCTCGACCTGACCTGGGACTACCCGCTCCGCGGCGCGCGGGAGGAGCCCGACGCCGCGGCGGTGCTGCGCGAGATCTCGGGCTTCGAATGGCCCGACGGCCGGGCCGTCTCCGGCTACACCGAGCTCAAGGGCGACGGCTCGACGGCCTGCGGCTGCTGGATCTACTCGGGCGTGTACGGCGACGAGGAGAACAAGGCCAACCGGCGCCGGCCCCGCCACGAGCAGGACATGGTGGCGGCCGAGTGGGCGTGGGCGTGGCCGCTCAACCGGCGGATCCTCTACAACCGGGCGTCGGCCGACCCGGAGGGCCGCCCGTGGTCAGAGCGCAAGGCCCACGTCTGGTGGGACGCCGAGGCCGGGAGGTGGACCGGCAAGGACGTGCCCGACTTCGTCGCCGACATGGCGCCGTCCTACCGGCCGCCGGAGGACGCCAAGGCCGAGAAGGCCCTGCGGGGGGACGAGCCCTTCGTCATGCAGGCCGACGGCCGGGGCTGGCTGTTCGCGCCGACCGGCCTGACCGATGGGCCGCTGCCGGCCCACTACGAGCCGAAGGAGACGCCGTTCGAGAACGCCGTCTACCGCCGCCGGAGCAACCCGACGACCGAGGAGTACCACCGCCCCGACAACCGCTACCACCCGTCGGGCACCGACCCGGGCGCCGACGTCTATCCGTACGCGATGTCGACCTACCGGATCGCCGAGCACCACACGGCCGGGGGCATGTCGCGGACCCTGCCCCACCTGGCCGAGCTCGCGCCGGAGATGTTCGTCGAGGTCTCACCCGAACTGGCGCGCGAGCGTGGTCTCGCCCACAACGGCTGGGCGACGATCGTGAGCGCGCGGACGGCGATCGAGGCGCGGGTGATGGTCACCGAGCGGATACCCGACCTCGAGGTCGCCGGGCGGCGCATCCACCAGGTCGGCCTGCCCTACCACTGGGGCTGGAAGGGCTTGGCCACCGGCGACTCGGCCAACGACCTGTTTCCGCTCGCGCTCGACTCGAACGTCCACATCTCCGAGTTCAAATCCGCGACCTGCGACGTGCGACCCGGCCGCCGCCCGCGGGGGCCGGCGCTGCTCGATCTGGTGGCGGAGTACCGGGTGCGGGCGGGGATCGGGTAGCGGTGGGTCAGAAGATGCCGTACCTGCGGGTGACTCGGCCCAGGGCACCGGTGAACAGCAAGGCGTCGTCGCCCTCGTCCGCCGCCACGGAGTGTCGCGAGGTGGCCGTCGCCGCGAGCCGACCCCGTCAGGCGCCGGCGGCCCGAGCGCGCACCGCCGCTTGCGCGGCGGCGACGATGGCGATGGGGACCCGGAAGGGAGAGCAGGAGACGTAGTCGACGCCGGCCCGCTCGAAGAAGTCGATCGAGTCGGGCTCGCCGCCGTGCTCGCCGCAGACGCCGAGCTTGAGCGTCGGCTTACCGCGGCGGCCGCGGCGGACGGCCGTGGTGATCAGCTCGCCGACGCCCGGGGTGTCGAGCGTCTCGAACGGCGAGCGGTCGACGATCTGCCGGTCGACGTAGGTGCTGAGGAACTTGCTCTCGACGTCATCGCGCGAGAAGCCGAGCGTCGTCTGCGTGAGGTCGTTGGTGCCGAAGGAGAAGAAGTCGGCCTCGACGGCGATGCGCTCGGCGATCAGGCAGGCTCGCGGCAGCTCGATCATCGTTCCGACCGCGTAGTCCTCGCCCCGGTGCATGTCGTGATCGTCGCCGACGCGGACGACGAGCGCCCGCATCAGCCGTAGCTCCTGCTCGTAGTTGACGAGCGGGATCATGATCTCGAGGTGGGGCGCCTCGCCGGTGCGCTCGCGGACCGCCTTCGCCGCCTCCATGATCGCGTTGGCCTGCATCTCGTAGATCTCCGGGAAGAGGACCCCGAGGCGGCAGCCGCGGGTCCCGAGCATCGGGTTGACCTCCTCGAGGTAGATCACCCGGTCGAGCAGGTGCTCGAGCTCCTCGATCGCGGCGGCGTCCGCGCCGTCGGCGCGGGCCAGGTCGAGCTGGTGCACGACATCGAAGCGGTGGGGGAGGAACTCGTGGAGCGGCGGGTCGAGCAGACGGATGGTGACCGGCAGCCCGGCCATCGCCTCGAAAAGCCCCTCGAAGTCCTGCTGCTGGAGCGGCTGCAGCTCGGCCAGAACCTCGCGGCGGGCGGGCTCGTCGGCGGCCAGGATCATCGCCCGCATCTTCGGCTGGCGGTCGGCGGCCATGAACATGTGCTCGGTCCGGCAGAGTCCGATCCCGTCGGCGCCGAACTCCCGCGCCCGGCGGGCGTCCGCCGGCGTGTCGGCGTTGGCGCGCACCCCGAGCCGGCGGAGCTCGTCGGCCCAGCCGAGGACGGTGACGAAATGCTGGTTGAGCTCGGGCTCGATCAGCGGGACGTCGTCGAGGGTGATCTCGCCCGTCGTCCCGTCGATGGCGATCAGCTCGCCACCGGCGATCGTCCGGTCGCCGACCCGGAGCTCCTCGCGGTCGAGGTCGATCTCCAGCGCCTGGGCGCCGCAGACGCACGGCCGGCCCATGCCGCGGGCCACCAGCGCCGCGTGCGAGGCCTTGCCGCCCTCGCTGGTGAGGATGCCGCGGGCCGCGTGGAAGCCGCCGACGTCCTCGGCCTCGGTGTAGGGCCGCACGAGGATCACGCTGCGGCCCTGCTCGGCGGCGGCCACCGCTTCGGGCGCCGTGAAGACGATCGCGCCCTTGGCCGCACCCGGCGAGGCCGGGATGCCCCGGGCGAGCACCTCGATCTCGTGGGCCGGGTCGAAGGTCGGGTGGAGCAGCGCGTCGAGGCGGGCGGCGTCGATCGTGGCGATCGCCTGCGCCCGGTCGAGCAGCCCCTCCTCGACGGCGTCGACGGCGAAGCGCACCGCCGCCTGAGCCGGCCGCTTGGCGTTGCGTGTCTGGAGCATGAATAGGTGCCCCTCCTCGATCGTGAACTCGGTGTCCTGCATGTCGCCGTAGTGGCGCTCGAGCGTCCGCAGGATCTCGATCAGCTCGGCGTGGGCGGCCGGCATCACCTCGGCGAGCTCGGCGATGTCGCGCGTGTTGCGCACCCCGGAGACGACGTCCTCGCCCTGGGCGTTGGTGAGGAAGTCGCCCGAGGGCTCCGGCGCCCCGGTCAGCTCGTCGCGGCTGAAGGCGACCCCCGAGCCCGACGTCTCGCCCTTGTTGCCGAAGGCCATCTGCTGGACGCTGACCGCCGTGCCCCAGGTGTCGGGGATGCCGTTGATCCGCCGGTAGGTCACCGCGCGCTCGCCGACCCACGAGTCGAACACCGCGCGGATCGCCTGCTCGAGCTGGCGCCCCGGCTCCTGGGGGAAGTCCTCGCCGGTGCGCTCGCGGAAGAGCGCCTTGAAGCGGTCGGTGAGCGTCCGCAGCGCGTCGACGTCGAGCTCGGTGTCGAGCGTGACGCCCTGCTCGCGCTTCAGCGCGGTGATCGCCGCCTCGATCTTCGACCCCGGGACTCCGCGGACGACGTTGGCGAACATCTGAACGAAGCGGCGGTAGGAGTCCCAGGCGAAGCGGTCGTTCCCGGTCGCGCGGGCCAGGCCCTCGACCGACTCGTCGTTGAGGCCGAGGTTGAGCACCGTGTCGAGCATGCCCGGCATCGACTCCCGGGCC
This sequence comes from Solirubrobacteraceae bacterium, assembly GCA_051001735.1. GTDB lineage: Bacteria > Actinomycetota > Thermoleophilia > Solirubrobacterales > Solirubrobacteraceae > Palsa-513. The sequence continues at coordinate 20,099 of JBPCNA010000204.1, forward strand.
CCGGAGCGGACCGAGACGAGCAAGGGGTCCTCGGCGTCCCCGAGCCGCTTCCCGGCGCGCTTCTCGAGGCGAGCGAGCGCGGCCGCGACCTCCCCGTCGAGCCCCTCGGGCTCGGTCCGAGCGGCCGCCATGTAGGAGACGCAGGCCTCGGTGGTGATGGTGAAGCCGGCGGGCACCCGGTCGGCGCCGAGGATGCGCGTCATCTCCGCGACATTGGCGCCCTTGCCCCCGAGGAGATCGCGCATCTGGCGCGATCCCTCGCTGAAGTCATAAACGTACTTGGCCACGGTCGGCTCGGTCAGGCCACCGTCGTCGGTCCCGTGACGAGGCCGTCGGCGTGGAGCTGGGCGATCTCCTCGACGCTGCGGCCGAGCACGCCGCTGAGCACCTCGTCGGTGTGCTGCCCGAGCAGCGGCGCCGGCCGGACAGGCACCCGCTCGACGCCGCCGAAGGCGACCGGCGATCCGGGCATCAGGTAGGAGCCGATACCCGGCTGCTCGACCAGCTCGAACATCGGGTTCTCCGTCGAGCAGCGAGGATCGTCGTCGACGAGCTGGCGGAACGTCTGGTAGGGACCCCAGGACACCCCGCCGGCGTCGAAGATCTCGCCGATCTCGGCCAGCGTGCGCACGCTCGTCCACGGCTTCAGCACCGAGAGGATCATCTCGCGGGCGGCGAAGCGGTCGCCCTCCCGGCTCAGGTCGACGCCGAGGATCTTCTCGATCATGGCGACCGCCTCCTCGAGGTCGGTGGCCTTCACCAGGTTCTTCCACTGGCGCTGGGTGAGCGCGACGATCATCACCCGCCGGCCGTCCTTGGTCGGGAAGTCGCGGCCGAAGGCTCCGTAGAGGAAGTTGCCGTCCTTCGGCCGGTCGTGGTCGTTGATCTGGACCTCGGCGATCTTGCCGAGGTTGCCAACCATCGCGAAGGCGACGTCCGAGAGGGCGATCTTGATCAGCTGGCCCTCGCCCGTCCTGCGACGGTGGCGCTCGGCGGCCAGCATGGCGGTCGTCGCCAGCGTCCCGGTGACCGCGTCCCAGGCGGGCAGGAGGTGGTTGAAGGGGACGGCCAGGTTGCGCGTCCCGGTGGCCATCGGGAATCCGGTCGACGGGTTGACCGTGTAGTCGACCGCGGAGGACCCGTCGGCGTTGCCGGTGATCACGACCATGATCAGGTCGGGCCGGTGCTCGCTCAGGCGGTCGTAGTCGAGCCAGCCGCTCGGCGGGAAGTTCGTCAGGAAGAGACCGGCGTCCTCGCCCGGAGCGCAGATCAGCTCGGTCAGCAGGTCGCGGCCGGCCGGCGAGCGCAGGTCGGCGGCGAACGACCGCTTGCCCTTGTTGAGGCCCGCCCAGAAGAGGCTCCTGCCCTCGGCGGTGACCGGCCAGCGAGCGTTGTCGAGGCCGCCGGTGAGAGGGTCGAAGCGGATCACGTCGGCCCCCATCTGGGCCAGCGTCATGCCGCCCAACGGGGCGGCGACGAAGGCCGATCCCTCGATCACCCGCATGCCGTCGAGGATCCCGTTCATCTGCGTCTCCTTGAGAGAAGTCATGCCATCAGCGCGAGCAGGCGCCAGTCGAGGACCGGCTGACCGCTCTCCTCCCCGTCGCGTTCGGCCTGGACCAGCGCCCGGAGGTCGACGAGGCCGCCCCCGGCCGTTTGCTCGAGCTCGTGCTTGCCCTCGATCGTCAGCGTCGTGCTCAACCGGTCGCCCTCGAACACCGGCGCCGTGTGGTTGCACTCGCGCCAGGCGACGATCGTCACCACGTCGGGGAGGGCCCGCGTCATCTGGGCGGCGGCCACGGAGATCGTGTGCCCTCCGTAGACCAGCCGGCGACCGTGGGCGCCGGCCCCGGCGTCGACGTGGGTCGAGGCCACGTTGAGCGTCAGGCGGACGAGCTCCGGGGCGGCGGTCACCGTGTCGCGCCCCTCGATCTCGTAGGCCTGGCCGACCTCGAGCGCCGCGAAGCCGCCGCTCCCGGCCCGCCCGCGGATCGCCCCGTAGTCCCAGTCGGCCGGGACCGCCGAGGCGACGCGAGCCATGTCGAGCTCCACCGGGATGTCCTCGAAGCGGTCGGTATGACCGGTCTGGACGCTCCCGTCTCGCATCGGGATCATCGGGCAGCGCCAGAAGTCGAGCACCCGCTCGCCGGCCTGGTTCTCGGTGCGGATGCGCAGGGCGACGAGGCCCGTCCCCGACCCGTCGGGGCGCGGCCGGTTCTGGCGCAGGCCGACGATCTCCGTCGTCGTGCGCATCGTGTCGCCGACGAAGACCGGGCGCAGGAGGACGAGCCCGCGGTAGAAGAGGTTCCCCTTCACCCGCTGCGTCGGGCCGGTCGACTGGCCGATGGCCACGTCGCACACCAGGTTCGGATGGGCCAGCGTCTCTCCGCGGCCGGTCACCGCCGCCGAGAGCGTCGCGTCGAGGGGCAGCAGCATCCGGTCGCCGACCAGCGCCTGGTGGAGCGCGGCGTGGCCGGCGGTGATCGTCAGGCCGGGGGCATCGAAGGTCTGTCCGACCTCGAAGTCCTCGAAGTGGGGCCCGCCTACCCTGATCGGCTCAGCTGAAGGCATGAATACGTTCTCCTCGTGCGACGGCGGCGGCGCCAGCGATGCCCCAAGCGGCACGGGCGGGTCGCCCCGCCGGCACCGCGCAGCGTATTCGAAGTCGCGCCGTCCGCGAGCGTCCCCGGGCGACGCCGTCCTCTCCTCCTTGCCGACGGCGCTGCGGCCGCCTCCTCCTCGGCTGGGTCGACGGCGAACCCAGCCTCCGGCCCGACGAGCGGCAGGCATGCCTCGGCCGGGCGTGGCGGTGTGAGTCCACCGAGCCGAGTCGCGACTACGAAGTCGGCGCGAAACCCCGGTCCCGAGTAGGCGCAGGAGCGCCCAGTCGGGGACCGCTCGCGCCATACATCGACGACAAGCGACCCTAGCAGGGAGGCGCCACCGGCGACGGCGTATGTGTCACAACCACTGCGTCAGGAACGAAGCCGATGGTTCTGTCGGCCGTAAGCGCCCTTACGCCGTCCCACAGCGGCGTGATGAGATAGCCCTGACCAAATTTTCCTGTCACGAATTCGCCCACGGCAGTACACACAATGTCGATAGTCGCAGGATCGGAAAGGGTCCCCAATTTCGGCGATCCGTTTGTGGGACGTTGCCGGACGACTACGTGGCCGACCACTGGCGCGTGCATCGAGCCCGGCAGCAATCCACGCGGTGGGTTGCACAAGGGCGCCGAGGGCTTGGCGAACCCGGTTTGAACAAACACATCCGGAATATAGCCGAGCTCACGAGTTTGGCTGGGCTTACGCACCTTGTCCCAGACCGTTGACGGAACGGTGCTCTTTCCGAACGGACCCGACACAGGGTCGGTGATGGCGATGCAGACGATGACGATCTGCGTCTTGTAGGACAGTACCCCTACGGCGGGGGTCGACGTCGCGGCTCCTGCCCGGATCTCTACGCCCGGCTGGCTCAGGACGTACGCTGCGGCTGCGGTCGAATTTGACGTGTGGTGTCCGCCAGGGTGCCCGCTCACCTGGGCGCGCCCGCCGTTACCGTTTCCGAATGCGAGGACCATCGCCGCGGTGATCGCCATAGAACCGGCCAATGCCAGCGCCCAACGAGCACGTGGCCGCGGGCGGCGGGTGACTACGCCGGTCCCTTGCGGCCGTGCTTCGGCGACGATGAGCGGATGTGGCTTAGCCGCGCGGAGGGTTGTGGGGGCAGTGACAGCGTCCGAATCCAGTGGTGCAGCGTCGCCGGTGGCGACACTGGTCTCCACTCGTGGTTCTGGGACGTTCGCCGCCGCGGCCACCGCTGCGCGCCCGAGGTCTCCGGCGGACTGGTAGCGGTCGGTCGGCGACTTGGCCATCGCGCGCATGAGCACCCCGTCGAGGGCCGCGGGCAACCCGAGAACGCGCTCGCTGACGGAGGGCGGCGGTTGCGCGCCATGTGCGTAAAGCTTCGCCAAGTCGTTGTCCAAGGGGAATGGGACGGTTCCGGTGACGGCATGGAAGAGCACGCAGCCGAGCGCGTACACATCGCTTCGGGCGTCGACCCGCTCGCCTCGTGCCTGCTCCGGAGCGACATAGTCGACCGTTCCGAGAAACGCCCCCGTCCCCGTGAAGCCGTCGCTCGCCTCGACATGGCGGGAGAGGCCGAAATCAGTCAAGTAGGCGTGATCACGGCCGTCAGCGGTCGAGAGGAGGATATTCGCCGGCTTGATGTCGCGGTGGACCAGGCCGTGGCCGTGCGCGGCGTCGAGCGCGCGGGCAACTTGCTCGATGATCGCCGCGGCGCGCCGGGGCGCGAGTCTTCCTTCGTTGGAGATCAGAGTTCGCAGGTCGAGTCCGGCGACGAACCTCATCGCGATGAAGAGGATTCCTTCCTCCTCCCCCACGGCATGCACCGGGATTACATTCGGATGCTCGATCTGTGCGGCGATCATCGACTCCCGCTCAAAGCGAGCGCGGAATGCCGGATCGTCGGCCAGGGCCGGCGCGATCACCTTGATGGCGACCAGGCGAGCCGGCTTTTTCTGGTGGGCGCGGTAGACCACGCCCATGCCGCCTCGGCCGGTGATCGTCTCGATCACGAAGCCCCCGATCTCGCTTCCGGGACCGATATGCCCTCGGCTAGCGTCGACCATCCGCCAGCCCCGTGCGCCGGGAGCCGGCGCGCTTCTCCGGCATGTCGACCGATGACCCCACACGGCACTGCCCCGAGCCCGTCCGCCGCCGGCCTGTCGTGCCCGACGGCGCCGCATCCGGCGGCCAAAGCTTGATGCGCCCTGTCATCGGCGCCAGCGTACAGGGGCTGATCGACGTTCGAGCGGGGTTCGCCGCTGGTAGTGCTCGTCCGCCGGTCGCTGCCGGTCCTGACGCTTCGGCGGAGTCGATCGCCGCCGCCGCCCCCGTCGGTCGGCGCGGGGGCCCGCCCGCGGACCGCCACACCAGCGGGTGTCGCCCGAAAATCAGCCGACGGAGGAGCCGGACGGCTCCGACGAAGCGTCCGTACCGCCGCTGTACTCGATCGACAGCACGCCGGCCGATCCCTCGCGCGGGCAGGCGATCAGCGCGTGGACCTCGGTCGGGAGGGTCAGGCCGACGCGGCTGGCCAGCGGCGGCGCCTCGGCGCCCGACGTCCGTGCCAGCAGCCGCAGGCCGGGCGACCGGCCCTCGACCGAGAGGGTGATGCGGGCGTCGTGGCCGTAGTACTCGATCGCCTCGACCCGCGCCGTCAGCAGCCCCTGGCACTCGCCCTCGCCGCAGAGGCAGACCTCCTCGGGGCGGATCAGCACCATGCCCTCCTCGGCGGCGCCCGTCGGCTGCCGGGTGGTCAGGCGCAGGACGCCGAGGTCGGTCTCCGCGTGGGTGCCGTTCAGCCGCGCCGGCAGGAGGTTGGCGTCGCCGAGGAAGCGGGCGATGTCCGAGTCGACCGGCGCCCGGTAGATGCGCTGGGGCGCCCCCGACTGGGCGATCCGCCCGCCGACGAGGATGGCCACCTCATCGGCCAGCGAGAGGGCCTCGTCCTGGTCGTGGGTGACGAGCACCGCCGTCGCCCCGACGGCCGTCAGGGCCGCCTTGACGTCGGCCCGCGTGGTCGCCCGGAGCTCCGGGTCGAGCGCGGCGAACGGCTCGTCGAGGAGGACGATCGCCGGGTCGATCGCCAGGGCCCGGGCCAGCGCGACCCGCTGCTGCTGGCCGCCTGAGAGCTCATGCGGCCGGCGCCGGTCGAGGCCGGCGAGGCCGACGAGCTCGAGCAGCTCGCCGATCCCCGAGCTCCCCCGACGCTGGCGCGGCAGGCCGAAGGCGACGTTGGCGGCGACGGTCAGGTGGGGGAAGAGCGCGCCCTCCTGGGGCACGTAGCCGATCCGCCGCTGTTCGGGCGCCGCCCGCCGCGACCCGTCGTCGACGACGTTGCCGCACAGGGAGACGGTGCCGCGGTCGGCGCTGTCGAAGCCGGCGAGCACCCGGAGCAGCGTCGTCTTGCCCGACCCCGACGCCCCGAGGACGGCGACGAACGATCCGTCGGCGACCTCGATCGACAGGCCGGTGAGCACCGGCGTGCCACCGTAGGCCTTGTGGAGGTCGCGGACGGCGATCGCGTTCATGCGGCGAGCGTATCGAGCCGGCGAATCAGCAGATAGGTGGCCGGGGCGCAGATCCCGACCATCAGCGCCGCGTAGGGGGCCGCCGCCCCGTAGGCGAGGCTCGTCTGGTAGGTCCAGAACTGGGTGGCCAGCGTCTCTGACCCGGTCGGCCGCAGGAGCAGGGTCGCCGTCAGCTCGGTCGCCGCCGAGAGGAAGACGAGCGCCGCCGCGGCGCCGAGCCCCGGGGCGATCAGCGGGAGCGTCACCCGGCGAAAGGCGCCGAACGGCCGCTGACCGAGGGTCCGGGCGACCTCCTCGAGGCGCGGCGGGACCTGGACGAGCGTCCCCCGGATGGCGATCAGGGCGAGCGGGAGGAAGAGGATCGCGTAGGCCACCACCAGGAGCGTCTGGGTCTGGTAGAGCGGGTGGACGAGGCGGATGCTGAAGGAGACGAGGGCGAGGGCGATGACGATGCCCGGGAGGGCTCGAGCCAGGTAGGCGCTCCGCTCGAGCAGCATCGACACCCGCGACCGGTGGCGCACGGCGAGCACCGCGACCGGGAGGGCGATCACCGCGGTGAGGACGGCGGCGGCCGCCGACAGGCCGAACGTCGTCCCCGCGGCCCCGATGATCGAGGCCGACGGCAGCGTCGTCGACCCGCCCCGCACGAGCCAGTAGACGAGCGTGCCGACCGGGACGCCGAGGGCGAGGACGACGAGGAGGCCGACGCCGCCGACCGCCGCCGCCCGCGCCCGCCCGCCGAGGTGCAGGCGCCGCCGTGCGCGGGCCGTGCCCGAGCCAACCCGGGCGTAGCGGCTGCGGCCGAGCAGGCCGAGCTCGCCGCCGAGGAAGAGGACGCTGAGGACGACGACGACCAGGGAGAGCAGGGCCGCGCTCGCCCCGTCGAAGCCGAGCTGGTACTCGCTGAAGATCTCGGTCGCGAACGTCGGGAACCGCAGCGTGGCGAAGGCCCCGTACTCGGCCAGGAGGTGGAGGGCGATGATCAGCACGCCGCCGAGGATGGCCACCCGGAGCTGGGGGAGGGTGACCCGCCAGAACGTCCGCCACGGGCCGAGCCCGAGGCTCCGCGCCGTCTCCTCGAGCGCCGGGTCGCTGCCGCGCAGGGCCGCCGCCGCCGGGAGGTAGACGAACGGGTAGTAGGAGAGCGTCGTCACCAACAGCGCCCCCCGGAAGCCCTGGAAGCGGGTCGGGTCGAGCGAGACCCAGCTGAAGCTGTTGACGAACTCGGGCACGCCGAGGGGGAGGACGAGGAGCATCGTCCACAGCCGGCGGCCCGGGATGTCGGTGCGCTCGACGACCCAGGCGGCGCCGACGCCGAGCCCGACGCAGAGCACGCCGACGCCGGCCAGCAAGGTCAGTGTGTTGGAGAGGAGCGAGGCGACCCGCGGGCGGATCAGGAGGTCGACGGCCGCGCCCCAGCTGATCGTCCGGGCCTCGATCACGACGAAGACCAGCGGCAGCAGCGCCAGCGCGGCTGTCCCGAGCGCGGCGATCACCAATCCTCGGGGCGGGCTCGCCCGCCGCAGCTGCGGGGCCGGCGCGATCGTCGGGTTCGCCGCGGCCATGCCTAGGTCGGGGGGCGTGACGGCCGGGACACGACTGGTGAGACCACTAGATCAGCCCGACCTGTTGGAGGAGCATCAGCGAGGCGCGGCCGTCGCCGAGGTCGTCGATCGAGACGGTCGGCGGCTTGAGCTGGGCGAAGGGCCGGAGCCCCGGCTTGGCGATGGGGACGCTCGAGCCCAGCGGGTACTCGTAGCTCTCGCTGTGGGCGACGATCTGCTGGGCCGGCGCGCTCACCAGGTAGGCGAGGAACTTCTGGGCGAGCGCCGCGTGGCGGCTCGACTTGAGCGCGGCCGCGCCGGAGACGTCGACGAGGGCTCCGGGGTCGCCGGCGGCGAAGTAGTGGAGCGCCGACTGGATCTTGCCGGCGCCGAGCTCGTCGCGCAGCCGGTACCAGTAGTAGTGGTCGATCAGCCCGGCGGCGACGTCGCCGCGGTTGACCGCGCTGACCAGCGTCTCGTTGCTGTCGTAGACCTTGCCGTTGGCCTTGAGGCCGTTCAGCCAGCTCACGGCCGCCGGGGCGCCCTTGAGCTTGACCAGCGCGGCGATCAGCGGCTGGAAGTCGGTCTCGGTCGGGGCGAAGCCGAGCTTGCCCTTCCACGCCGGCCCGGCCAGCTCCTGGAGGGTGGCCGGGAGGGCGGCGGGCTGGAGCTGGGCGGTGTTGTAGACGAGCACGGCCGAGCGGGCCGAGACGCCGACCCAGTCGCGGCCGGGCGAGTCGTAGCGCGAGGCGACGTGGGAGAGGGTGTCGGCGGCGACCGGGGCGAGCAGACCGTGGTGGCTGAGCACGGTCAGGGCCGGCGGGTTCTCGGCGAAGAAGACGTCGGCCGGCGAGTCGCCGCCCTCGCGGAGGAGCTGGTTGGCGAGGGCGGCCTCGTCGCTCGAGCGGAGGTTGACCGCGATGCCGGTCCGGACGCGGAAGTCGTTGGCCAGGAGCGTCGCCGTCTGCTGGTGCTGGCCGCTGTAGACGGTGATCGCGTTGGCGCTGCCGCCGCCGGCTGCGCCGCCGCAGCCGGCGAGGACGGCCGCCACGGCAGCGGTGACGACGCTGGCGGCGATCCTGCTCGGGCGCGTCGAGTCCATCGCGGACGGTGCCTCCCTCTCGGACGTTGCGGCCCTTCCGGCTTTCCCCGAGCCAGTAAGGCAACCCTAACTATTAGGGAAACCTAACACAGCGCCGGCCGGGGGTGGGGAGGCGGCGTCAGCGCAGCTGGATGTGGTCGGCCTCGGCCGGGCCGGCGAACGGCCGGGTCAGGCCGTACTGGTTGAGCGTCGCCTCGGGCACGCCCTCGACACCCGGTGTGTCCGACGCCTCGCCCCGGGTGTGGGGGTCGTTGGCGAAGCCGCCGACCTCGACCGAGTGCTGGGGGGTCCGGTAGCCGGAGATGCCGATCAGGTGGAGCTGGAGCGCCTGGCCCATCGTGTTGAGCCGAGCGGCGATCGCCGGCTCGTTGCCGACGCTGTAGTTGGTTCCCGGGGCGGGGAAGAACCCGTAGAGGCCACCGGCTCCGCTGAACGGGGCCAGCGTCCCGAGCCCGGAGACGGGCAGCCCGGCGGGCGCGGCGTTGACGCGGGCCTGGAGCTCGGCCAGCCGGTTCTGGAGGGTGACCCGCTGGGCGTGGAGCGCGTCGAGCTCCGACGCCTTGGCCGCCTGAGCCCGGGCGAAGACGAGCTGGCGGCTGAGCACGGCGAGGTGCAGACGGGCAGCCTCGTCGCGCTGGAGCAGGACGGCCCGGGTCGTCTGGCTCTGGCGGGCCTCGAGCTGGGCGAGCTGGGTGGTCTGGGCCGCGACCGTGGCCCGGTCGGTCTTGACCTGCGCGGTGACCGCAGCGTTGTGGCGGGCGATCATCTTGATGTAGTCCATCCGCTCGAGCAGGTCGCTGAAGCCGTGGGCGTTGAAGACGACGGCGGTGACGTCGGGCGGCGGCGTCTCGTAGCTGGCCAGGAGCTGGGCGCGGAGGATGTCCTGGTCGGCGGCGAACCTCAGCTTGAGCGAGGTCAGCCGGGCGCGGTCGGCGCGCAGGCGCGACCGCGTCGCCGCGAGCTGGACCTGCTCGAAGTCGAGGCTCGTCTGGATCGCGTCGAGGCGGGCCTGGAGGTCGCTGAGGCGGCCGTTGTAGCTCGCCGCCCGGCTCGCATCGTGCTGGATCGCCGCCCGTAGGGCCTGCTCGTGGGAGGTCGAGTGCTCGATTCGCTGCTGGAGGGTCGCGGCGTCGGACGCGGCGCCCGGCGCGAGCAGGAGGGCGACGGCGAGCAGGCCGAGCAGCCGAGCGCGCCGGTGGCGGATGGGGGTGGTCACGTGGGCGTGGGCAAGCGGTTCCGCGGCGGCCCGGGGGCGCCCGGACGGGGCGGTTTCGAGGTGGGGGCGGCGCCGGTGCGGCAACCTAACACGGGCTTGGCGGGATCATGCGCAGGCGTCCTTGCATGCATCGCGCCTTGCAGCGAGGAGGACGTCCCCCGTCGGCCGCGACGCCGGGTCAGAGCCCGCCGGAGAAGTCGCCGGGTTGGTTGGTCGGGAAGGAGCCGGGGCGACCGAAGCCGACGACGACCGTGTCGTGGGAGCGCAGCGGGTAGGCGGGGCCGTCGGCCACCGGACGGCCGTTGACGTAGATCTGGAGCGTCCGCGCGCCGCTGTCGCGGTAGGCGCCGAGCTGGGTTCGCGTGAACACCACGCCCCAGACGTCGAACACCTGGCCGAGGGTGAACGCGAAGCGCCGGGTCGACTCGAGGTGGATGATCCCCGAGGCGTCGTGGGTGTGGAGCGGCGAAAGGGCGTTGCCGGTGTCGGGGAGGCCGATGTTGGCCGGGACGGTGACCGGGACCCCGTCGACGAAGACGCGGAGCATGGCGTGGATGTGGAAGACCGTGTCGCTCAGGTCGGGCAGGCCGAGCGTGGCCAGCCGCTGCGGCAGGTGGCGGTACTCCGGGTTCCACGGTGCCGGCGTGCTCTGGAGGCCGGGGAGGGCGGCCTGCCCGGGGGCGGCGGCCGCCGGTGTCCGCGGGTGGCTCGCCGCCGACGGGCCGAGTCCCCCTCGGGCGACCACGATCAGGAGGACGACCGCGGCGACGGCGGCTACCGAGATGAAACCCCGGGCGATCCCGTGCCAGGCCCGCAGCGGCGAGGGGCGGGTTTTCTGGAGCGGCGGTGGGTCGGCGGGTGGGCCCGGCGCCGGCGCCGGTCGGGGGGTCTCGGCCAGCGCCTCCGGGGGTGCCGGGGGGTCGGCCGGCGTGGCGTCTGGTGCCGGGTCCGGGGTGGCGTCTGGTGCCGGGCCCGGGGTGGCGGCGTCGGGCTTCGTATCGGCGGGGTCGTCGGTCACTGGCTCCTGGCTCTCGTCGGCCGGCTCGGCGCGCGCGGTAGCGCGGCCGGGGGCGGTCGCCGATGATGGCAGGAGCGGTCGGCGGCCGGGCTGCCGCGGCGGTCGTCACGGGGCGCGTGCCGGCGTCCGCCGCCGGGGGCGCCGCCGGGCGACTTCCCGCCGGGTCGGGGTTCCATGGTGATCGTCAGGCGGCCCCTCATCGCGCTGTCCACCGGTCTCCCCGGCCTCGGCCTGGCCGGCGCCGCACTGGCGACTCTGAGCGAGCTCGGCGTGACGGCGGACACGGCGCCGCCGAGCTGTCCGGGGAGCCCGTGCCTGGCCGTCAGCCGGACGACCGGCGCTCAGCTGAAGATCGGCAGTCGGCGGACGCCGTTCGGCGTGACCCGGGCGGGGCGGATCGTCGCCTGTCGATCAGGCAGGGCCAGCCGACGACGGCCCAGATCGAGTTCTTCGACGCGATGGAGGCGGCACGGCGCAGGCCGCAATCGCCGTCCTTGAGTCCGGGACCGAAGTTGAACTACACGCTCGTCGCCCAGCGTCCGGCCGTGCGGCTCCAGACGTGCTTCGGCCGGACGGCGCGGTTCCCGCTGGCCGCGACGCTGCCCGTCGACCCGGGCGACGTGGTCGCGCCGACCGTCCCGACCTGGGCGCCGGCCCTGGCGCTGGGCTTCGGCCACGACACCTCTCGGCGAGCGACCCGGCCGCGGACGGCCTGTGCCAACACGGGCCTCGCGTCGACCCAGACGGCGATCGGATCGACCGTCCAGTACTACTGCCTCTACGGGACGGCTCGCCTGACCTACTCGGCCACCTTGGCCGCGACCCCGTAGCCCGGCGGCGGCCGGCCGCCTCCTCAGTTCACCGGCTTGACGCTCTCGGCGATCGTCAGCATCTGCTGATTGGTGAGCAGGCTGTCGAGCGTGTTGTTCAGCCAGTAGACGGCGTGGGGGAGGCGCCAGGCGACGGTGCGGACGTGGCTGCCCTCGATGTAGACGTCGTAGGTCCGGTGGGCGATCACGCGGCTCTGGTGGGGGCCGGCCAGGATCGGCGGCGTCGTCCAGTCGGTGCCCTCGACGCCGTAGTACTCGCCGGTCAACCCGCGGGCGATCGAGACCACGTAGGCGTGACGCCTGTTGCCGTTCGCGTCGGGCAGGGTGTAGGAGCGCACGAGGTCGGGCGGGCTCCCGGTCTGGAGGCGAAGGCGCGGGACGTAGAGCTTGATCGGCAGCCCCACGGAGGCGACGTTGGCCAGGCCGATGTCCGAGGCCGGGGTCGGCGTCAGCCCGATCCCGCGGACGAGCTTGGCGTTGTCCGCCCGCTTGAGGTTGATCGCCGGTACGTGGACCTGGGCCGGGGGGTTTCCGCGGAGGAAGTCGCTGACCGTGCTCTGGATCTGCTGCGGGGTCGCGAGCACATAGCTCACGCCGCCGAGCGTGACGCTCTGGTTGGCCTGGAACTTGACCTGGCGGACGGGCCGGCTGAGCGAGAAGGCGGCCAGCGTGAACAGGTGGAGGATCGTCGCCGTCCCGTGGATGTCGGTCTGCACCGCGCGATGGAGGGCGCGCAGGAGGACGTCCTCGTGGTCGATCAGGCCGGATACCCCGACCTGCTGCTTGGCCTGGCGGATGAAGTCCTGCTGGCGGGCCACGCGGAGGAAGTCGCTGTCGGTGTGGCGGTAGCGGGCGTAGTCGAGCGCCGTCTGGTCGCAGAGCCGCTGGTAGCCGGGCTGGATGTTGATGCTCGCGTAGTTGTCGGCCGCCGTCGGCGCGCTGCTGTGGTAGTAGCGGCGGTCGACGTAGACGTAGACGCAGCCGATCGCGTCGACGACCCGGCGGAAGCCCTTGAAGTTGATGTCGACGATGTGCTGGATCGTGATCCCCGGGAGGGTCTGCTCGACCGTCTTGGCGGCCAGCGTGGCGCCGCCGATCGAGTAGGCCGCGTTGATCTTCTGGAGCGCCGAGCCCTTCGCGGCGTCGCCGATCACCGTGCGCAGGTCGCGGGGCACCGAGAGCACCGAGGTCTGGCGCTGGTTGGGATCCATGCGGACGAGCAGGAGGGTGTCCGAATGGGCGGCCCCGCTGCGGTCGATGGCGTTGGTCGACAGCGGCCGCCGGTCGGTGCCGATCACGAGGATCGTCTCGGCGGCGCCGGCCTCGGCCGGGGTGATCACGCCGCTGCTCGGGTGGAGCGTCGCCGGTCCGAGCAGGTCGGAGACGTGCTTGACCTCGAGCAGGACGGTCGAGGCGGTCGCGCCGGTCATGAGCGCGACGATCGCCACGCTCCCGAGCAGGAAGCGCTTCCATACGCCACGGACTCTCTCAAGCGGTTCGAGCGGCATCGACCGCGCTCATCCTCTCAGAGCGGGGGGAGGGATTCGCCCGTCGCGTCGTTCGGGGGCCGGCGTCGGCGCCACGCCGGCCGGTTATTCGTCGTGGCGGCGCAGGCGCCAGATCAGGTACGCGACGATGATCGCGTTGACGATCAGGGCGGCGACCTTGCCCGCCGTCGCCCGCTTGCTGATCTCGTAGATCTCGGGGATGAAGAGCAGGCTGGTGGCGACGACGGTCAGGTACTCCGCCCAGCGCCGCCGGCGCCAGAGGCCGTAGCCCTCCACGCCCTCGAGGATGCCGTAGGCGATGGCGAGGACGCCGAAGACCACGTAGCGGTTGGGGCTGATCGTCCGGACCTTGTCGATCAACCGCTGGATGCCGTTGCGGCTCGGGTCGAGCCCGAGGTGGCGCGCCGCGTCGTTGATCGTCGCGCCCCAGTCGGTATGGGCGTGGGTGATCAGCACGACCCCGATGGCGATCAGGGCGACGGCTCGGAGGAGGCGCTCCGCCGCGATCAGCTTGAGCAGCCAGTCGCGATCGCCTTTGCCTCGGCCGGGTTGCGCCGCCCGGCTCGGGGCGGGAGCTGTCGGAGATTGCGAGGCGGCCATCGGCGGGCGGCGGCGGATCAGTCCGAGCAGCGGGCGTGGCTGTAGGTGATGACCGGCTTGCCCTTGACCAGACGGATCGTGTCGGTCCAGCGGCAGCGCGACTGGCTCTGGGCCGGAATGATCTCGATCTGGCACCTGAACGTGGTGCGGCTGATCGCGTGGCAGCCGGTCACGACGACCTTGTCGCCGCTGCTGATCACGGCCGCCGCCGTGGCGTCCTTCTTGGCGAGGGCGGTCACCGAGGCCTTGGTCAGGCGCACGGCCGATGACCCGATCGCCGGGGCGAGGAGGGCCTGCCCGAGGACGAGGGTGGCCGTGGCGAGGCCGGTGAGGGCCTTTTTCTGGGTCGGCATCATGGTGAGGTTAGCCTGCTTTCCGGGCGGGTCAACGTAGCAACGACGGCGGCCGGAGGAGCCGGTTGCGCCGTCGGGTCGGATGGTTGCGCCGTCCGGCGGGACAAATGCCCCAGGACATCCGTCGAGATCGGGTCGGCCGGTCCGGGCCGGCGACGATACACCGGTGTGCCCACGATCTCCTCGGCCCGGCTGCTCGCCGGCACGGCGGCCACGCTCCTCTGCCTCTCGCCGCTGGCCGCCCGTCCGGCGCTGGCCGCCTCCCACCCCAAGAAGCCCAAGAGCCTGACGCTGGCTACGGCCCGGAGCACGGCGCTGAAGTCGGCGACGCCCTTGATCCTCGACCCGGCCGACGCCGTCCGGGTCACCGGATGCACGCGGCTCGCCGGCTCCGGCTACAGCTGCGGGCTCGAGCTCCACGCGGCGAGCAGCGCCTCGATCTGCAACTGGACGGTGGTGGTGCGGATGGTCCGCGGCGTCCCCGACGTGGTGCGGTACTCGAGCGTCGACTGCGCCGGCTGACCGTTCGGGTCGTCAGTCGAGGGCGCGCCGGTTGAAGCCGGTCACGCCGAGGAGCGTGAAGATCGCCACGGCGGCGACGCAGCCGAGCGCGATCGCGCCGGAGGCGAGGTGGGGCAGTTGGGTGAGCGACGCCCGCATGCCCTCGCTGACGTAGGTCAGCGGATTGAGGAGGGTGATGTCCTGGAACCACTGGAGGCGGGACAGGCTGGGCCAGGGGTAGAAGGCGGCGCCCGTGAAGAGCAGCGGGGTCAGGACGATCGTGAAGGCGACACTGATGCGGTTGGGCGGCACCGCGGTGCCGAGCACCAGACCCATCGCCGCTCCGGCGAGGGAGCCGAGGACGAGGACCCCGACGAACGACGGCCAGTTCGCGCCGGCGAGGTCGATACCGCCGGGAAGGATCAGCGCAGCCAGGGGGAGGATGAGGAGCCCGCCGACGATTCCCCGCAGCGAGGCGATGACCATCTTCTGGACGGCGACGGCGGCGACCGGGAGGGGCGCCAGCAGGCGATCCTCGATCTCCTTGGTGAAGGAGAACTCGATCACCAGCGGGAGGGCTGTGTTCTGGAGCGAGGTGAGGACGAGCGTCAGGGCGAGGACCCCGGGCATCAGCTGGGCGCCGTAGCCGCGGCCGGCGGCCCCGATCTCGGGGAGGACGCGGCCGAAGATGAAGAGGAAGGCGATCGGCTGGAGCAGCGACTGGGCGAGGAACCCGAACGGCTCGTGGCGGACCGTCACCCAGAGATCGCGCTCGCAGAGGGCGGCGAAGGCGCGGGCCTGCACGCCGACCCTCATCGGAGGTCCCGCCCGGTGAGGTGGACGAAGACGTCCTCGAGCGTGCCCTCGATGCGCCGCATCTCGACGAGGACGGGCGCCTGGTCGCCGGCGGCGCGCAGCGCGGCGAGGGCGACGTCGGGCATGCGGCCGGCCGGGCCGTAGAGACGGACGCGCCAGCGTCCGGAGGCGGCGCCCGCTGAATCGGCGCGCTCCACCTCGGGCAGGCCGGCGAAGAGGGCGACCGGATCGAGCTCGGTCTCCAGCGTCAGCTCGAGCCCGTGGACGGCCGGCAGCAACCGCCGGAGGCCGGCGGGGGTGTCGAGGGCGATCACCAGACCGTGGTCCATGATCGCGATGCGATCGCACAGGCGGTCGGCCTCGAGCATGTCGTGGGTGGTCAGGAGCAGCGTGGTGCCGCGTTCACGCAGCTCGACGATCCGCTCCCAGAGGAAGAGCCGCGACTGGGGGTCGAGTCCGGTCGTCGGCTCGTCGAGCACGAGCAGCTGGGGCTGGTGCATCAGGGCCCGGGCGATCATCAGCCGCTGGGCCATGCCGCCCGAGTAGCGGTTGACCTTCTCCGACTCGCGGCCGCCGAGCCCGAAGAAGTCGAGCGACGCGAGCGCGCGCTCGCGTCGCTCGCGCCCGCCCGACCCAGAACCGGCGGCGTGGGAGGGTAGGTTCTTCAGCGCGGTGGGCGACCAGTTC
>JBPCNA010000205.1:0-7015 GCA_051001735.1 Solirubrobacteraceae bacterium
GGCCGCGGCCCGGCGAAGACCGCCGCCCGCAGGGAGCCCGACGGGCCCGGCCGAGTCCAACGCCTGCCGCATCAGGGAGATCATCTCCAAGCAGTGCGGCGCGCTCCGCAAAAGCAGGCAAGGCACACCGCAGGCCTCGGCCCCAGGCGCTAGCCTCGAGCGATGGACGACGACGCGATTCTCGAACTGGTCACCCGCCTCTCCCGCCCCCACCAGTCCGGCGGGCGGGTCATCGAGCGCGCGGCGATCGTCGCCGAGGGCCCCGACTGCGCGGCGATCCTCGAGTGGATCGAGTCGCACGACGGGCAGCCCGAGGCTCGCGGGCCGGTTGCCGCCGGCCGCGGCCTCCACAGCACGCGCCTCGCCGGCGGCGCCGGGTCGTCGGCCCCGCGGCGCTACGTGCTGCCGCCCGGCGCTCTCGCCTGAGCTCACCCACACCAGCGGTTCGCGGCGGGTACGCCCGGGCACGGGTTCGGCATCTGCAGCAGCGGCGGCGCGCCCGCAACCGTCCCCGTCGCCGACGATCTCGGTGTCCCCGAGGCTGGGATCCGCCACCGCGGTGGCGACCTTGCCGGCGCATCACCTCTATTGCCGTCCGCGGGAACCGACCCCTTAAAATGCTGACGCCCCGGGGGGAGCGGGGCGCCAGCGGTGCATATCTGGGAGGAGATGCGGTTGCGAGGTATGTGTCGCTCCTGCAGTATGCGCGGCGAGACTCAACGCCAGCTAAGAAGTTCCAAAGGCCAGATAAAGAGCGTGATGCCTGAAGATCGGAAGCCCCCGCCCCCCGGGGGCGCCAATACGCCGGTCTGGCGCGTGCTCCGGCTGGTGGCGCCGGTGCTCATGGCGATCGGCACGATCGGGGCCGTGGTCGGCCTGATCGCCGCGCAGCCGGTCGGCATCGTCGCCCTCGACGTCATGATCGCCGTCGTCGGTGCGATCGTGGTGCTGATCCTCCGCTGGCGCCGCTGAGTCCGGGCCCCCACTGACAGCCGCCGTGCGGGCGGGTCCGCCGTCGTGCGTCTTTGACACGCTGTCTCGATGCGCTTCACCCGCGACCGCGCGCGCGGCGCCACCTCCCGGCGGCGGTTCGGCACGACCCTCGGCGTCCACGACATGGCGATCGACCTCGGGACGGCGAACACCCTCGTCTACGTCGGTGGAGAAGGGATCGTCGTCTCCGAGCCGTCGGTGGTGGCGATCGACTCCTTCAGCGGACAGGTTCACGCGGTCGGCGCCGAAGCCGAGCGGATGCTCGGACGGACGCCGGCGACGATCTCGGCGGTCCGCCCCCTGCGCCACGGCGTGATCGCCGACTTCGAGGTCACCGAGGAGATGCTCCGATACTTCATCGGCCGGGTGCTCGACCGCCGCTGGGCGCATCCGCGGGTCATCGTCTGCGCCCCCTCCGGGGTCACCGCCGTCGAGCAGCGGGCTGTCGAGCAGGCGGCCCTCGCCGCCGGCGCCCGGCAGGTCCAGCTGATCGAGGAGCCGATCGCCGCGGCCATCGGCGCCGGGCTGGCGATCGAGGAGCCGGTCGGTCGGATGATCGTCGACGTCGGCGGCGGCACCAGCGAGGTCGCGGTCATCTCTCTCGGCGGGATCGTCCTCTCCCGCTCGATCCGGGTCGGCGGCTACGAGATGGATGAGGCGCTCGGCCAGTACATGCGCCACGTCCACCAGCTGGCGATCGGATCCCGCACGGCGGAGGCGATCAAGCTCGGCATCGGTTCGGCCGTCCCCCTGGCCGAAGAGGAGACGATCCCCGTGCGCGGGAGGCACCTGGTCACCGGGCTCCCGACCGAGGTCCAGCTCCACAGCGCCGAGGTGCGCGAGGCGATCCAGGCGCCGCTGCGGGAGATCCTCCTGGCCATCACCGAGACGCTCGAGGAGACCCCGCCCGAACTCTCGGGGGACATCTCGCGGGAGGGCATCCTCCTCGCCGGCGGCGGGACGCTCCTGCGCGGCCTCGCCGGGCTCGTCCAGGCCGAGACCGGGATGCCGACCACGGTCACCGACTCGCCCCTCACCTGCGTCGTCCTCGGTTCCGGCCAGGCGCTCGAACACTACGACCAGCTCGCCGGCAGCGCCACCGGGCGCCGCGGCCGGGGCAGCGGGCCGCCGCCGTGATGCTCGGCGCAACTCCACCAGACCGCGCCCGTTTGGCCGGCGCCGAGTCCGGGCAGAGTCGACGTCATGACCACCAGTGTGCGGCCGTCCCCGGCCCTCGGCAGCGGCGGGATCGGTGCGTCTTCGCGCGTCCGACTCGCCGTGTCCATCGGATCCGGCCTCCTCGGCGGGGGGTTGGCCGCCGATCTCGGGCCGTGGTGGCTCGTGCCGCTCGTGGCGTGGATGATGGCGGCGCTCGTCTACGTCGTCTGGATGTGGATGACGATCTGGCCGCTGGGCGCCCAGGAGACGGCTCGGCGGGCCCGCGCCGAGGATCTCGGTCGCACCTCGGCCGATGTCGTGCTGCTGAGCGCCAGCGTGGCCAGCCTGCTCGCGCTCGGCCTCGTCCTCATCCGCGCGGCCAAGCTGATGGGTCTCGAGAAGGGGCTCCTGATCGGCGGCGGCGTGCTCAGCGTCGTGCTCTCCTGGGCGGTCGTCCACACCGTGTTCACGCTCCGCTACGCCGACCTCTACTACGACGGCGAGGCGGGCGGGGTCGACTTCAAGGAGGACGACTCGCCGGAGTTCTCGGACTTCGCCTACCTGGCCTGGACGATCGGCATGACCTTCCAGGTCTCCGACACCGACCTGAAGACCAAGGGGATGCGGCGGACCGCGCTCCGTCACGCGCTCCTCTCCTACATGTTCGGAGCGCTGATCATCGCCACGACGATCAACCTGGTCGCCGGACTCATCTCCAAGTAGCCGGGATCCGCCGGCAGCGGGGAGCCGGGGCCACCCCCGCGCAACCGGACCAGCGCCCGCGGACCAGCGCCGGCCTCAGGCCGAGGGTGCCGCCTGGGCGACCTGGCGCGCGACGAAGCTGTCGATCGTGCTCACCACGAGCGCCGTCGCGTCCCACATCGGGACGTGTCCGGTGCTCTCGAGCACGACGAACTCGGCGCCGGCGATCTCGGTGCGAAAGCGCTCGGCGTGGCGTTTCATCGGGAGGATGCGGTCATGCTCGGGCCAGGCGATCAGCGTCGGCACGCGGACGGCGTCGAGGCCGTCGATCGCGGCGCGCTCGGCGAACAGCGCCTCGATCACCCGGCCCTCGATCGGGCAGCGCGCCGAGGCGAAGACCATGTCGATCGCGGCGCGCGGCGTCATCCGCTCGCCGCGCCACATCACGTCGCGCATCGCCAGGCGCCGGCTGAACGACTGCGCCATGAGCATCGGGAGGGTCGCGCGGCCGGCGCGGACGAGGCGGCGCTGGCGCACGAAGAAGCGGGCGAGCCGGCGGCTCTCGCCGCTGTCGGGGCTCCAGCCACCGGAGGGCGCGAGGCCGACAACGCTGCGGGCCCGGCCGCGCTTGGCGAGCTCGAGGGCGAGGCCGCCGCCCATCGAGTTCCCGACGATGTGGGCCGAGCCGACGCCGAGGTCGTCGAGCTGCGCCTCGACGGCGTCGCCGGCGTCGGTCAGCTGGAGCGCGCCGGTTTTCTCGAACACCGGCCCTCCGTAGTGTCCCGGCAACGTCGGGGCGATGACCTCGTAGCTCTCGCTCAGCTGGGGGAGGATCGGCTGCCACTGATGCCAGGTCCCCTTGAAGCCGTGGAGCAGCAGCAGCGGCTCGCCGTGGCCGCTGCGATAGAGCTGCGGGGTGACGATCTCGCTCATCGGAAGCGAGAAGTGTAAACCTCATCGGCGTGGAAGCCGCCGCCCCACCGTCCGCCGGCCGCACCGCCTGGGCGCGCAACCTCGGTGCCCCGGTGCGCGACTTCCTGCGCACCGAGTCGGGCGGCGCGCTGATGATCGTCGCCGCCGCGCTCGTCGCCCTGCTCTGGGCCAACTCGCCGTGGCCGGGCTCCTACGAGTCGGTCTGGAGCACCAAGCTCGCGGTCACCCTCGGCGACCACGCCCTCGCGGCCGATCTGCGCCAGTGGGTCAACGAGGGCTTGATGACCCTCTTCTTCCTGGTCGTCGGGCTCGAGGCCAAGCGCGAGCTGGACCTCGGCGAGATGCGCGAGCGCGCCCGGATCGCGATACCCGTGATAGCCGCCCTCGGCGGCATGGCGGCCGCCGTCGGCATCTACGCGGCGGTCAACGCCGGCGGCCCCGGAGCCCACGGCTGGGGCGCGGCCATGTCGACCGACACCGCGCTCGCCCTCGGCGTCCTCGCCCTCGTCGCTCCGACCGGGGCGACGCGGCTGCGGGTGTTCCTGCTGACGCTGGTGGTGATCGACGACCTGGCCGCCCTGCTCGTCATCGCCGTCGCCTACACCGGGCACGTCTCGCTCGTCGCCCTCGGCGTCGCCGTCGCCCTCTTCGCCGTCCTCTTCTCGGTGCGCTTCATCCCCGGCCGGTCCCGGTCGGCCGCGGCAATCATCGTCGGGACGGGCATCTGGGTGGCGATGTTCGAGTCGGGCGTCGACCCGGTCATCGTCGGGCTGGCCATCGGGTTGGTGACGAGCGCCTACCCGCCGGGCCGGGACGACCTCGAGCGCGCGACGCGGGAGGCGCGCGAGTTCCGCGAGCAGCCGACCCCCGAGCTCGCCGCCTCGGCCCAGCGGAGCCTGGCGGCGGCGATCTCCCCCAACGAGCGCCTGCAGTACCGCCTGCACCCATGGACGAGCTTCCTCGTGGTGCCGCTGTTTGCCCTGGCCAACGCCGGGATCCACCTCGACGGCGCCCTGCTCGATGCCGCCGTCGGGTCGCCGGTGACGATCGGCCTCTTCCTCGCCTACGTCGTCGGCAAGCCGCTCGGCATCGTCGGCGCCTCCTGGCTGGCCACCCGGCGGACGCTCGGTGGGAGGAGGCTGGCGGTGACCTGGCCCGGCCTGCTCGGCACCGGCGCGGCGGCGGGCATGGGCTTCACCGTGTCCCTGCTGATCGCCGGGCTCGCCTTCGGCGGCGCCGGCGGCGGCGGCGGCCGGGGAGCGGGGGGCCTGCTCGTCGAGGCGAAGCTCGGCGTGCTCGCCGCGGCGGTCGTCTCGCCGCTCCTGGCCTGGACGGTCTTCCAGGTCATCGCGCGGATGCCGGAGGCGGTCCGCGCCCGCCAGCTCGGCCGGACGGCCGAGCAGCTGATCGACCTGTCCGACGACGTCGATCCCGAGCGCGACCACGTCCGCGGCCGCGACGACGCCCCGGTCACGCTCCTCGAGTACGCCAACTTCGAGTGCCCCTACTGCGGCCGCGCCGAGCCGGTGATCCGTGAGCTCCTGGCCGAGTACGGCGACGACCTCCGTTACGTCTTCCGTCACCTGCCGCTGGCCGACGTCCATCCCCACGCCCAGATGGCCGCCGAGGCGACCGAAGCGGCCGGCGCCCAGGGCGCCTTCTGGGAGATGCACGACCAGCTCTTCGCCCACCAGGGGGAGCTGACGCCGAAGGACGTCCGCGGCTACGCCGCGGAGCTCGGCCTCGACATCGAGCGCTTCACCGACGAGCTGCGCCGTCGCCGCTACGCCCCTCGCGTCCACGCCGATATCGCCAGCGCCGACGCGAGCGGCGTCTCGGGGACGCCGTCGTTCTTCATCAACGGCCGACGCCACCACGGCGTCTACGACACGGCCGCGCTGACCGCCGCCGTGCGCGCCGCCCGGGCGCTGGCGCCGCCGCGGGTCACGACCCCGGCCTGAGCCGGAGCCCTACACCGCCGAGCGGAGGTGCTGGGCCGCGTCGAGGTCCTGGAGCTTCTTGATCGTCTCCGACTCGATCTGGCGGATGCGCTCGCGGGTCAGGTCAAAGCTCCGGCCGATCTCCTCGAGCGTCCGTGGCTGCTCGCCGCAGAGGCCGTAACGCAGGACGAGGACCTGACGCTCGCGGTCGGGCAGCCGCTTGAGCACGTCCCACAGCGCCTTGCGGGTCAGCGCCTGCGCCGCGCGCTGGTAGGGGCAGTCGGCCGCCCGGTTCTCCGCGGGGATGAAGTGGCCGAGCTCGGTGCCGTCCTCCCCGTCGACCGGCTTCTCGAGCGAGACCGGCGGCTGGGCGATGCACCGGATCCCCTCGATCGACTCGACGTCGAGCCCCGTCGCCGCGGCGATCTCATCCGGGGTCGGCTCGCGGCCGGACCGCGCCTCGAACTCGCGCTCGGCGCGGCGGATCCGCTGGAGCTTCTCGACGACGTAGACGGGCATGCGGATCATGCGCGACTTGTCGGCGAGCGACCGGGATACCGCCTGGCTGATCAGCCAGCTCGCATAGGTCGAGAAGCGGAACCCGCGGCGGTGGTCGAACTTCTCGACCGCCCGGACGAGGCCGATCGTCCCCTCCTGGATCAGGTCGAGCAGCGGCAGGCCCTGATCGCGGTAGTTCTTGGCGATCGAGACGACGAGGCGGAGGTTCGAGGCCACCATCCGCTGCTTGGCCTCGTAATCGCCGCGCTCGATGCGCTTGGCCAGGTCGATCTCCTCGTGGGCGGTGAGCAGCGGGAGCTTGCCGATGTCGCGCAACAGCAGCTGCAGGGCGTCGGTCGTCGTCCCCGGCCTCGGCCGGCTGGGGATGAAGACCGTGGCCTCTCGTGGCAGATCGTCCAGCTCCGGCTCGTCGAACTCCGCGTCGAGGTCATCGAGCGCGACATCACAGACCGCCGTCTGCCCGTGACCGGTGATCAGTTCAAGCTCCTCGGCTACCGACAACTCTCCCCCTCCACTCCTCGCGCGGGCTCCCGACCGGGCGAGGAGTCACGGGACCTCCCCCGATCGCGCCGTCAGGACATTACGCACGAGACGCCAGATCGGATCACTCGCCGGAGGCGGCGGCCGCGGAAGGACGGCGCACTACGATCCGAGGCGTGAAGCGGCGCCGCGTCGGCCCACCCCCACACCCGTCCCGGGCGGCGCTCCTTGCGGCGACGGTCATCGCCGCCGCCGCCGCCGCCGCCGCCGGCGCGGGCTCGGCTCCGACC
>JBPCNA010000206.1:0-7491 GCA_051001735.1 Solirubrobacteraceae bacterium
GCCGGGTCGAGCGGACCACGGGGGGAGGCGACCCACTGGTTTCCCCAGGTGCGCTCGCCGGGGGGGGCGAGGGCTGTGGGCACGGTACCACCGGTGCGCGCCGCCGCCGCTCGGGTGGCGCGGGTGACGTCGGCGCGCACCGTCAAGGCGATCGGCTCCCAGCGGGCGACGAGATCGGGGCGGTGGGCGACGCGGGCGAGGCGGACGGCCGCGTCGATTCCGGCCACGGCCCAGAAGTTGTCGCCGGCCAGGCGGCCGGCTACGAACTCGTTGTCGCCGGGATTCCCGGACGGCATCAGCCCTTCGCGGGCGAACTGGCTCTCCAGCCATGTGGCGGCCCGGTCGACGAGCGAGAGCTGGGCGCGGGCGAAGCCGGCGTCGCCGGTGAGCTCGGCGTGGCGGCCGAGCGCCCAGAGCGCCTCCCCCATGCCGTCGTACTGCCCGGGACGGCTGATGAAGAGCCCGTCCGGCCGCTGCCAGCGTGCGAGGTAGGCGAGGTCCTCGGCGGCCGGGCCCGCCAGGCCGGCGAGGTCGAGCGCGTTCGTCATGACCGCCGTGTCGCGCAGCCAGAAGGCGTGGTACTGGAGGTCGTTGACCGTCTGCACCCAGCGGCCGTCGGGCAGGCGGTAGCGGCTCGTCAGGATCTGCGCGAGGCCGGCGTGGTAGGCGTCATCGACGGCCGGCTCGGGCAGCTGCAGGCGGGTTGCGCGGCCGAGCGCGGCGTCGAAGGCGGTCCGCACCGCCGCGTGAGCCTGGGGATAACCGAGCCGGGCCGCGTCGCCGAGCGCTGCGCCTGGGGAGGCGAGCGGGACGGCCGGGACCTTGAACACGAGCCGGGCGGTGGCGCCGGGCCGCAGGACGCGCGTGTAGCGCACGAGAGCGCAGATTTCGGTTCGTCGGGCGCAGGCGGAGGTGAGGGTGACGGTACGGCCGCGCCTTGCGGCCGGGAGGACGGCGAACGCGGTGGTCTGCCCAACCTCGTCGCTGACGATCGCGTCACCGACCAGATCCCAGCGGCGCCCCGGCCGCCAGACCTCACCCGGTTGGGCATAGAGCCCATCGCTCGTGGCGGCCGGTGCGAGGTAGCGGAAGAACGGAGAGCCGCGGAAGGTCAGGCGGCCTTCGCCGGTCTTGCGCACCCCGACGGCCCATCCGGCCCGGCGGACGGTCGGGGTCAGGTTGCGCATGGTCACCCCAACGACGTCGACGGCCACCCCGTCGACCGGGGTGGCGAGGAGCGTCACGACGTAGCTGATCCCGCCGCGGTCGAGGCTCGAGCGGATGATCGGGTAGCGCCCTCCTTCGGGGAGGGAACGCTCGGGCTGGACGTAGGGAACGAGCGGATCGCCGAACTGGAAGGCGACTTCGCCGTACCCGGTGTAGATCCCGCCCTCCGGCGTCACCTCGGAGGCGGCAAAGAGACCGGGGACGGCGAGCTGATCGGTCGGGGTGGCCACGAAGCTGCCGCGCCATGGACGTCCGGCGAAGGGCGTGCCGGACGTCGGTGCGCCGGCCTGATCACGGGTGATCCCGCTCCGGCCGCCGCAGGACGAGCACAGCGTCAGGACGAGTCCGCCGGCGAGCAGGGCGCCGGTGAGCCGGGCGGCGGGCGCCGGCCTCAGTCCTCGCCGTCCCAGTAGTCGAGCCGCTCGAGGCGGCCGATGACACCGAGGCCGCGGAAGGCGATCTTGTTGGACCGCGGGTAGTAGCAGAGGTCGGCCGGGTCGCGGGTGCCGTAGGCCAGGTAGGTCAGACCCGCCGTGCCGGCGCGGAACACGTGGGCGACGCCGGTCCCCGGAGGCCGGGCGACGACGTGGCCGGGCCGGACGGGCGTCTCCTCCCCGTCGAGCTCGAGTGCTCCGTCCCCGGCGAGGATGACGAAGATCTCCTCCTCGACCGAATGGCAGTGCCGGGCGGAGGATTCCTTTCCCGGGGCGACCTCGACGTGCTGCAGGCCGGTGGTGACCGAGCCGGCGGCCCGGCCGAGGTTGCGCCGGGTGCGGACGACGCGCGGGCGCTCGAGCCGATCCGCAGTCACCGCCTCGAGGTTGACGATGTTCGCCGGCCGGGATCCGGGCTCG
The DNA here is from genome assembly GCA_051001735.1 of Solirubrobacteraceae bacterium. GTDB lineage: Bacteria > Actinomycetota > Thermoleophilia > Solirubrobacterales > Solirubrobacteraceae > Palsa-513. The sequence continues at coordinate 2,082 of JBPCNA010000206.1, forward strand.
AGCGGCAGATCCGGCGGGCCGAGTTCGGCTTCACGCAGGAACTGGACCGACGGCCCGACGGCTTCCGGGAGGGTTTCGACGGCGCGGCGGCCGGCGAACGCGATGCCGAGGCGAGGGAACCACGGGCTCTCGTCCCGGAGTCGCGGGCCGAACGCCAGGACGTCGAGCGGATCGAGTGCGCGGAGGGTGTGGGCTCCGCTCCCCGGGCGGTGGACGAGGCAGTCCCCGGCGGCGATCGGCGCCGTGCTCCCGGCGTGCCAGGAGAGGCCGCGGCCGCCGAGGACATAGAAGATCTCCTCCTCGCGACCGTGCTCGTGCGCCGGGGTCGACCAAGCGCCGGCCGGCACCTCGATCCGCCGGGCGCCGACGCCGACGGACCCGGCGGCGGCGCCGACGAACGACCACCGCCCGCGGAGATGGCCGAGGTCGACGTCGTAATGTCCGGCGTCGTCGAAATGGGCGATCCCCACCGGGGGATCATAGGCCGAGCCGGTCGCCGACAGGCCGGATGATCTGGGTAGACTGGCGGTAGCAAGACTGGCCACGACGATCAGCGCGATCGAGCTCTTGCCGGCGCGATGCCGGGGGCGACAGTAGACCCGCATGGTCGCCGTCCCCTTCGACATCCGGATTGACATCGCCGGCGGCGTGCATCGCGTGGCGGTCGTCGGCGAGCTCGATGTCGCCACCGGCCCGATCCTCGCCGCCCGGCTGCGCGAAGCCGCCGCCGGGGCGTCGCCGGCGGTCGTGGTCGACCTGTCGGGCGTGAGCTTCATCGACGCCCGCGGCCTTCGCGTCCTCGTCGGGGCCCACGAACGGCTGGGAGCCGGCGACCGCCCGCGGCTTCGGTTTGTGAATCCGTCGCCGGCGGTCCGCCGGTGCGTGGCGCTGGCCAGGGGACTCGGCCACTCCGTGCCGCTCCCGGACTGAGTCCGCTTCGCGTGGCTTCTCGTGCCCGGGTGGCTCGGGCCGCCGCGTCGGCCTCTCCCTGCGGCTCCGCCGGCTCTCCCGACGGGCCGGCTCGGGCCGCCACCCGGCGGCGCGCAGTGCGCCGGCCGTCGCCGACCTCGTGAGGTGCTGGGACGCCGGGTATTTCGACACCGCGCGCTATGCGAAGCCCGGGTGCGCCAACCGACGGCGTTCGCCCCGTGTTTGTAGAAGCTGAACACCGGGGAGTAGGCTCGAACGGTGACCGGCTTCGATGATGACGACGACTGGGTGGGGACACCGCCCGAGGGGCACTACACCCGCGATCGGGCGAAGCCAGAATTCTGGGGCCGTCAGTGGCAGGCGAGCGTCGCGGGCGGCCTCGTCATTCTGATCCTCCTCGTCCTGATCGTCGTCGCGCTGGTCCGCTGAGCGGTCCCCCGGGGCGATCGCCCGATATTGGCCGCTCCGTCCCGCGCGGCGAGCCTCCCCTAGACTGCCGGCGGTGAACCTCGCCGGGCAGAGGGTGCTCCTGACGGGGGCGACCGGGGGTCTCGGGAGCGCGATCGCCAGGCGTATGGCGGCCGCGGGCGCGGACCTGCTCCTGACCGGCCGGCGTGTCGATGTCCTCGAGCCGCTGGCCGCCGAGCTCGGGGCGCAGTTCCTCGCCGCCGACCTGGCCGATCGGACCGCGGTCGGCCGACTGGTCGTCGCCGCCCGGGAGGTGGACGTGCTCGTCGCCAACGCGGCGGTACCCGCCTCCGGCCGGCTCGTGACCTACTCTGCCGAGCAGATCGACCGGGCGCTCGACGTCAACCTGCGTGCCCCGATCGTCCTGGCCCACGCCCTCACCCCGGGGATGGTGGCCCGCGGCCGCGGACACGTCGTCTTCGTTTCCTCGATCGCCGGGAAGACCGCGAGCGGTGGAACCTCGCTCTACAACGCGACGAAGTACGGCCTGCGCGGCCTTTCGCTGGCTCTCCGCGCCGAGCTGCGCACCCACGGCGTCGGCGTCTCGGCGATCTTTCCCGGCTTCATCCGCGACGCCGGCATGTTCGCCGACACCGCGATCAAGCTCCCGCCGGGCACCGGAACCCGGAGGCCCGAGCAGGTCGCCGCCGCCGTCGTCCGGGCCGTCGAGCACGACAAGGCCGAGATCGACGTGGCCCCGTTGCTGCTCCGCGTCGGAGCGGTGCTCGGCGGCATCGTCCCCGAGCTCGTCGAACGGGCGAGCCGGATCGGCGGAGCCGAGGACATCGCGCTCGAGTTCGAGCGCGCCCAGATCCACAAGCGCTGAGCCGGCGGACGGGTCAGCCGAGCACCGCCGCCGGGCCGGGCGGCGGCCTTTGGCCCGAGTCGGAAGAGGATCCTCGGAGGAGGCGTCCTCGACGGTCAGCGGCCTGGCAAGCCGATCGAGCTGCTGATGGTCGCCTCGAGGCCGTCGGGGATCCACCGTCGGAGGCCATCGTTTCATCCCACCGGCGACTGGGAATCACCAGCCGATGGCTCGAATCCTGCGTCGCCGGCGCGAGCGCAAGCCGCGGATCACCGTCGAGGAGCACGATCCCCGCGAGTGGCCGTCCCCGGACGAGGCTGAGGCCGAGGCGGCTCGTCTCAACGCCCGCGAGCCGCGCGAGCCCGTGCGGAGCCTCAAGGCTCAGCGGTTCTGGGTGGCCGAACCCAGCGACGGCGGCACCTGGCATGTCCAGGCGCTCCGCGATCGCGGGTCGTGGCGGAGCGGCGTCGCCGACACTCTCCTCGAGATGATCGCGTCCGGGTAGCAGCCGCTCAGAAGAGCGTCGTCTGGCGACTCGCGGGCGCCTCCGTCTCACTCCGTCTCCCAGTCGACCGCGCCCCGCGGTCTCGGAAACGGCCGTTCGCCGGCCGGCCCGAACGCCCCGCACGAGTCCGGTCAGCCGGCTCCGCTCCTCACGCGAGGCGTAGGAGCCGCGCCCGTAGAGCTCGTCGTAGCGCTCCACCAGATCGGGCCGCCGCGCCACGAGCCAGTCCTTGAACACCTCCCTCACCCCCGGTCGCAGATGGAGGGCGATCGGCGTGATGCTCCGCGCCCCGGCGGCCTGCGCGAGCTCGAGGATCCGCTCGACCTGCTTGGGGTCGTCGTTGATCCCCGGCATCAGCGGAGCGACGAGGACGCTCGTCGGGATGCCCGCCCGGTTGAGCTCGGCGACCGCCTCCAGGCGTGCCCGCGGGTGCGGCGTGTGCGGCTCGGTCGCCCGCCACGTCCATATCCGGACTCCTGGGGTCTTTTGCCAGCACCAACGTCGAAGACGAGTTCGCGACGTCGCCGAAGCACGCCCGGACGCAGCACGACCGAAACGACCTGGCAAGCCAAGGACGATCGGGTGGAACGCCAAAGTCCTCGCGGGCGAGGCCCAACGGACGGTTGTCCATCAGGCCGTTGCCGGCGCCGCGCCAGCGACCTGACGACGGTTGCTCCGGGCCGAGGCCGAGAGGACATACCGGCGCTTGACGGTCGAAGCGGTGTCCTAATCGATGTTGTCGAGTAGCGCGGCAGGCCGCAACTCAAGTGCGCGTGCGAGCTTGGTGATGGTCATCAGTCGTGGCTCGCGTCCTGCGCGTTCCAGCAGCGAGACCTCCGTGCGATGCAGGTTGCACGCCAATCCAAGCGCCTCTTGCGAGAGGCCGCACGCGAGCCTGGCTGCACGCAGGTTGAAGGCAAACTGCGGCACGGGGTCCACGCGCCTGATCTTCGGCCGGTGCGGACAGAACGTCTACAGACAAAACATTGCGTGAGGTCACGGCGGGAGCTATCGTCTGTGCTCGATCTCTCTCGATGGACGGAGAGGAGCGCGATGGGCGGCGCGGCAGACTCGAACCTTTCCGACGAAGAATTCTACGCGCGCTTCGTGCGGGCGTGGACGGGGTTTCCACCAGCGCTAGACTGGCCGTGTCAGGCACCCGCGATCGCGCGGCGATGCGCTATCGTCCTCGCCGCGCGCGGGCCTTGCGAGTTCATCACGGTCTTGCGCATTCCGACCGGTGCCTCGGTCGACGTGGCGCGCGAAGCCGTCATCGACGACCTGCAACTGACTCCCGGTGGTCTCCTGGCGGTCCTTGCGGATCATTGGGAGCAGCTCGCGCCGCTCGAGATGCCGCTCGACGATGAACCCTCGCTCCTCGGGTTTGCGCGACATGTCCTGCTGGAACCCGTTGCCGGTGGCTGCGCTTACATGTGGGCGATGCTGCACCTCACGTCACGGGACTTCCTGGATCCGCCGACTGCTTACGACGCGCCGATGGGTGCCTGGCAGGGGTGGTCACCGGTGTGGGGCGACGAGTGGAGCAGCGTCGTCGCAAGCGAACTCGTCCGCCTCGGACGGCCTACGCCGCACTTGCCTGACGACGCCGACGAGGGGGCGATGACGCTCGCAGCCGCACGAGCCGCAGTCCTAGGGACCCGCGACGACGTCGCTCAGATCGCCGCGAGCATCGTGCGCACGTCAGGCTGGCCAGGCGACACGACGAACATCGCCCCGCTCGCGCGTCTAGCAGTCGAACTTGCGCGGCGCCGCCTCAGCGACATCGACCGTCAAACCGACAACCACGAGCTTATCGAGAGCATCCAGCCCAACCTGATCCCGCAGAAGGAGGTGCTCCTCGCCTGGATCCGCGACCCGTCGTTCGGTGCGCTCGTCGATCCCGCAGATTGCTCGAACACCGGCGCCGAAATGCTTGAGGCGGCAGTCCACTGGCTCACTTGGATCCTCGCACGCGCCGCGGTCGAAGTCTTCGCCGCGGCGCGCCAGCCAACCGCGACAAGCCCCTGATGGGGTCCCGCGCTTGGCGGACACCACCGAACGTACGTCGTAGAGCTGATTCTACAGAGTTCTTCTGGTGCTGAGTGCTGCCCAGCTCTGCTGGCTTCGGGACGAGGTTGGGGCAAAGTTTTCGCGGTGTTAGCCGGCTGCCAGCTCATCGCTGCGACGACGGCTCGGTGAGGAGGCGCAAGCGCGCGCGTCAGCTCCAATGTTGACGCAGCTGCCTTGCAGCCTTTCCGAACGCGACCGCTTTCGACTTGTGGGTGACCGTAACTTTCCAGTCCGCCCCATCCAGCGCGACCGCTTTCCAGGCGCCGTCTGGCTGCTCAGTGACGTTCACCGAGCATCCCCCCGGCGTAGACGCCGGCGGCGCCAAAGGCAACGCTATACGCGACGTATTGGCCGCCAACCACGACCGCGACGCCCACATCAGCTCCTCAAAGGTTGGCGCGCGCTTGCGCTTCTCATCAATCATTCGTGTCAATTTAGCCGAGCCCGCGAGGATTCGGCAACCGTGGCGGTCATCGTGCCTCAATCTGCGTCGCTGCGACTGAGTCGGGGCTTGAGGTCGGGTCGCCGGGAGCATCGCAGCTCCCGGCTCCCACAGGTCCCGGCGTGACAGTCTCCCGTCACCGGGCTCTTCTCATCGGCCGTTAGTACGAGCGGACCCACCGCCATTGGGC
>JBPCNA010000207.1:0-4287 GCA_051001735.1 Solirubrobacteraceae bacterium
GCCGCCGCCTCCGCAGCGCCCCGGCGGCGCGAAGGCGGCGCGGGCGCGGGCGCCGCCCGGCGCCAGCGGCTCCTCCTGGCCGTCGCCGGACTCGTCGTCGTCGTGCTGATCGTCTTCGCGGCCACGAAGATCTTCGGCGGGGGCTCGCCGAGTCCGGGCACGACCCAGGCGACCACGACGCCCGGGGTGACCGGCGCGAGCGCCGGGGCGGCGGCGTCGCCGTCGACGGTCACGATCACCGTGCTGAACGGCAGCAACGTCGCCGGGCTCGCCCGGCGGATCAAGGCCAAGCTGACGAGCGCCGGCTACAAGACCGCCAACATCACCGTCGGCAACGCGACGACGACCCAGAACCGGACGACGAAGGTGTCCTACGCCGCCGGCCAGCAGGCGGCCGCCCAGCGGGTGGCGACGTCGATCGGCGCCGACCCGGCGGCGGTGACCCCGCAGAGCGGGTCCGCCGCGGTCGGCGCGACGAGCACCGCGGTTGCCGTGACGCTGGGCGCCGACCTCAAGCAGTGAGCTTTCTCGAGCTGCCCGAGCGCTCGTCGAAGCCACGCGAGCGGGGCATCACGCACGTACTCGACCGCGGCCTCTCGATCGCCGAGGTCGACGGGCTGATGGAGGTCGCCGGCGGCAGCGTCGACATCGTCAAGCTCGGTTGGGGGACCGCGGTCGTCTCGGCGAACCTCCTACCCAAGCTCGCCCGCTACCGCGACCACGGGGTGACCGTGCTGCTCGGTGGAACGCTGACCGAGGTCGCCCTGCGGCAGGGGCGGATCGACGGCCTGATCGCCTGGCTGCGCGAGCTCGGGATCGACCACGTCGAGGTCTCCGACGGGACGCTCGCCCTGTCGGCGGCCGACAAGCGGGAGCTGATCGCCCGACTGGCCAAGGAGTTCACGGTCCTCTCGGAGGTCGGCTCCAAGGACGCCGACATGATCATGGCGCCCTACCGCTGGGTCGAGGAGATCGAGGCCGAGCTCCTGGCCGGGGCGTGGAAGGTGATCGCCGAGGCCCGCGAGGCCGGCAACGCCGGCATCTACCGGCCCGACGGCGAGGTTCGGATGGGCCTGATCGACGAGATCGCCCACGCGATCGATCCCGACCGAATGATCTTCGAGGCGCCGCGCAAGCAGCAGCAGGCCTTCTTCCTCCACCGCTTCGGCCCCAACTCCAACCTCGGGAACATCGCGCCGGGCGACGTCCTGTCGCTGGAGACGCTCCGCCTCGGACTGCGCTCGGACACGTTCGACCTCGGCCCGGCGGCGGGCTAGCCGGATCCGGCGAGCCTCCGACGACCTCCGCCATGGCCCGCCCGCTGATCTGGCTCGTCCGTCACGGCGAGACCGACTTCAACCGCGAGCCGGCCCGGGTCCAGGGCCATACCGACGTGCCGCTCAACCGGCACGGGCGCGGCCAGGCGGCCGCGCTGGCCGACCGCATCGCCGGCGGCGGGCGGCCGGCGTCGGTCTACACCAGCCATCTCCTCCGCGCCCGGGAGACGGCCGCGGAGATCGGCGCGGCGGTCGGGATCGAGCCGGTCGTCGACCAGCGGCTGGCCGAGTCGCGCCGCGGCGCGTGGGAGGGCCGGCTGTGGGACGACATCCGGCGCGAGGACCCCGCCGCCTATGCCGCGTGGCGGAGCGCCGGCGCAGGGTTTCGCTTCCCCGGCGGCGAATCACTCGCCGAGCAGATGGAACGTGTGGTGGCTTGCTTGACCGAGGTGGCGCGGGCGCCCGACGCGCTGCCCGCGGTGATCGCCTGCCACGGGGGGACGATCCGCGTCGCGCTCTGCCATGCCCGCCGCCGCGGGCTGGACGCCTTCCACGATTGGGACGTGCCCAACGGCGCGCTCATCGGCCTCTGAGGGCGCCGCCGCGATGAACCGACCGGGCTCGCAGAGCCTCGCGCGGGCGGTCTTCGCCCTCCTCGTGCTGGCCACGGTCGGGGCGTTCTTCGTCACGCAGCGCCTCAAGCACTCGCCGACCATCGTCCAGCAGGTCCACGCCTATCCGTACTTCTCGCCCTACGCCCGCGGCCCCGGCCGCGGCTTCGCCCGCCTGTCCTTCCGGATCAAGCGGACGGACGAGGTCACGGTGACCATCGTCGGCCCCAACGACGACGATGTCGCCACGCTCGCCCGCGACCATCACCTCGCCGCCTACACCCAGTGGTCGCTGGACTGGGACGGCCGGACCGACGCCGGCACGATCGCCGCGGCCGGGATCTACCGGATCCGCGTCCGCCTGCTCGACCAGGGGCGGGCCGCGGTGCTCGACCGGACGATCACCCTCGACGCGGCTCCGCCCCACCCGCGGATCACCGGCATCGTCGATCCCGCGGCGCCGGCTGCCGCCGCACCGCCGCTCGGCCCGGCGATCCTCCCGCTCCCGCGCGGCGGTCCGCTGAAGATCTCCTTCGACCTCGACGGCGGGATCCGCCCGTCGCTGGCGATCTACCGGACCGACGTGGCGCGGCCGCGCCTGGTCACCACGCTCCCGATCGCCCCCGGGGCGACCAGCGCGAGCTGGGACGGGACCGCCGGCGGACGGAGCGTCGGCCCGGGCACCTACCTGGTGGCCGTCGCCGCGGCCGACCCGGCGGGAAACGTCGGTCAGACGCCGACGCTCCCGCCGGCGCCGCGTCCGGGCGAGGTCATCCCCGGCCACCCGGGGATCACCGTGCGCTACCTCGGCGTTCAGCCTCCGGTGGAGGCGGTCGGCCAGGGAGCGCCGCTCGTCTTCGGCGTCGACGCCCGGCGGGCCGGCTACGCCTGGACCGTGACCCGGGTCGGCGCGGAGCGGCCGCGCAAGCAGGCGACCGGTGCCCACCCGCTCCTGCGGATGCGCCCGCCCGGCGGCATCTCCGGCGTCTACGTCCTCGGCGTGCGCACGCGGACCCGCCGCACCGCCGTGCCCTTCGCCGTCCAGGCACCCGGGTCGCAGGCGGTGCTCGTCGTGCTCCCGACGATCACCTGGCTCGGCGGCGATCCCCTCGACGACGACGGCGATGGGCTGCCGAACACGCTGACCGCCGGCGACGCCGTCCGCACCGACCGAATATTCGCCGGCGGCGGCCTGCCGAGCGGCTTCTCCGACGGGATCGCCCCGATCATGGCCTTCCTCGACCGCCGGCATCTCCGCTACGACGTGACCACCGACCTCGCCCTCGCCGCCGGCCGCGGGTCCGGGCTCCGCGGCCACAGCGGCGTCCTCCTCGTCGGCGACGAGCGCTGGCTGCCGGCGGCGGTCCTGGCGCAGCTGCGCGCCTTCGTCCGCGCCGGCGGCAAGCTCGCCTCGCTCGGGGTCGACTCGCTCCGCCGGACGGTCAAGCTCGCCGACGGCGTTCTGCACGACCCCTCGGCCGCGTCGGCGGCCGACGCCTTCGGCGCGCGCCTGGCCGGGGTCGCGGCCTCGCCGGGGCCGATCACCAACTACCTCGACCGCATCGGCCTCTTCTCCGGCGGCGGCGGCCAGTTCGCCGGCTACCGCCTCTACGAGGCGACCCAGTCGGTCGGTCCCGGGGCCGAGCTCGTGGCCAGCGGGGTGACCGGCGACGGCCGCCCGGTGATCGTCGCGGTCCGCTTCGGTCGGGGCCTCGTCGTGCGTACGGGCCTCCCCGAAATCGGCGCCCACCTCGCCGCCGACGCCACCACCGCCGCCCTTGTCGGCCGCATATGGGCACTCCTCTCCCGATGATCGCCGTGGCCGGCATCGGCGCCCTCGCCGAACAGGTGGCCGTGATCGTGCTCGTCCTGCTCGCCGCCTTCGCCCTGCTCGGCGCCGGCCGCCCCGAGCTCGAGCGCCCCCGGGCCGTGGCCATGCTGCTCGCCCTCCTGGCCACCCCGGCCCTCCTGGCGGCGACGATCTGGGACTCGCCCCAGATCCGTCCCCTCCACGATCACCCCCTCCGCGGCGCGATCGCCGTGCTCGCCGCCCTCGCCGTGGTCGCCGTCCTCGCGGTGCTTCTGACCCGCCGCCGCGAGGCGTTCCCCCTGCTCGTCCTCGCCACGCTCCCCTTTCGGGTGCCGATCTCCGCCGGGGGGCAGACCTCGAACCTGCTGGTGCCGCTCTACGTCGTCGTCGCGGCCGCCACCGTCGCCTACGTCGGCGCGGCGCTCCGCGGGCGCCCGGCCGGGACGGGGTCCGGCGCGGCCGGGTCCGGCGTGTCCACCGCCGAGGCCACCACCGCCGAGGCCGCCGCCGTGCGGGACGACCCCGTGATCGCTGGGCGCGGCGCCCGTGCCGACCCGCAGGACGCGACCGATGTCGGCGACGACGTCTC
>JBPCNA010000208.1:0-4859 GCA_051001735.1 Solirubrobacteraceae bacterium
GCCTCGGCCGGCACGGGCTCGAGTCGCAGGACGGACGGCGGCGCGGATACCGGCGCGCGCCGGCCGTCCTGCGCCCCGGCGGTGCGGCGGCTGAGCGTGAGACCGGCCAGCACGACGACGGCGATCAGGCCGGCGCACAGGATCAGCGGCGTGAGCAGCGTGAGGCCGACGGCCCATGCCGCCAGCGTGGAGATCCGCCGGGTCGGCGGCTGAGGAAGGAATGAGCGCATTGTCTGAAGGGGGAGCGGTCGGCGTGAGCGGGTGCCCGGTCTGGCGCCGTCTCTCCTCCTACGCGACGACGGCGGTGAAGTTAGGTCCTACCCGCCGGGATCTGCGGCCGCCAGGCGGGGCTAAAGGTCTCCCGGCTCGTCGCCGATGTGACCGTATCTCTGTCGTGCCAGCGCCGGCGGGCTCAGGGGCTCGTCGCTGGCGCTATCTCCGAGGAGCGTGCCGTGCTTCGACGTGTGCTGGTTGTCCTCGCCGGGGTGTCCCTGGTCCTGTCGGCCGGCGCGAGCAGCGCCGCGGCGCGCCCCACGAAGAAGGTCTGTGGACCGCCGGCCGCCCACGCGGCGCGCTGCCACGCGATCGTGGTGACCGACGCACAGGGTGCGCCGCTGGCGACCTCGACACCGGTCAGCGGTTACGCGCCCGCTGACCTCCAGAGCGCCTACGGGCTGACGGCGGCCGCGGCTTCGGCCGGCGGCAGCCAGACCGTCGCGATCGTCGACGCCTACGACGACCCCAGCGCCGAGGCTGACCTGGCGACCTACCGCGGCAACTTCGGCCTTCCGGCTTGCACGACGGCGAACGGCTGCTTTCGCAAGCGCGACGAACACGGCGGCACCAGCTACCCCGCCGGCAACTCGGGCTGGGCGCAGGAGATCTCGCTGGATCTGGACATGGTTTCGGCGATCTGCCCGAACTGCCGCATCCTCCTCGTCGAGGGCGCCTCAGCCGGCTTCACCGATCTCGGGACGGCCGTGAACACCGCCGCCACCCTGGGAGCCACCCAGATCTCCAACAGCTACGGCGGCGGCGAGTTCTCCTCCGAGTCCACCGTTCAGACCTCCTACTACAAGCATCCCGGCATCGACGTGACCGTGAGCTCGGGCGACAACGGCTACGGCGTCGAGTTCCCCGCCTCCTCGCAGTACGTGACGGCGGTGGGCGGCACCAGCCTGACGCGGACCGCGACGGCCCGCGGCTGGTCGGAGACGGCGTGGTCGGGAGCCGGAAGCGGCTGCTCGTCCTACATCGTCAAGCCCACCTGGCAGAAGGACAACGGCTGCGCCCGCAGGACGGTCGCCGACGTCTCGGCCGTGGCCGACCCGAACACGGGCGTGGCGGTCTACGACTCCTACGGCTCGGGCGGCACCGGCTGGCTGGTCTTCGGCGGGACGAGCGTGGCCGCCCCGGTGGTCGCAGCCGTCGACGCCCTCGCCGGCGGGCGCGGCGGCACGGCGGGCGCGCCGCTCTGGGGATCGTTCTCCTACAACAACCTCGCGCTGTTCACCGACGTGACCGCCGGCAGCAACGGTTCCTGCGGCGCCACCTATCTGTGCACGGCCAAGGCGGGCTACGACGGACCGACCGGCAACGGCTCGCCCACGCCAGTCAGCGCCGCGCCGCCGTCGCCGGGGCCGCCGGCGAACACCGCCCTGCCCGCGATCAGCGGGTCGACGGTCCAGAGCTCGACCTTGACCGCGAGCACGGGGACGTGGACGAACTCGCCGACGAGCTACGCGTACCAGTGGAGCCGGTGCCCGAGCGGCACGAGCTGCGCGCCGATCTCCGGCGCCACGGCGTCCAGCTACCTGTCGACGGCAGGCGACGTCGGCGCGCAGATCACCGTCACGGTCACCGCGTCCAACGGCGTCGGGACTCCGGGAACAGCGACGTCGAGCCCGGTCGGCCCGGTCGCGGCCGCGCCCGCCCAGGTCGTCCAGAACGGAGGCTTCGAGTCCGGGGCGCTGACGCCATGGACGCTCGCGGGGGCGGTCGAGGGCATCACCACGGGGGCCCCGCACTCCGGAATCTACGCCGCGCTGCTCGGCGCGCCGACCGCGACGAACGGCGATTCGGCGATCGCCCAGACGTTCACGGCACCGCCGGCCTCCACGACGCTCAGCTTCTACTACGCCGTCTCCTGCCCGGATTCCCTCACCTACGACTGGGCGACCGCGCGTCTGAAGGACAACGGGACCGGGGCCACCACGACCGTGCTGGCGAAGACGTGCAACACCGCCAACACCTGGACGAAGGTCAGCGCCGCGGTCACCCCGGGCCACAGCTACACGCTGACCCTGGTCAGCCACGACGACAACTATTCCGCCGACCCGACGTCGACGAAGTTCGACGACGTGGCGGTGTCCTGAGGCCTGCCCGGCGGCTCGCGCCCGCCGCGGCGATCCGGCGTCATCGGACACGTCCAGCCTTGATCTGACGTTCGGCGACCGCGCGGCGGAAGCTGAAGCCCAGCCACAGCGTCAGTACCGGGACGATCAGAAATCCGCCGCCGCCGCCGAAGAACCCGGTCAGCAGGCCGACGCTGACGCCGGCCACGACGATCCGCCCCCACCGGACGTCGGGGGAGGGCCCGGTCTCGTCGGTCGTCGTCGAAGCCGCGCGCTGCCAGGTCGCCCGGGAGGCGATCAGCAGGATCGGCACGAACGACAGGATCAGCGCCTTGGCGCTGACCGCGTGATTGCCGACCGACCCCCGACGAGCGATCCGGCGGCTGCTGGTCCGGTGAACGTGAGCGCGATGCGCCGGCAGACGTGGCCGCGCAGCGCGAGCGCCCCCGCCCCGATGCCGGCGGCGATCGCGATCACGATCAGCGATGCGGTGGAGGCCGGACTGACCGCCTCGCCGAGGACGTACACGAGCACGGGCAGCGCGAGGATCGCTCCGCCGCCTCCGACCGCGCCCACGATCAGGCCGATGGCGATCCCGGGCGGGACCGCGAGGACGACGTGCCCCACTCAGCGCTCGAGCAGCAAGCCGAGACGTTCGAGCTTCGGCACCCCGCCGTTGACCACGTGGAGGACCGTCACGGCGCCCTGGCGGCGCAGGAGGCTCGCGCCGGTCGCTGCGCGCTGCCCGGACGCGCAGATCACCGCCACCGGCGTGGCCGGTTCGAGACCCGGTGACAGGCCGGTGATGTCGTGCCATGTCACGAGCATCGATCCCGGGATGTGCCCCTGGTCCCATTCGCGCCGGTCGCGAACGTCGAGGATCCGGAGCGCCGGGTCTGACTCGATGCGAGCCGGCAGGTCTTCGACGTTCACGCGCTCGGTGACCTCGGTCGCGCGCTGCTCCTGGCGCCAGCTGGTCATCCCGCCGCCGAGGAATCCGGCGAGGCGGCGCACCCCGATCGCGACCGCGAGCTTCGCGGCGTGCCGGCCGTCGTCGTCGTCGCGGCCGACGAGCACGATGTCGTGCTCATGGTCGGCGATCCAGGCGAGCTTCGAGCCGAACCCGGCGGTGTGCATCGGGATGCACACCGAACCCGGGATGTGCGCCTCGTCGAACTGGAGGTCGGTGCGGACGTCGACGACGAGCGCCCCCTCGCTGCGCTTCTCTTCGACCTGGCGGGGGGCGAGCGGCAGCAATTCGACGCCGCCGGTCAGCAGCGGACCCCGGTTGAGATCGACGATCGTCTGGAAGTTCGGCGGCTGCGGACCGAGCTTCGCGAGCGCCTGCTTGACGAACTCGTCCTCGTCGGTGATCGCCAGCGCCGGGTTGTTGGCGCGCTCGTAGCCGATCGTCGAGCTGATCTTCATGTCCATCCCGGGTCCGCCGCACATCGACCCGCCGAGATGCGCCGGCCAGACCTCGCAGCTGTCGGGGAGCGTCAGCAGCTTCTCGGTGAGCGAGCGGAAGATGCCCCGGGCACCGTCGCTCTTCTCGATCGCGAGGTCCGGCCGGGCGGTGTCGCCCACGAACAGGGTGTCTCCCGTGAGGACGGCCCACGGCTCCGGGCTGCGACCGGTGTCGATCAGCGCGAAGGACGTGTGCTCGGGTCGGTGACCGGGAGTGTGGAGCGCCCGCACGCGGATCGCCCCGAGGCTGAGCTCCCAGCCGTCGTCGAACGGCTCGTGCGCGTAGTCGGGATCCGCGGCGCGATGGATGTGGATCGTCGCGCCGGTCGCGGCGGCGAGGCGGCCGTGGCCGGAGACGTGGTCGGCGTGATTGTGGGTCTCGAAGATGTGCTCGATGCTCACCCCCATGTAGCGGGCCAGCTCGAGGTACTCCTCGACCTCGAACCGCGGGTCCACGACCGCCGCCACCCCCGCGTGCTCGTCGCCGATCAGATAGGACGCGCAGCCGAGGTCGTCGTGGGTGATCTGGCGGAAGATCATGCGGCCCGTGTTCTACCGGTACGCGCTTCCCGATGTCGCCGCGCCGGGGTCAGGGCGCCACGGCGCCGACCTTACCCGCGAGCCGCGCGCAGGCGTTCCACAGCTCCGTCCGCGCGTCGGCGGAGTCCTCGCCGGCGCCGATCACGTGGTGCGTCGGCCGCATGCGGCGGTCATGCCAGAAGCCACCCGTGCTCTGCAGCGCCTCGGGCGCCCCGCCGAGCCAGACGATCGTGTCCGCCCCCTCCTCGGGCGTACGGACGATCGGCCGCGTGAGGGCGCGGAAGACCGGCATCCACTCCCGCACGCCCTTGGTGTCCGCCCACCCCGGGTGCATCGCGTGCACGACGACGCCGGTGCCTGCGAGCCTCTCGGCCCACTGCTCGCTGATGACCACCTGCTCGCGCTTCGTGCGCGCGTAGAACTTCTTCGGCTCGTACTCCGCCTGCTGGGACTGGGGGTCGCCCTCGGGCAGCGACTGGGCGTACATCCCGCCGGAGG
>JBPCNA010000209.1:0-8281 GCA_051001735.1 Solirubrobacteraceae bacterium
GGTCTCCCTCGTCCGGTTCTTCGTGGGGCCGGTCGCCCGTTCGGGGGGCCCCCCCCCCCCCCCCCCCCCCCCCCCCCCCCCCCCCCCGCCCCCCAGGACCTCCGCCCGGGGCCGAGCCCCTCCTCCGCATCCGCCGCAGCCGGCCACAACTCCTCGGTGCGCGGCCGCCGGCCGGGCGCGCGGCGGAGGATGTCGTGCGCCGGCTGCTGGCCGTCCAGGCGCAGGATCGTCGGGCGGCGGGGCTGGCCGTCCGCGCCCGGTGCCGGCGGGCGACCTCCGCCACGCTCGAGCACGCGGTCGCCTCCGAGCGCGCGCTGGTCGTCTCCTGGCTGCTGCGCGGCACCCTCCACCTCGTCTGCCGCGACGACTACCCGTGGCTCCTCGGACTGTCCGCCCCGACGCGGTCGGCGGCGAGCCGGCGGCGGCTCGCCCAGGAGGGCGTCTCACCCGCGCAGAGCGAGCGGGCGGTGGCGCTGATCGCCGCCTCCCTGGCCGACTCCGGCCCCTTGACCCGCACCGAGCTGGCCCGGCGGCTGGAGGCCGCGGGGATCCCGACGGCCGGTCAGGCGATCGTGCATCTGCTGATGCTGACCGCGCTCCGCGGCGTCGCCGTCGTCGGCCCGCGCGCCGAGACGGAGCTCTCGCTTGCGCTGAGCGCCGATTGGCTCGGACGTCCGGCGCCGGCCGAGCTCGCCGGCGAGTACCGCGACCGCGCGCTCACCGAGCTCGCCCGCCGCTACCTCGCCGGCCACGGCCCGGCGACCGCAGCCGACCTGGCGTCCTGGGCCGGCCTCCCGCTGCGCGACGCGCGGCGCGGACTCGGCAGCCTCGGCGGCTCGCTCGCCGAGGTCGGCGGCGGGCTGCTCGACCTGCGCGACCGCGGCGCCGACGGGCGCCGACCCCCTCCCGCCCGACTGCTCCCGGCATTCGATCCCTACATGCTCGGCTGGAAGGATCGGGGTTTCGCGGTCCGGCCGGAGGACCGGCGCCGGGTGCATCCGGGCGGCGGCCTGCTCCGGGCGGTGGCGACGGGCGACGGGCTGGTCGTGGGCACCTGGGGCGTCCGGCGCCGGGGCGGGCGGCTCCGGGTCACCGTCGAGGCGTTCGCGGAGCTCGGCGACGATCTCCGGCGCGACTTCGAGTGCGAGGCGGTCGATCTGGCCAGGTTCGAGGGGCTGACCCCGGACGAGCCGGTCGTCGTCGTCGAGGGCGCCGGACAGGATGCCTAAGAGAATCTTTCCCGCGAATCTGTCGATCGCGCCCGACCCCGTTCGTCCTAGAGGGGACCATCCGCCCAACGAAGGGGACACCATGAAATACATGCTGCTGATCAACCTGGGCCCCAAGGCTCGCGATTTCCGCAACCTGCCCGCAGACGAGCAGAAGGCGTTCGCCGCCGCCTGGCAGGCCGTCAACCAGACACCGGGCCTGACCCCCGGGAACGGGCTCCAGCCGCCCGAGACGGCGACCACCGTCCGCGTGGAGGACGGCAGGACGCTGACCACGGACGGCCCGTTCGTGGAGACCAAGGAGGCGCTCGACGGCTACTGCATCCTCGAGGCCGACGACCTCGACGCCGCGATCGAGGTCGCGGCGCGGATCCCGGCCACGTCGATGGGCGGCGCCGTCGAGGTGCGCCCGATCGCGGAGTGGTAGCGATCCCCCTCGACCAGGTCTTCCGCGACCGTTGGGGGCAGGTCCTCGCCGCCCTGATCGGCTTCCTCGGCGACTTCGAGCTCGCCGAGGAGGCCGCCCAGGAGGCCTTCGCGGTCGCGGCGGAGCGGTGGCCGCACGACGGCATCCCGTCCGACCCCGGCGCCTGGCTGATCACCACGGCCCGCCGCCGGGCGATCGACCGGATTCGCCGCGACCGGACGCTGGCCGCGAAGACCCGGCTGCTCGAGGTGTCCGCGGTGGTGGAGGAGGAGGAGGAGGAGTAACACGGTGGAGGAACGGACATTTCCCGACGAGCGCCTCGAGCTCGTTTTCACCTGCTGCCATCCGGCGCTGGCCACCGAGGCCCAGGTCGCCCTGACCCTGCGGACCCTCGGCGGCCTGACCACCGCCGAGATCGCCCGCGCCTTCCTCGTCGGCGAGCCGACGATGGCCCAGCGGCTGGTGCGGGCCAAGCGCAAGATCAAGGCGGCCGGGATTCCGTTCCGGGTGCCGCCCGACCACCTCCTGCCCGACCGGCTGGCGGCGGTCCTCGCCGTCGTCTACCTGATCTTCAACGAGGGCTGGGGATCGCGCAACCAGCTGACGGTCGACGCGCTGCGGCTCGGGCAGGCGCTCACCGAGCTGATGCCCGACGAACCCGAGGCCCACGGCCTGCTCGCCCTCATGCTCCTCCACGACTCACGCCGCGAGGCGCGCTTTCGCGACGGCGAGCTCGTGCGCCTCGCCGACCAGGACCGCGCCCTCTGGGACGCGCCGCAGATCGTCCGCGGACGCGCCGCGCTCGACCGGGCGCTCGCCCTCCACGGCCGTCACGGCGCCTACGTCGTCCAAGCGGCGATCGCCTCGCTCCACGCCGACCATCCCCGCGACTGGCCCGAGATCGCCGCCCTCTACGGCGAGCTCGCCCGTCTGACCGACTCGCCCGTCGTCGCGCTCAACCGGGCCGCCGCGATCGCCGAGGCCGGGTCCCCCGACGTCGGGCTGGCCATGCTTGACCGCCTCGAGCTCGGGGACTACCGGTACCTCCACTCGACGCGGGCCGAGGTGCTCCGCCGGCTCGACCGTCCCGACGAGGCGGCCGCGGCCTACCGCCGCGCGCTGGCCCTCGTCCACGACGACGCCGAGCGGCGCCTGTTCGAGCGGCGGCTGGCCGAGCTCGACGCCTGTTAGGCTCGGTCCCCGGCCCCCGGCCCCCGGCCGCACGTCAGCAGGCGTGGAGCCGAGGGACATTCGATCCGCCGGGACGCTCGCCGATTCGAGTCGGGGAACGGACCTCCGGAGACAGGATCGCCCGCTGTCCCAGCCGCCGCCGCGTCGCGCCAACCGTGGACCCCCGGGCTCCGACGAGGCCGAGCCCGACCCCCCCCGAGCCGCCGGGGCCGGTGATCACCACGCACGGTCTCTCCAAGCGCTACGGGGAGACACTGGCGCTCGACGACCTCGGGCTGAGCGTGACCGAGGGCGAGGTCTACGGTTACCTCGGGCCGAACGGATCGGGCAAGACGACGACGATCCGGCTCCTGCTCGGCCTCCACCGTCCGAGCGCCGGCAGGGCGACGCTGTTCGGGCTGGACGCCTGGTCGGGCGCGGTGGCCGCCCACCGCCGGGTGGCCTACGTGGCCGGCGAGCCGTTCCTCTGGCCGTCGTTGACCGGTCTCGAGACGTTCGACTTCCTCGCCCGGGTCCGCGGCGGCATCGACGTTCCCTACCGCGACCTGCTGATCGAGCGCTTCAGGCTCGACACCTCGAAGAAGGTCCGGGCGCTCTCCAAGGGCAACCGCCAGAAGGTCCAGCTCGTGGCGGCGTTCGCCAGCCGCGCCGACCTGCTGATCCTCGACGAGCCGACCAGCGGCCTCGACCCCCTGATGGAGGTCGCGTTCCGCGAGACGGTGCTCGAGGCCAAGGAGCGCAGCCAGACCGTCTTCCTGTCCTCGCACATCCTCAGCGAGGTCGAGGCCCTCTGCGACCGGGTCGGGATCCTCAGGCGCGGTCGCCTCGTCGACGAGGGAACGCTCGGCGAGCTGCGCGGTCTGGCGACGCAGACGATCGAGGTGACCTTCGACGGGCCCCTGCCGGAGATCCGGCCTCCGGCCGGAGTCCACATGGGGCGTGTCGGAGCCGGGGCGCTCCGATTCCAGCTGCGCGGGAGCGTCGACCCGCTGATCAAGCTGCTCGCCGGCCTGCCGGTCGCCTCGCTTCGCAGCCGCGAGCCGACGCTCGAGGAGATCTTCCTCCGCCACTACTTTGATGACGGCAGCTAGGGCCCTCGCCGGCCGGCTGGTCGCCGCCGCCCGGACCCGGACCGCCGCCTTCGCCTACCTGTTCGTCGCCGTCTCCTACGCGACGGTCACCGGTTACGCGAGCGCCTACCCGACGGTGGCCGACCGCCTCGCCCTGGCGCACACCTTCGGCGGCAATGTCGCCGCCCGTCTCTTCTTCGGCCAGCCCCTCGACCTGCTCACCGTGGGCGGGTTCGCCGCCTGGCGTGGCGTCGGCCTGCTCGCCGTCTTCGCCGCCATGTGGGGGCTCCTCGTCGCCGTGCGCATCCTGCGCGGCGAGGAGGAGTCGGGCGGGATGGAGCTCGTCCTCTCGGGCGTCGTCTCGCGGCGGGCCGCCTTCCTCGCCGCCGTCGCGGTGATCTGGCTCGGCGCCGCCGTGCTGTGGGCGGCGACGTGCGCCGGGCTCGTGGTCGGAGGACTCGCGCTCGGCGGCTCGCTCTACCTGGCACTCGCGGTGGTCGCGGCCGCCCCGGTTTTCGCCGGCGTCGGCGCGCTGGCGAGCCAGCTCGTGCCCACCGCCCGCCAGGCCACGCTGCTGGGGAGCGCCGCGCTGCTGCTCGCGCTCGTGCTGCGAGTCGTCGCCGACACCGTCGCCCATCTGGCGTGGCTGCGCTGGGCGACCCCGCTCGGCTGGATCGAGGAGCTCCGCCCGTTCGCCGGGCCGCGCCCCGCCGTCCTGATCCTCCCCGTGCTCGCCGCCGCCGTCCTCCTCGGCGCTGCCGGTTCCCTCGCCGAGCGCCGCGACATCGGCGCCGGCCTCATCCCGGTCCGCGATAGCGCGCCGCCCCGCCGTCGACTCCTCGCCACGCCGACCGCGCAGGCCCTGCGCCTCCAGATCGGCAGCCTCACCGCCTGGCTGGTCGGCTGCGCCTTCTTCGCGGCGATCATCGGCGTCGTATCGACGACGATCGCCGCGGCCGGTCTCTCCCCCGGCGTCCAGAAGCAGCTCCACACGGTGATCGCCGTGTCGATCCTCTCGCCGTCGGGCTACATCGCCTTGACCTTCCTGATGTTCGTGCTCGCCTTGAGCTTCTTTGCCTGCGCGCAGATCGCGGCCGCCCGACGCAAGGAGATCGAGCAGCGGCTGCAGACGCTCCTCGCCCAGCCGGTGAGCCGTCACGGCTGGCTCGCCGGCCGTCTCGTGCTGGCGGCCGGGGCCGCGACGGTACTCGCGCTCGCCGCCGGAGCCTCGGCCTGGGTCGGCGAGGCCTCCCAGAGCGCCGGGATACCCCTCTCGCGCATGCTCGAGGCCGGTGCCAACTGCCTCCCGACCGTGCTGCTCTTCCTCGGCCTCGGCGCGCTGGCGTACGCCGTGGCGCCCCGCGCGGCCGCCGGCCTGTCCTACTGCCTCGTCGCCGTCGCCTTCGTCTGGGACCTGCTCGGCCCGCTGCTCGGGGCGCCGGCCTGGCTGCTCGGCCTCACGCCGTTCCAGCACGTCGGTCTGGTGGCGGCCCAGCCATTCCGCGTCACCGCGTCGCTCGTCATGCTCGCCGTCGCCGGCTCGGCCGCCGCGGCGGCGATCGTGATCTTCGGCCGCCGCGACCTCGTCGCCTGACCGGCACCAGGCGGGCTGCTTTCCGGCGACGATCACGTTGACGTAGTCGCGGCTGCGCAGGCAGTGCGCGGCGACCGAGAGCAGGCAGTTGGCGTCCGGCGAGAGGTACACGCGGACGATCTCGGCCTTCTTGTTCACCACATGGTCGATGAAGCCGGGGTCCTGGTGTGAGAAGCCATTGTGATCCTGACGCCAGACATGTGAGCTCAGCAGAATGTTCAACGACGGCGCCGGCCGGCGCCAGGGATCTCCGAGCTGACCTTGAGCCACTCGGCGTGCTGGTTGACCATCGAGTCGACGATGTGGATGAACGCCTCGTAGCAGTTGAACAGCCCGTGACGGCCGGTCAGCAGGTAGCCCTCCAGCCAGCCTTCGCACAGGTGCTCGCTGAGCACCTCCATCAGCCGCCCATCGGGGGCGAGATGGTCGTCGGTGTCCAGCCGGCGGGCTTCCCAGGCGCGGTCGGTCACCTCGAAGACGGCGCTGAGCCGGTTGGACGCAGTCTCGTCCGGCCCGAAGATGCGGAAGTTCCCCTCGCGTTCGTTCATCCGGAGCACGTCGCGCAGATAGCGGCCGAGCACACGGGTGGCTTCGCTGGTGGTGGCGGCCGGGCTGGCCACGGGGACCGCGAAGTCCTGGAAGTCCGGCAGCTCGAGCTCACGCGTCAGGAGGCCGCCGTTGGCGTGGGGATCGGCGCCCATCCGGCGCTCGCCGCGGGGGGCGAGGGCGGCGAGCTCCGCCCGCAGTGCGCCCTGCTCGTCGAAGAGGTCCTCAGGCCGGTAGGAGTGCATCCACTGCTCGAGCTGGGCGAGGTGCTCGGGGTTGGTCTGGAGGTTGGACAGGGGGACCTGGTGGGAGCGCCAGGTACCCTCGGCGGGCAGGCCGTCGACGACCTTCGGGCCGGTCCAGCCCTTGGGGGTGCGCAGGACGATCATCGGCCAGCGAGGACGATCGCGGTCGCCGTCTTCGCGCGCCGCACGCTGGATCTCTGTGATGTCGTCGGCGACCCGGTCGAGCGCGGCCGCCATCAGCTGATGCATCGTCTCGGGGTCGTCGCCCGAGACGAAGTGGGGCGCGTATCCGTAGCCCTCGAGCAGGCTGCGGAGCTCCGGCTCGGGGATGCGGGCGAGCAGCGTCGGGTTGGCGATCTTGTAGCCCGTCCGCCTGGGTGTGGAGGTCGGCGAGGAGCCGGGGCGCCTCCTCCTCGGGATCGAGGACGGGGGCGGATTGGCGTGGCGCATCTACGCGCCGGCCGGCGGCGGCGGCGGCGGCGGGTTCATGGCGCGAGGGTCCAGTCCGAGGTGGGGAACTCGACGACGACGACGACCCCGTGGTCATAGCGCTGGGTCGAGGCGAATCCGTCGTGGAGCACCACGAGCATCTCGCGGTTGTCGGGGAGCACCTCGGCGAAGAACCGCTCGATGCCGTGGAGCTCGGATGTGAGCGAGCAGGACGACGAGGTGGGTGCCGAGGCCGAGCCCGTGCAGGTCATCGGCGACCTCGACGGCGACCTCGGCCCGCACGCCGTCGGTGCGCACGTAGCAGGCGTGTCCGACGACCCGGTTCTCCGCGTCGACCACGACCAGCCCGTGGTGCCTCTCCCCGATCGGCGCCGCGGCTCGGTGCGCCTGGTCGCGGAGGTTGCAGCAGGCGGTGAAGAAGCGCAGCCGCCGGGTGGCGAGGGAGAGGCGCGAGAGGAACTCCTGGAGGGCGGGCGCGTCGGTCGCGCGGACCGACCGGACGAGCAGCTGACGTCCGTCGCGCAGCTCGAACGTCTCGGGCACGGGCTCGGGGGACGCGACTCCGGCCACTTCCGGCTGGACGGTCGGGGTCATCGACGGCCTGCCGCGGCCACCACGCGGTCGGCGTGCTCGGTGTCGGCGGCCGCCAAGTCGGCGCGCGGCAGGACCAGCAGTGCGCACCGGGCGTGACCGACGAGGTAACCCGACGTGCTGCCCTCGATCAGGCGGCGCCCCGGACCGTAGCCGCGGGACCCGACGATCAGGAGGTCGACGTCGCGCCCGAAGACGGCGAGCTCCTCGCCGGTGACTCCGTAGACGGGGTGTCCCTGGACGCCGCCGAGGGCATCGAGCCGCTCCTGGGATCGGGCCAGCAGGCTTTCGATGTTGCCGGCCCAACCGGCAACGAAGGCAGAGGAGTAGGCATAGCTCGGGAGCGAGACGACCTCGCAGGCGAGGACCAGGGCGTCGTTCTGCGCGGCCAACACGCGGGCAGCCGCCAGGGCGGCCTCGCTCTCGGGGCTGGCGTCGTAGCCAACGCCGATGACCGAGAGATCGCGCCGGAGCCCGGCGTAGCCGACGGGCGCGATCGCCACCGCACAGGAGGCGCCGTTGAGGGCGGCGCGCGTGTCGCTGCCGAGCATCGCCCGACCGAAGCGTCCGCGCTCGCAGGACCCGACGACGAGCAGGTCGGCGCCGTGCTCCTCGGCGAGGCGGTGGAGACCCTCGCCGGCCGAGGGCGCCTGGGCGCTGAGGAGCCGGGCGTTCGCCCCGGCCACCTGGCGTTCCGCCTCGAGCGCCTTGTGAGCCGCCCGGCGGATGACCTCGCGCCCGGCATGGTCGTACCCGAGGTCAGGCCATGGGCGAGGATGGGTCCGCCCACCTCGGTGTGGGCCAGCGTCAGCCTGCCGTCGGGGGGCAGCA
This sequence comes from Solirubrobacteraceae bacterium, assembly GCA_051001735.1. Lineage (GTDB taxonomy): Bacteria > Actinomycetota > Thermoleophilia > Solirubrobacterales > Solirubrobacteraceae > Palsa-513. The sequence continues at coordinate 8,175 of JBPCNA010000209.1, forward strand.
GGTCCTGGGCCAGGGCGATGGCGTCGCGCCCGCCTGACCGCGTGTCGACGCCCACCATCACATTACGAAACATTTCGATCCTCATCTCGGTTGTCGGACGAACGGTC
>JBPCNA010000210.1:0-11828 GCA_051001735.1 Solirubrobacteraceae bacterium
CGCCGCGGCCGCAGCCGGGCGGGCCACGGTCAGGCGCGGGGCCCGCAGCGGCGCCCAGGCGTCGTTGGTCGCCTCCCCGGCCCAGACAAGATCCCAGAGCGCCTCGGCCAGCGCCGCCGGCGGCACAGCGATCTCGGCCAGCAGGTCGGTGAAGAAGCACGGCGAGGCGGCGAGGCGGTCGCGGACGACCGCGTGCTCGGGCTCGCCCGGAGACGCGGCCCGCTCGGCACCGGGGGGCGGCCCGAGGGCGGCAGCGTCCTCGCGGAAGTAGAGCGCCACCCGGCCCGACCGCCGCCCCAGCGCCCCGGCCCCGACCCAGACGAGCTCGCCCGAGGCGCAGAGCCGGTCGATCCACGTCGGCGAATAGGCGCCGAGCCGCCGTGGGAGCACGTCGCGCTCCCAGACCTCGGGGGTCAGCCCGAGCCCCTGGAGGGGCACGAGCACCTCGCGCAGCCGCTCGATCCCCGCCCCACCCGCCGGATGGCGGTCGACGCCCTGCCAGGACGGCAGGAAGACAGCCAGCGCCCGCTGGTCGGCCGGCTCGATCTCCCGTCGGAGCGCCGCCAGCGAGGCGCGCCGCAGCCGCCGCAGGACCTCGGGCGAGCACCACTCGCGTTCGTTTCCGCCCGGGCGGAGCTCGCCCCGGACGAGCTCGCCCTCGGCCTCGAGCTCGCGGAGCGCGCTGCCCGGGTCGACGCGGTAGCGGGCGGCCAGCTCGGCGGTGGTGAACGGCCCGTGGCAGCGGGCGTAGCGGAGGCAGAGCTCCCGCAGGGCGCGGTCGATGTCGACGAGGAAGGCGTCGGGGAGGCCGCTCGGCGGCGCCGCTCCGACGGCATCGCGGTAGAGGCCGGCGTGCTCGGCGGCGATCCACCGCGGCTCGCGGGCGACCCGGAGCCGGACGGCGCGCCGCTCGCGCTCGAGCTCGGCGAGCATCGCGGCGCCGTCGAGCCCGGCGAGTACCCGCTCGGCGACCTCGTCCTCGCGCAGATCGCCGACCGACCGCAGGACGTCGTGGAGCTCGTCGCGCCCGGTGGCCTGCCGCCTCGCCGAGCGCCGCTGGAGGTCGTCCTCGAGCGCGGCCAGCGCCCCCGGGTCGACCAGGTCGCGGAGCTCCTCCTGGCCGAGCAGCTCGCGCAGGAGGTCGCGGTCGAGCCCGAGCGCCGCCGCCCGCCGCTCGGCGTTCGGGGCGTCGCCCTCGTACATGTAGTTGGCGACGTAGTCGAAGAGCAGCGAGGAGGCGAACGGCGAGGCGGTCGGCGTCTCGACCTCGACCAGAGAGATCTCCCGCCGGCGCACGGCCTGGAGCAGGCCGACGAGCCCGGGGACGTCGAGCACGTCGCGCAGGCACTCGCGATAGGTCTCGAGCACGATCGGGAAGTCGGGGTAGCGCCGGGCGACCTCGAGCAGCGTCTGCGCCTTGAGCCGCTGCTGCCAGAGCGGCGTCCGCCGGCCGGGGTAGGCGCGGGGGATCAGGAGCGCCCGGGAGGCGTTCTCGCGGAAGCGCGAGCCGAAGAGGGCCGAGCCGCCGAGCTCGGCGACGATCGCCTCCTCGACGTCCTCGGGCTCGGGCAGGACGAGCTCGGCGTCGGGCGGCTCGTCGGCGTCGGGGAGGTGGACGATGATCCCGTCGTCGGACCAGATCGCGTCCGACTCGAGGCCGTAGCGGTCGCGGATGCGCGCCGACAGGGCGAGCCCCCAGGCGGCGTGGATCCGCCCGCCGTAGGGCGAGAGCACGCACATCCGCCAGTCGCCGATCTCGTCGCGGAAGCGCTCGATGACGATCGTCCGGTCGCTGGGGAGGACGCCGGTGGCTGCCTGCTGGTCGGCGAGGAACTCGAGCAGGTTGCCGGCGGCGAGCTCGTCGAGGTCGTAGTCGCGCTCGAGCGTCCCCGCGTCCTGGTCGACCGCCCAGCGGGCGAACTCGCCGATCGCGACGCCCAACTCCTTCGGGCGGCCGATCGAGTCCCCGCGCCAGAAGGGGACGGCGCCGGGGGCGCCGGGGGCCGGGGTGACGACGACCCGGTCGCGTCCGATCTCCTCGATCCGCCAGGCGCTCGCCCCGAGCAGGAAGGTCTGTCCCGGGCGGGCCTCGTAGACCATCTCCTCGTCGAGCTCGCCGACCCGCCGGCCGTCGGGCAGCGTAACGGCGTAGAGGCCGCGGTCGGGGATCGTGCCGGCGTTGGTCACCGCCAGCTGGCGCGCACCCTTCCGGGCGGTGATCGTCCCGCCGAGGCGATCCCAGTTGATCCGGGCGCGGAGCTCTCCGAACTCGCTCGACGGGTAGCGGCCGTCGAGCATGTCGAGGACGTTCTCGAGCAGCTCGCGGGTCAGCTCGGAGTAGGAGTGGGTGCGGGTGACCAGGGCGTGGAGGTCGTCGACGGAGACCCGCTCGGCACTGGCGGCGATCGCGACGATCTGCTGGGCGAGGACGTCGAGGGCGTTGCGGGGGACGACCGTCGGCTCGATCCGCCCTTCGCGCATCATCCTCGTGAGCACCGCGCACTCGAGCAGGTCGGCGCGGAACTTCGGGTAGATCCGCCCCTTGCTCGTCGCCCCGACGCCGTGGCCGGAGCGGCCGATCCGCTGGAGGCCGCGGGAGACCGACTTCGGCGACTCGACCTGGATCACGAGATCGACCGCCCCCATGTCGATGCCGAGCTCGAGCGACGAGGTCGCGACGAGGCAGGGCAGCTCGCCGGCCTTCAATAGCTCCTCGATCGACGTGCGCTCCTCGCGCGAGAGGGACCCGTGGTGAGCTCTCGCCATCTGGGGGAGCGCGTTCGGGTCGGGAGCGGGGTCGGCGGCGGGGGCGTTCTCAGGCGGCCTGGCGGCCAACTCGTTGAGGCGCAGGGCAAGCCGTTCGGCGGCGCGGCGGCTGTTGACGAAGATGATCGTCGAGCGGTGCTCGCGCACGAGCGCGAGCAGCTCGGGGTAGATCGCCGGCCAGATCGACCGCCGGGTCGCCTCGGTGCCGCCGAAGCCGTCAAGCGAGTCGGAGCCGACGGTGTCGGGCTCGACCATCGACTCGACCGGGACGTGGATGCGCAGATCGAGGGGGCGACTCGAGCCGATGTCGACGATCCGCGTGCGCCGGCCCGGGCCGACCATGAAGCGCGCGACCTCCTCGAGCGGGTTCTGCGTCGCCGAGAGCCCGATCCGCTGGAGCTCCTCCGGGCAGATCTCCTGGAGGCGCTCGAGCGTCAGCGCGAGGTGGGCGCCGCGCTTGGTGGCAGCGACCGCGTGGATCTCGTCGAGGATCACGGCCTCGGCCGTCTGGAGGATCTCCCTCGCCCGCGAGGTCAGCATCAGATAGAGCGACTCGGGCGTCGTGATCAGGATGTCGGGCGGCTTGCGCAGCATCGCCGCGCGCTCGCGCGCGGGCGTGTCGCCAGTGCGGATGCCGACGCGGACGTCGGCCTGCAGGCCGCGCAGGGGGACGCGGAGGTTGCGCTCGACGTCGTAGGAGAGCGCCTTCATCGGCGAGACGTAGACGAGGCGCGTGCGGTGCGGGGCGTCCGGGCCCACGGCCGCCCGGTCGGCGATCAGCCGGTCGAGCGCCCAGAGGAAGGCGGCGAGCGTCTTGCCCGACCCGGTCGGCGCGCAGATCAGGACGTTCTCGCCGGTGGCGATCGCCGGCCAGGCCTCGGCCTGCGCCGGCGTCGGCGCCTCGAACGCGGCCTCGAACCAGTCCCTGACCAGCGGCGTGAAGGCGGAGAGCGGCACGGATATCGACGTTACGTGATCCTCGTCCTCGCCGTGGGCCTGATCGTGTCTACCTCGCCGTCAGGCAGCGGCGCCCTCAGCCGAGGAAAGCGCTCAGCCGCCCGGGGGCGCCGCGGTGGGCGCCGGGGCTCCGAGGACGGCGTCGAGCAGGCCGGGGAAGCGGCGGTCGAGATCCTCGCGGCGGAGTGAGTTCAGGCGCGCCGTGCCATCCTCCTGCTGGTCGATCACGCCGGCTTCGCGGAGGACCCGGAAGTGGTGGGTGAGGGTCGACTTGGTGACCGGGACGTGGAAGCTCCCGCAGCGGCGCGCCGACGGGCTCTCGGCCAGGGCACGGACGATGACCAGGCGCTGGGGATCGCTGAGCGCGTGGAGGACGGCGGACAGTTCGATCTCGTCGGCGGCTGGGTGGAGGAGCTTCACGCGGCCCATTATACGACGATCGTCGAACGTCTGGTACGATGGTCGCCGTACTTACGGATCTCACGTTGCGACGACCCCGACGTCCCCTTGGGCAGGAAGCGAGCAAGGCCATGACCGAGACGATCGCCATCCACCGCCGGCGGGTCTCCGCCCCGCGGATGGGCAGGAAGCCGGCCTTCTGGCTGCTCGCCGCGACGCTCTCGCTGCTCCTCTTCGCCTCGAGCGCGCCGTCGCCCCTCTACGTCGTCTACCAGGCCGAGTGGGGCTTCTCGACGATCGTGCTGACCAGCGTCTTCGCCGTCTACGCCCTCGCCCTGCTGGCGGCCCTGGTCGTTGCCGGCTCGGTCTCGGACGTCGTCGGACGTCGGCCGACCCTGCTCGTCGCGCTGGTGATCGAGGTCGCCGGGATGCTCGCCTTCGCCGAGGCCCGCAGCGTCCTCTGGCTGTTTGCCGCCCGCATCCTCCAGGGCGTGGCCACCGGGATCGCCATGGGCGCGATCAGCGCCGCCCTGATCGACCTCGAGCCGGCAGAGAGCCCGCGGCTCGGGGCCACGCTCGGCGTCGCCGCCCCGCTCAGCGGCCTCGCCGGCGGGGCGCTCGGCGCCGGCGTGCTCGTCCAGTACGGCCCCGACCCGACGCGGCTCATCTTCTGGCTCCTGTTCGGCGCCTTCGTCGCGCTCGTCGCGGTCGCCGGCACGATCCCGGAGACCGTCCACCGCGCCGGCCCGTGGATGCACTCCCTGCGGCCGCGGCTGGCCGTCCCCGCCCCGCTCCGCGGCGCGTTCGTCAAGACGATCCCCTCGCTGGTGGCGACCTGGGCGCTCGGCGGCCTGATCCTCTCGCTCGGACCGTCGCTGACCGCCGGCGTCCTCGGCGACCCCGACCACGTGGCCGGCGGGCTCCCGATCTTCATCATGGCCGGGGTCAGCGCGGTCGCCGCCGTCGTGCTCCGCGGCGCCCACGCCCGCTCGGCGGCCCGCGGCGGCCTGGCGGCGATGATCGTCGGCATCGGCGTCGCCCTGGCGGCGCTCGACGCCGGCTCGACCGGGCTCTTCCTCGCCGCCACGGCGATCGCCGGACTCGGCTTCGGGCCGGCGTTCGCCGGCGCCTTCCGGGCGCTCAGCTCGCTGGCGCCGGTCGACCACCGCGGCGGCCTCGTCTCGTCGATCCTCGCCGTCGCCTATCTCGCCTTCAGCCTGCCGGCGGTCGCCGCCGGCGCGGCGGTCACCCAGCTCGGGCTCCACGAGACGGCCAACATCTACGGGCTCGTCCTGATCGCTATCGCCGCCGTCGCGCTCGCGCTCTCGCGCCACCTCCAGGATCCGCGGGCGGCCGCCGCGCCGGCCGCGGCCTGAAGAGGCAGGCCGCGGCGGGCCGGCTCAGAGTCCCGGCGGGTGGCGCACGACGTAGCCGGCACCCGAGCGCATGTCGGGCTGCCAGCGGGTTCCGGCGCCGCGCTGGCCGCTGGTGTCGAAGCGCAGGCCGGCGACGACCATGTAGATGTGGCCGCCGTTGGCGTAAAGGGTCACCCACGTGCCCGGGCCGGGCGAACCCCAGCTCTCGAAGTCGCCTGAGGCCAGCGGCGAAGAGAGCAGTCCGGCGCCGTGGAGCGCGTAGGAGACCGAGCCCGAGCAGTCGTAGCCGGCGTCCTGCCAGGACCCGTGGCCGCCGCCGTAGATGTAGGGGGTGGTCGCGATGCGGTTGCCGGCGGCGATGATCGCCTGCACGACCGCCGGGGCGCCGGCCGGGGCGACCGCGAGGCCGCCGGCTCCGACGGAGGCCTTCAGCCCGGGCGCGACGGCCAGGATCTGCTGCTCGCTGGGGACCAACACGCCGCCGGTGACACTCGAAACCGAGGCGACGGCGCTCCCCTGGGTGATCACCGTGCGGAGCACCTTGACGACCTGGGCGGTGACCTTTCCGTCGGCCGGGAGGCGCTGGAGGCGCTCGAAGGCGAGCACGGCGCCCTTGGTGCCCGGTCCGAAGGTGCCGTCGATCCCCGTCGGCTCCCCGGCCCGGCTGAGGAAGTCCTGGAGGATCTTGACGTCGTGCCCCTTCTCGCCGGCCACGAGCGGGAGGCGGCCACCGAGGTTCCAGTTGACGCGCGGTTTGGCCGCGAGCGCCGGCGACGGTACGAGCAGGCACACCACCAGTGACGGTAGGAGGCGACACAATCGCAAGCGCACGGGACGGAACCCCTTCTCTTTCGGACGCCTACGGGGTTAGCTGACGGGCTCGCGCAGAAAGAGCAGCGCTACGCCGCTGGTGCGGCGATTCGCCCCCGGAGCGCCGCGGTGACGGCGACCCCAAGTGGTTCCCCCGATCCCCGGGAAGGGGATTCGGCTGTACGGACGCCCAGAGCGTAGCGGAGGCCGGCGACGGGTGCGCCGTGAGCTGACCGGCGCCGCCGTCGGCAGGGATCCGGGGCGCAGCCGGTCGACGTTTACCGGTTCAGGGGTACTAACCTGAAGGTCATGGATTCGACCTACGAGAGGACGCGGTAGATGCCGGTAGGGGATTCTCACCTGGCGTTCGCCGAGGCAGCGGCGCAGGACGGCGTGGTCCTGAAGAACACGGTCGACCTTCCCTGGCTCACCGAGCTCGGGCACATCACTCTGGAGCACATGGCCGAGGAGCCGCCCGAGGCCGCCAGCGCCGAGGCGCTGGGCACGGCAGCCGAGGTGCTCGACTCGATCTTCCTCGACCTCAAGGGCGATATCGACGTGCTCGTGGCCTGCCGCGTCACCCTGCTCATGCCGATCGAGCTGATGCACGAGCCGACGGGGACGCTGATCGAGATCGACGAGGCCCACCACTTCACCTCGTTTCGACTCGCGGCGCTCGATTCCTATCCGGCCGACGTCAAACTCGGCTTCGATCTCGACGAGTATCGCGAGCTGTGCCGCGCCGGGGCCAAGGAGCAGGACGGCTACCGGCGCAACCTGCCGGCCAAGGGGTTCGGCTTCGGCGGAATCCAGCGCGACCGGGCCTACCGCGACTCGGTACGCGACCTGGGCGCCCCGGCGATGGGCCATCCCCGGCTGGTGCGCATCGCCGCAATCGACGGCGACGGCGCCGCCGCCTACGAACGCAACCAGGAGAAGCTCCTCAACCTGCTGGGGGCCGCCCGCTAGCCGCAGCGCGGTCGTCGAGCCCGGCGAGCTCGCGGGCGCGGCGGAGGACCGCGTCGGTCATCGGCTCGGTCAGGCGGCCGGTGAACGTGTTCTGCTGGCTCGGGTGGTAGCACGCGAGGAGCGGCCCGTGGACTGCTCCGTGGCCGAATCGCGGCCGGGGCCGGGCGGGCGGATCGCCGCGCTCGGCCAGCAGGCGGAGCGCCGCGTCCCAGGCGAAGGCGCCGAGGCAGAGGATGACCCGCACTTCGCCGAGGAGTCCGAGCTCCGCGACGCTCCACGGCAGGCACGCATCCCGCTCGCCCGGGGTCGGCCGGTTCGCCGGCGGGGCGCAGCGGACGGCGGCGGAGATCCAACAGTCGCGCAGGCGCAGCCCGTCGCCCCGGTGGCGCGAGGTCGGCTGGTTGGCAAAGCCCGCCCGGTGGAGCGCGGCGAAGAGCCAGTCGCCCGACCGGTCGCCGGTGAAGATCCGGCCGGTGCGGTTGGCCCCATGGGCGGCCGGCGCCAGGCCGAGGATGAGCACGCGGGCCCGCGGGTCGCCAAAGCCGGGAATCGGCCGGCCCCAGTAGTCCTCGGCGGCGAAGGCCGCGCGGCGGTCCCGTGCGACCTGCTCGCGCCAGGCCACCAGACGCGGGCAGCGGCGGCATCCGACCACCTCGGCCTCGAGCCGGGCCAGCCCACTCTGGCGTAGGCTCTCGGTCATGCCCGGTCGCTCGTCTGCCGTCATCGTCCTCCTCATAGCAGGAGCCCTCGCCGGCTGCGGCGCGACCTCGAGCTCGGCCGGGAAGTTTCACGGCGAGCAGGCCAAGGTGGCAGCGGTGATCGACATGCTCTCGAGCGCGGCGAGCAGCAAGGACGCCAACAAGATCTGTACGAAGATCCTCGCCGACGCGCGCAGCGCGATGCTCAAGGCGGCCGGCGGGAGCTGCTCGAGCGTGGTCGGCAAGCAGCTCGACACCGTCGACACGTTCAACGTGACCGTCCAGAGCGTGACCATCACCGGCACCACCGCCCAGGCGAAGGTCACGAGCACGAGCGACGGCAAGGACAAGACCGACACCCTCAGCCTTATGCGGGCAGCCGACGGTACCTGGCGTATTGCCTCGCTCGCATAGGAGGTCGAGCGGGCGGACGGCAAGCGGGAGTGGCCGGATGCCACGAGGGGCTGCGTCGGTCGAGGACGTAAGCCGGCCAGCCCGGTCAGAGCGAACGCGGCGTCGGGCTCGGACGCCGGCAACTCCGGCGCGATCTGGCACGATCTCGCGGGTGACGGGCAGACCCGCCGCGGCTGTCGATCTCCGGACTTCTCTACGTCTTCACGCCCGGCAGTCCAACCAGACCCACGACTTCAGGAGTGACCGTGACCGGCTCTCGCACCCAGGGAATCAAGACCGTGCTGCATCCGGTGTCCGACCTGGCGGCGGCCAAGTCGGTGTACGCCGCCCTGCTCGGCATCCCGCCGCAGGCTGACGGGCCCTACTACGTCGGCTTCGACGCCGAGGGCCAGCATATCGGGCTGCTTCCAGGCGGTGGACCGCAGGGCATGACCTCACCAGTGGCCTACTGGCACGTCCCGGATATCGAGGCGAAGCTGGCCGAGATAACCGCGGCGGGTGCCACCGTCAAGGAGCCCGCGCGCGACGTCGGCGGCGGCCGCCTGGTGGCTACCGTCACCGACCCGGATGGCAACGTCCTCGGGCTCCTTCAGGACTGATGGGCGCCGATCCCCGTTCCCGCGCCGAGCGTCGTCGCGACACCGAGCATCGGCTCTCCGACGACATCGATGTCTGGGTGGCCAGCGCCTCGGCGGACGGCGCGCCGTATCTGGTGCCGCTGTCGTTCCACTGGGACGGCGAGGCGCTGCTGATGGCGACGCCGACCGACAGCCCGACCGGCAGGAACCTCGCTGCCACCCGGGCCGTTCGGCTGGGGCTGGGCGACGCCCGCGACGTATCGATGATCGAGGGCGAAGTCGAGGTCCTCGAGATCGACGCGCTGCCGCGGGAGCGGGGTGACCGGTTCGTCGCGCACACCGGCTTCGATCCGCGGGGGCCGGCGACGCCGTACCGCTGGTTCCGTATCTCCCCGCGCCGGATCCAGGCCTGGCGCGAGGCAAACGAGCTGTCCGGTCGCGACCTGATGCGCGACGGCCGCTGGTTGGTCTGACGTCTTGGCGGGCACGGCGCCGGGCCGAGGCCCTGAGGCTCCGCGAACCCAGGGAGAACCGGACGTACTGCGCGAAGCTGGTCAGATCGAGCCGGGCGACGCCGACGGAGACCCCGAACCGCGACGACCGACAGATGGAGACGCGATGAGCAGGGCCACGAAGACGTACGCGCACTCGCTTGCGCTGCACCTCGCCGACAGCCACGATTTGATCCGCGTGCACGGCGCGCGCGTGAACAACCTCAAGGACGTCAGCGTCGAGATCCCGAAACGCCGGCTGACGGTGTTCACCGGCGTCTCCGGCTCGAGGCAAGAGCTCGCTCGTGTTCGGCACGATCGCCGCGGAGTCGCAGCGGATGATCAACGAGACCTACAGCGCCTTCGTGCAGGGCTTCATGCCGACCCTCGCACGGCCCGAGGTCGACGTGCTCGACGGGCTGACGACGGCGATCATCGTCGGCCAGGAGCGGTTGGGTGGCGACGCCCGCTCCACGGTCGGCACCGCCACCGACGCCAATGCGATGCTGAGGATCCTCTTCAGCCGACGCGGGCAGCCGTACATCGGCTCGCCCATCGCGTTCTCGTTCAACGTCGCCTCGGTCCGGGCGAGCGGCGCGATCACAGTCGAACGCGGTGACGGCAAGACCAAGGCCGTGAAGTTCAGCCGCACCGGCGGCATGTGTGCGCGCTGCGAGGGCCGCGGCACCGTCTCCGACTTCGACCTGGCTGCCCTGTACGACGACAGCTTGTCGCTGGGCGACGGCGCGCTGAAGATCCCCGGCCACAGCATGGACGGCTGGTACGGGCGTATCTTCGGCGGCTGCGGCTTCTTCGACCCCGACAAGCCGATCCGCAAGTTCACCGAGCGGGAGCTCAGGGACCTCCTCCACAAGGAACCGACCAAGATCAAGATCGACGGTATCAACCTGACCTACGAGGGCCTGATCCCGAAGATCCAGAAGTCGATGCTGTCCAAGGACATCGACGCGCTGCAGCCGCACGTCCGCGCCTTCGTCGAGCGGGTGGTCACATTCACCGCCTGTCCCGAGTGCGGGGGCACCCGGCTCAGCGAGGGGGCTCGGTCGTCGAAGATCAAGGGGCTCAACATCGCCGACGCTTGCGCAATGCAGATCAGCGACCTCGCCGGGTGGGTGCGGGGCTGGACGAACCGTCGGTGGCGCCGCTCCTGGCGTCGCTGGGGGAGACCGTCGACTCGTTCGTCGAGATCGGCCTCGGCTACCTCAGCCTCGACCGCTCGTCGGGCACGCTGTCGGGCGGCGAGGCGCAGCGCGTGAAGATGATCCGCCACCTCGGGTCGTCGCTCACCGACGTCACCTACGTCTTCGACGAGCCCGCCGCCGGCCTGCACCCCCACGACATCGAGCGGATGAACGACCTGCTGCTGCGGCTGCGGGACAAGGGCAACACGGTGCTCGTCGTCGAGCACAAACCGTGGTCGGCGACCGCGATCGCCGACCATGTCGTTGACCTCGGCCCAGGCGCCGGCACCGACGGCGGCGACGTGGTGTTCGAGGGTACGGTCGAGGGTCTCCGGACCAGCGGCACGCTGACCGGGCGCCACCTGGACGACCGCGCCGCCCTGAAGCCGTCGGTGCGCTCGTCGTCGGGGGTGCTCGAGGTGCGCGGGGCCGCCACCCACAACCCGCGGGACGCCGACGTCGACGTCCCGCTCGGGGTGCTCGTCGTCGTGACCGGGGTCGCCGGGTCGGGAAAGAGCTCGCTGATCCGCGGCTCGGTGTCCAGGCGCGACGGGGTGGTTTCGGTCGACCAGACTCCGATTCGCGGCTCGCGACGCAGCAACCCGGCGACCTACACCGGGCTGCTCGACCCGATCCGCAAGGCCTTCGCCAAGGCCAACGGCGTGAAGCCGGCGCTGTTCAGCGCGAACTCCGAAGGTGCCTGCTTCAACTGCAACGGCGCCGGTGTCATCTACACCGACCTGGCGATGATGGCCGGAGGCGCCGCCCCTTGCGAGGTGTGCGACGGGAAGCGGTTCCAAGCGTCGGTGCTGGAGTACCAGCTCGGCGGCAAGGACATCAGCGAGGTGCTCGCCATGCCGGTCACCGAAGCCGAGGCGTTCTTTGGCGACGGCGAGGTGAAGCTCCCGGCCGCGCACAAGATCCTCGACCGGCTCGCCGACGTCGGGCTCGGCTACCTTATCCTCGGGCAACCGCTCCCCACGCTGTCCGGCGGCGAGCGGCAGCGGCTCAAGCTGGCCACCCACTTGGGCGAGAAGGGCGGCGTCTACGTCCTCGACGAGCCGACCACCGGCCTTCACCTCGCCGACGTCGAGCAGCTGCTCGGCCTGCTCGACCGGCTCGTCGACTCCGGCAAGTCGGTCATCGTCATCGAGCACCACCAGGCGGT
>JBPCNA010000211.1:0-4630 GCA_051001735.1 Solirubrobacteraceae bacterium
AGTCGAGGTTGATCGCGCCGGGGGTGGTGATCAGGTCGGTGATGCCCTGCACGCCTTGGCGCAGGATGTCGTCGGCCTGCTTGAACGCCTCCTGAACGGTGGTGCGACGCTCGACCGTCTCCAGCAGCTTGTCGTTCGGGACGACGATCAGGGTGTCGACATTGGAGCGCAGCTCGTCGATACCGTCGAGCGCCTGCTGCATCCGTCGCTGGCCCTCGAAGCCGAACGGCTTGGTCACCACGCCGACGGTCAGGGCGCCGATCTCCTCCTTGGCGATCTCGGCGATCACCGGGGCGGAGCCGGTTCCGGTGCCGCCACCCTCGCCGGCTGTGACGAAGACCATGTCGGCGCCCTTCAGCGCCTCCTTGATGTCGTCGCGCGACTCGGACGCCGCCCCGTACCCGGTCTCCGGGTTGGCGCCGGCGCCGAGCCCCTTGGTTAGATCGTTGCCGATGTTCAGCTTGATGTCGGCGTCGCACATCGCCAGCGCCTGGGCGTCCGTGTTCGAGGCGATGAACTCGACCCCGCGCAGGCCGGCGTCGACCATCCGGCTGACGGCGTTGGTTCCGCCTCCGCCAACGCCGACGACCTTGATGACCGCCAGGTAACTGCCGCTTTCCATTTTGTCGTCCGAGCCTCTAGTTAGCGTGAAGGGTTTTAGGCACATCCGCTGCAAGCGCGCTAAATCCACGTTATGCAGGGCTCCTGCACCTTGTCAAGTCTGGGTCTTGTCGCAACTTCTATTGCAGAAGCGCGAACCCTCGACCCTAGCCGGATCTTGCCGGAAATGTTGCCATCAACCTCGAGTTGAGGTTGATGGTTACCCGCCGAGGGCGGGTCCGGTGACGAGCGCACCGGCCGCCGTGCCCGGCGCGTTCACCCCGGCGCCGGTCGTCGCCGGATCGCCCAACTGGGCGGCCGGCCGCTCGGGCGTATGGACGTCAAGGTAGGTCGCGCCGTGCGAGGCGGGGTCAGACAGCACCCGGGCGATCGCTGCCCATTTGGCGCGTAGCCGGGTCGTGTCGCCGAAGTAGACCGGCGGTCCGCCGCGCAGCTGGGCCGTCAGCCCGTGCGCCCCGATCGTCACCGCGGCGACGCGATCGCGCAGGCCCGGCGGGGCGATGTCGAGCAGCTCGAGCCCCTGGATCCCCGCCGGGTCGCTCAGCCGGCTGCCCGTCGGCGTCGCGCCGACCGCGACCGCGGTCAGGCCGGACGGCGGGGTCGTGCCGCGGAGGATCCTCCCGTCGGCGGCTACGGCGAGGCGCTGCCCGCCGACGGCGATGGCGGCGACCGGCACCTCCTCGATCACCTGGATGCGCAGGCCGTGCGGGAACTCGGTCTGGACGTGGATGTCCCTTACCACCGCGAAGGCCGCGACCGCCGCCCGCAGGCGGGCGACCTCGAGATGGGTGGTGGTCATGCCCTGCGCCGTGTTGGCCAGGGTCGCCCGGATCGCCGGGGCTCCCGGACCGGCGATGCCAGTGATCGCGACCTTCTGGACGGCGAAGAGCGGCGCGTCGCGCAGGAAGAGCCAGCCGCCGTAGAGAGCGGCGAGCACGGCGAGGACGCCGGCGATCTTCAGGCGGTGCATCAAGGGTCAGGTTCGACCGGGGCGGCCGATCACCTGCTCACGGGCAGCCCCTCCACGGGAAGCGGACCGGCCCCAAGGTCTGGACCTCCGGCTCGAGCTCGATCCCCGTCCGCTCGGCCACCAGTCGCCGACCCGCCGCCATCAGCGCGACGACGTCGGCCGTGGTGGCCGTGCCGGTGTTCTCGACGAAGTTCGCGTGCTTGGGCGAGAAGCGCGCCCCGCCGACGCGGAGCCCGCCGGCCCCGGCCCCGGCGAGAAGCAGGCCGGCGGTGTCCTCCGGCGGGTTCTTGAACGTCGAACCGAAGGTGCGGATGCCCTTGGGCTGGGCGGCGTGGCGCAGAGCACGGAGCTCGGCCAGCCGCGACCGCACGTCCTCGGTCGGCGCCGGTTCGAGGACGAACTCGGCGCGGGCGACGACCTCCCCGGCGCCGAGGTTCGACGCCCGGTAGGCGAACTCGAGCGCGCTCGGCGCGCGGCGCTCGCTCCCGGCCGCGGTGTGCACCTCGACCCAGGCGAGCACGCGGGCCAGGGCGCCGCCGTAGGCGTTGGCGTTCATCCGCACCGCGCCACCAACCGTACCCGGGATGTTCACGCCGAACTCGATCCCGGCCAGCCCGAGCGCCGCCGCCCGGGCGGCCACCGCCGGAAGGCGGGCGCCGCCGCCGCAGCGTAGGCGCGCGCCCTCGGGCTCGATCCGCGCGAGCTCGCGGTCGAGTTTAAGCACGAGCCCCGCCACTCCCTCGTCGGCGACCAGGAGGTTCGACCCCGACCCGACCACGGCGACCTCGAGGCCCCGCACCGCCGCCCACCCGAGGAGCTCGTCGAGCTCGGCCGCCGTCCCCGCCCGGGCGAAGAACTCGGCCGAACCCCCGGTCCCCACCGTGGTCAGCCGGGCCAGCGGATAATCCGCGACGGGCTCCGAAGTCATGCCGTCAGTCGCCGCCCGAGGCTGTCGACGTCGCCGGCGCCGAGCACGAGGCAGAGGTCGCCGGCGCGCAGCAGGTCGCGCAGGACGCGCTCGGCGTCGGCCGCCGTCGGCATCCAGTAGACCGGCCGCCCGGCCGCGGCGTCGGCCGCGGCTGCCGCGATCATCCGGCCGCTCACCCCCGGGAAGTCCTCGCGGCGCTCCCGCGCCGGGTAGACGTCGAGCACGACGACCACGTCGGCCGCGGCCAGCGACTCGCCGAACTCGCGCGCGAGCTCTCGGGTGCGCGAGTAGAGGTGGGGCTGGAAAACCGCGACGAGGCGGTCGGGGGCGAGGGTCCGCGCCGCGGCCAGCGTCGCTGCGACCTCGGTCGGGTGGTGGGCGTAGTCGTCGTAGACGGTCGCTCCGGCCGGCGTCCGGCCGACCGGCTCGAAGCGCCGGGCGACCCCGTTGAAGCGCCCGAGGGCCCCCGCCGCCCGCTCGAGATCGACGCCGACGATCCGGCATACCTCAAGTGCGGCTGCAGCGTTCAGGGCGTTGTGGAGACCCGGCACTCTAAGGTTCACCTCGACATCGAGGGTCGAGAAGCGGGCGCCGCCACCGGCGTGATCGAAGTCGCGAACGTCATACGGCGCGACCCGGCCGGTGCGCAGGGCGAGGAGGCCGGGCCGGCCCCAGATGACCGCCTCCGGAGCCCCGGCGAGGAACTCGCGGTAGACCCCTTCGAGCTCGAGCCGCGACCCGAACACCGCGTGATGGTCGAGTTCGACACTCGTCAGCACGGCGATCTCCACCGACAGCGCCAGCAGCGACCGGTCGGACTCGTCGGCCTCGACGACCAGCCAGTCGCCGCTCCCCCAGTCTCCGTTGCGCCCGGTCTCGGCCAGCGTTCCGCCGATCAGGTAGCCCGGGTCGACGCCGCAGCCCCGCAGGGCGCTGACGATCATGCTCGACGTCGTCGTCTTCCCGTGGGCGCCGGCCACGGCGATCGTCCGGCGCAGCCGGGTCAGCTCGCCGAGCAGTTCGGCCCGCGCCCGAACCCTCAATCCGCGCTCGAGGGCTGCCAGCCGCTCGACGTTGTCGGGGCCGACCGCGGTCGAGCAGAACACCTCGACGCCGTCGCCGTCCGGGAGGTTGCCCGCGGCGTGGCCGATCCGTGCCGCGAGCACGCCGTCGGCGGCCAGCGTCCGCGCGAACGGCGAGTCGGCCCGGTCGGAGCCGGTCACCGTCGCCCCGAGCGCGTGGGCCGCCCGGGCGTAGGCGCTCATCCCGGCGCCGCCGACGCCGACGATGTGAAGGCGTCGCCCGCTCCAGGGCCGCTCGATCATCCGGCCTCGGCCGCGGCGAGGAGCTCGCCGGCGATCACCTCGGCGGCGTCCGGGCGGGCGAACGACAGCGAGGCGGAGGCCATCGCCGCCAGCCGCTCGCCGTCGGCGAGGAGGTTCTCGAGGCAGGCCCGCAGCCGGGCGGGCGTCAGCTCGGAGTCGGGGATCACCACGGCGGCCCCGGCCCGCTCCATCCAGGCGGCGTTCGTCGTCTGGTGATCGCCGGCGGCATGGGGATAGGGGATGAGGATCGCCGGCCGCCCGTGAGCCGCGACCTCGAAGATCGACCCGCCCGAGCGGGCGACGACGAGGTCGCACGCAGCCAGCGCCGCGCCGAAGCGCTCGGCCCCGAGGTACTCGCGCAGGTCATACCCGGCGCCTCGCGGCCGCCCGGCGAGCTCGGCGTAGTCGCGGGTCCCGGCCACGTGGAGCACGTGCGCCGGGGGGTGCTCAGCGAAGGCCTCGATGGCCGCCAGGTTGATCGACCGGGCTCCGAGCGAGCCGCCGAAGATGAGCACCACGGTGGCTTCGGCATCGATCTCGAACGACGCACGAGCCGCGGCGCGGTCGGCGATGGCCGCCGGTCCCGGGCGCCCGGTCACCAGGTAGCGGGGGCCGTCGCGGCCGTCGAGCGGGAAGGCCAGGCAGACGCGGCGCGCGCCCGGGGCGAGCGCCCGGTTGGCGAGACCGAGGCGGCTGTCGGCCTCGGTCAGGACGACGGGCAACCCGAGCGTCAGCGCGGCCAGCGAGACCGGCCCGGCCACGTAGCCGCCGCCGCCCATCACCGCC
>JBPCNA010000212.1:0-7485 GCA_051001735.1 Solirubrobacteraceae bacterium
GCCCATCACCGCCCGGGCGCCACGGCCGGCGAGCAGCCGGCGCGCCCCGGCCGTTGCGACGGCGGCCCGGGCCAGGGCGCGAGCCGCCCGCAGCGGATTGCGGCGGTCGAGGCCCTCCACGCCGATCGGGTGAAACTCGTAGCCGGCAGTCGGGACCAGGTCGCGCTCGGCCCGCTGGCCGCCGATGAAGAAGACGTCAGCGCCGCGGGCCTGTAGCGCGTCGGCCACCGCCAGCGCCGGCACGACGTGGCCGGCTGTCCCCCCCGTGGCGATCGCGATCGTGATCCTTCTCGCCGGTTCGGCCATCCTGTGATCGTCGCGGTTTGGCGCTCGGCGTGCCGAGCGCCCGCAGGTGAGCCGTCCCACCGCCGGCCACGTTCAACAGGACGCCGATCGCCGCGAGCAGGACGATCAGGTTGGTCGACCCGTAGGAGACGAGCGGCAGCGGCACGCCGGTCAGGGGGGCGAGACCGAGCACGGCGAACACGTTGAGCATCGCCTGCCCGACGACCAACGAGGTGACCCCGACGGCCAGGAGTGCAGCATAGGCGCCCTTGGCCGCCCGCGCCGCCCGCAGGCCGGCGTAGGCGATCAGGCCGTAGAGGAAGAGCAGTCCGCAGACGCCCAGCACCCCCAGCTCCTCGCCGATCACCGCCAGGATGAAGTCGGTGTTGGCCTCGGGCAGGTAGAAGATCTTCTGCACCGACTGCCCCGGGCCGACGCCGAGGAGGCCGCCGGAGCCGAGCGCGATCTGTCCCTGGACGGCCTGGAACCCGCTCGTCCCGGCATGCGCCCACGGGTGGACGAACGCGGTCAGGCGGGCCCGGCGGTAGGGCTCGAGCACGGCGAAGAGGGCGGCCACGACGACGAAGCCGAGGCCGAGCAGGCCGAGCGTCCGCAGCGGGACGCCGGCCGCGATCATCACGGCCACCACGACGAAGGCGAGGATGATCGCGGTCCCCAGGTCGGGCTGGAGGACGACGAGGAGACAGGCGGCGCCCGTGGTCACCAGCAGCGGCCGCAGCATCCGGCGCACCCGGCGCTCGGTCATCCGCCCGCTCGAGAGCACATGGGCGGCATAGAGGACGAGGGCCAGCTTCATCAGCTCCGACGGCTCGAACTGGACCGGCCCGGCCCCGATCCACCGGCGGGCGCCGTTGATGTCGTGGCCGACGCCCGGCAGCTTGACCGCGATCAGCAGGGCGAAGGAGACCATCAGCAGGACCGGCGTCGCCCGGCGGACGGCGTCCAGCCCGTGGCGGGCCAGGTAGCGCATGCAGAGCAGTCCGACCCCCCCGTAGCCGACGAACTTGATCAGGTAGGCGGTCGCCGCACCCTGGCCGCCGGCCAGCGACCGCGGCGAAGAGGCGCTGTAGACCATCACCGCGCCGGCGGCGATCAGGCAGAAGGTCGCGGTGAGGAGGATGCTGTGCTCGATCGGAAGCTGGGGGACGATCCGAGCCGTCCGGCCGCCGCCGGTCCGCGTCGCGATCCGGCCCTTGCGCCTGGCCGGGGTGCCTGCGTCCGTGGGCATCCATGGTGGGTTCGACGCGGCCGCGACGATGCCTGCCGCCGATTCGAACCCCCGCCCCGTCCGGGCGGACGCGGCCTGGCGGCGGTTCGACGAGCAGCCAAGCCCGGCGGCGCCCGACGTTCTACCCCGTTCGCCGCCTCGCCAACCGCGACGGGTCTGAGTAGCGGATCTTCCCCGGCGATTTGATCCACGGCGTCGCCCTCCGGCGTATTTCAGTCAGAAGCTCACCTCGAAGGGAGCCGGGACCGGTTTCACGCGTGACGCTGGGGCGGGTTGGACGCCGCCGGCGAGCCGGTGGGCACATTCCCGTCAGCGACGAATTGGAGAATCACCATGAAGAGCCGGAAACTCGCGTCACGTGATCGGGGCGCGTCGCCTCCCGCCCTCGGTGGCCCTGTGTCATCACAGTCCTCCGACGAGCAGCCGTCCTCGGCCGGCTCAAACCGCCGGACGTTCCTCCATAGCTCGGCCGGTATTGCCGGCGGCGTCGCGATGACCGTCGTCACGCCGGCCGCCGCCGCGATGGCGCTCAGCCCGGCGGCGGCGGCAGCCGCCCCGCTGCCGGCGGCGACGGCGACCGAGCCGGCGTTCCCGGTGCCGAGCGAGCCGGTGACCGCGTTTCTGCGCGACGCGCGGACCGGCGAGGTGACGGTCCTCTCGGGAACGGTCGAGCGTACCTATCGCGACCCGGTCCTCGCAAAGCGCCTGGTCGATGCCGCACGCTCGCAGGATCCCCAGCAGACGGAGGTGGAGTAGATGTCGTCCCATCGTGAAGCACCGGAGATCAGCAAGGATCCGGTGGCCGACAACACGGACACCTATGCGTTCGTCAGCCCCGACCGTCCGGACACCGTAACCATCATCACCAACTACATCCCGCTCGAGGCGGCGGCCGCCGGCCCGAACTTCTACGAATTCGGCGACGACGTCCTCTACTCGATCCACATCGCCAACAGCGGTCGGGGACTTCCCGATCTGAGCTACGAATTCCGCTTCAAGACCAAGGTGCAGGATCCGCGGACCTTCCTCTACAACACCGGTCCGATCGGCTCGCTGGGCGACCCGAACTTCAACCGGCGCCAGTTCTACACCGTCAGCCGCGTCCGCGGCAGCCGGAACGCCGGTCCGACGATCGACGACAAGAAGCACGGGAAGAAGAGCTCTCGGCCCAAGGTCCTGGCCCGCGGGCTGGCGTGTCCGCCGTGCAACATCGGACCCCATTCGACGCCGAACTACGCGGCGCTGGCCGCGGCGGCGATCCATAGTCTGCCGACGGGAGAGCGGGTCTTCGCCGGACAGCGCAACGACGGCTTCTTCGCCGACCTCGGAGCCGTCTTCGACCTCGGTGACCTGAGGCCGTTTCAGAACCTCCACATCGCCCCGCTGGCGGCGGCGGCGGGCATCGACACGCTGAAGAGCGGGATCAACGTCCACACGATCGCCCTGCAGATCCCGATCTCCGCACTGACGCGGGACGGATCGGTGCCCAAGGATCCCGCGAGTGCGCTGGCCACGATCGGCGTCTGGGGCGCGGCGAGTCGGCGAAGGATGCTCCTGCGTGGGGACGAGCACCACGACGGCGCCGAGTCCGGTCCGTGGGTGCAGGTCTCCCGGCTCGGCAACCCGCTGTTCAACGAGCTGCTGGTCACCGTCGATCGCAAGGACAAGTGGAACCGGGGTCAGCCGCTCGACGACAAGGGCTTCGTCGACGGCGTGGCCCACCCGGAACTCGCGAATCTCCTCCCCGTCCTCTATCCCGGGGTGTTTCCCAACCTCGCCGCCCTCGTCAAGCAGGCTACGCCCCGGGCCGATCTGATGGCCGTTTTGTTGACCGGCATCCCCGCCGGCATCATTCCCGGTTTTCAGAACTTCACGAGCAAGAGCCCGGCCGACATGCTGCGCCTGAACGTGGCGATTCCGCCGACGGCGAAGCCCAACTCGCTCGGTCTCCTCGGCAACGACCCCGCGGGGTTCCCCAACGGACGGCGGGTGACCGACGATGTCGTGACGATCGAGCTGCGCGCCTTGGCCGGCGTGACGTACGCGCTGGTCGACAAGGCCTTCGTGCCCGACGCAGCGGCGGGCAAGATCACACAGGGGGTGGACACGCCGCCGACGGGCG
Organism: Solirubrobacteraceae bacterium; assembly: GCA_051001735.1. GTDB lineage: Bacteria > Actinomycetota > Thermoleophilia > Solirubrobacterales > Solirubrobacteraceae > Palsa-513. Next base: position 3,657 of record JBPCNA010000212.1, read on the forward strand.
TCGACGCCTCGGCGCGGTTCCTCCCGTCCTTCCCCTACCTGGGCCTGCCCCATGATGGGTTCGACACGCCGGCCTCGCCGTAGACGGGGCCGGCCCGTCCGGGGTGCGGCGTTCCCTCGAGGGCTCGCTGGGGTACACCATTGGGACGGGGCGCGTCGGTCCTCCGGACGCCCGGTTTCCCTTTTCGTGCCATGACGCCGCCTAGCGGCCCCCCGGACGGCCCGCCGGTGGGGCCGACCGGCGAACGAACGGAACCTCCGCAGGAGCATTGCCGTGACGAGTCCCCAGGTTCAGAGCGCAGGGCCCGCCGTGGCGGATGCCGGCCGCCGTCGGGAGGCTCGCGCTGCCGTCCCCGGCGGCCAGGGTGGGTCGGGACATGTTCAGTAGCCTCCGCGTCGTCCTGCTCGCGGTGACGCTGTCTATCGTCGTCGTCGGAGTGCTGATCGCCTCGGCGGTGCTCAACGCCACCTCTGGCGGTCCGCCGGTGGACCTCGCCTCGCCGGCGGCGATGGCCCAGGCGACGCGCACTCTGCCCCCCTACTGGGTCGTCCGCCCCGGCGACACGTTCAACTCGATCGCCGCCGCCAACCGCCTCAGCGTCGCGCAGCTGCAGCAGCTCAACCCGACCCAGGATCCCACCGCGCTGGTTCCCGGCCAGAGCCTGCGGCTGCACGTCCACGAGTCCTCGACACGAGTGATCGCGCGGCCGGCGCCTCCCTTCTGGACCCTCCGCCCCGGCGACACCTACAGCTCGGTGGCCGCGAAGACCGGGGTGCCGATCGGCGCCATCGCCCAGTACAACCCGAAGCTCAACCCCAATCTGCTGGTGCCCGGGCAGCGGCTCAAGCTCCGGCCCTAGTAGGACTTCGTTAGGTTTAGGGCGGCAGCCTGCGCTGGCAGGTTGGGCGGTGCCCGTGCCAGCAGGCCAACGCGGTTTGTAGGTCGCGCTGGGCTTGGTAGAGGCTGATCAGGCTGCCGCCGTTTGAGGGCGGTCGTGGTCGGGGCCGGCGCGCTGCAGCCGGCAGCTGGTGAGGAAGGCGTGAGCGACGGTCACGCAGGTGAGGTGGTGATGCAGGCCGCGGTAGGTGCGGCCTTCGTAGTGGTCGAGGCCGAGGCATTGCTTGAGTTCGCGGTAATCGTGCTCGACGCGCCAGCGCAGCTTGGCCAGCTGCACGAGCCGGGCCAGGGGCGTGCCGGGGGGCAGGTTGCTCAGCCAGTACTTGACGGGTTCGTCTTTGCCGGGCGGCCACTCGGCCAGCAGCCAGCGCTCCGGGAGCACCCCGTCGCTGTCGCGTTGAGCGTCGTTGGCGGGCCGCGCGCGCAGCGCGACGAAGCGGCTGCAAAGCGGGCCGCGGTCACCTTCGCGCCAGCCGATCGTCTGCGCGCCGTCTTGGCCGGCGGCGAGGACGAGGTCGCGCAGACTCAAGGGCTTGTCGGGGTAGCGCGCTGTCGGCGGGCGCCCACGACCCGAGTACGCCGCCGCGACGGGCTGGGCGTCCGCGGGTTGCGCGGAGGTGACGCCCTTGACCTGCACGACATAGGACAGGTCGCGCTCCTCGAGCCCGACGCGGAACGCGGTGATGTCGCCGTAACCGCCGTCGGCCTGCACCACCCGCCGCTCGAGCCCCCATCCGAGAAGCTCGTCAATGATCGCCAGCGCGAGCCGCCACTTCGCGACGTGATGCACGTCCTGCGGGATCTTCGCCCGCGAGCGGCGCGGCTCGTCGTCGTCCCACCCAGCGGGCAAAAACAGCCGCCACCCCAGCGGGCACGACGCCCGGTCAGTCGCCGCGTTGACCGATACCAGGACCTGGCAGTTCGCGGTCTTGCCCAACGCACCGCAGTACTGATGCGCAACCCCAGGCGACCAGCGGCCGTCTTTCGGCAGGCCCGTGTCGTCAACCACCCACCCCGAAGGCTCGATCAGCGCCGTCATCCGCCGCGCCAGACGCCGCCGGACCGGCATGTCCTCCCACGGCGAGTCGGTAATGAACTGCTGCAACCCCTGCTCATCACCATCCGGCAACCGGCCAGCCATCGGCTGAATCGACTTGCGCCGCCCCTCCAACAGCAACCCGCGGACGTACTGCTCACCCTTCGCACGCTGATCGCAACGCTGAAGCGACCTATACATCTCCTCCGCGAACGCGACCAGCGCCGCCCGCTGCTCCGCAAGATCCGCCGCCTTCACACCACGCTCGCCGACCAAAATCGTCGCCATGAACCATAGATTCCCTGCTAACGCATGAAACCCTGCAAGAAGCTAACGAAGTCCTACTAGTGGTCTGTCTCGCAAATCCCTTGACATCTGGCGGCGTCTGGACGCGCCTGGCGCCACCCGGCGCCCGCCCATGTGCCACCAGCACATCCGCGGCCACCGTGCGGCGTGTAATCATCGAAGGTGGCCAGATCACGCCCAGCCGCTCGTGTCATCATCGAAGGTGGCCAGACCGCCGAGCCATTTGCGAGACAGACCACTAGCTGCACTAGCCAAAGCGTGCGCGGTAGGCGCCGACCCAGTCGGTCGCGATCAGCCGCTGCGCCTGGGGGAGCCCAAGGCGTCCGGCGCAGAGCTCGTCGTGGAGGGCGTTCTCCAAGCGGTCCTTCTCGTGCGAGGCCGGGCGCGGCGCGGCCGCCTCGGGGAACAAGTTCGCCGCGGCGTTGCTCCCACCCAACTCGAGCGACACCAGGTGATCGAGCTCGCCGTTGGCGCCGTTGAAGTGCCGGACTATCCCGTACTCCCGGTAGACGAGGTCCTTCTCGCTTCGCGGAACGTTGCGGACGGAGCCAGCGTAGCCCGGCCGGCAGATCGCCGCCGGGGTCGTCCGGGTGAAACGGGCTCCCGGCGTGCACCCCGGGTCGGGCAGGGCGCCCCGCAGCCGGCAGCCGCTGTGGCGCGTCACCGGTGCGAGCGTCGCCGACGCCCCGACACCGCCGGTGGCCGACCCGGCGCCGATGGCGACCAGGCCGCTCACCACGGCGACCGCAGTCAGCCAGACGAGGGGGTGGCGGGCCGGCGGCGGTATGTGGCGGGTTCGGCTCATTTCCGATCAGCCTACGCCGGTGCGGTGACGGCTTCGCGCGATCCGGCGGCTCAGCCGTCGACGAGGAGGCCCTGGAGCGGCCCGAGCAGGCGCATCGACCGCTTCGATACGCCGGGGAGGGCGATCAGCCGGTGATCGGGAGTCTCCCCCGCTTCGCGGCGCCGGCGCGACTCGAAGGCGATCGGACGCCAGAGCCCGTCGATCACCGACGCCGGGTCGCCGGCCACCGCCGCCGGGTCGGCCTCGAGGTGCTCGGCCCACAGGCGGCGACGGACCGCGACGACGAGGTCCGGATCCTGGGTGACGATGTTGACCTCGCTGTCGTTGAACAGCGAGTGGGCGTTGAGGTTGGCCGAGCCGAGCGTCATCCACCGGTCGTCGACGATGCCGACCTTCGCGTGGACGTAGATCGGCTCGCTGCGGCCGGCCGCCGGGTCGCGGGCGTAGAGGGCGCAGGCGAGCAGGCGACCGCGCTCGCCGTCGGCTTCGAGCAGGACGCCGAGCTGGCCCTTGGTGTCGTCGGCCCCGTTGTTTGCTCGCGCCGGGAGGAGGACGACCACGCGGAACTCGGGGGTCGGCGGGCGGCGGAGCTTCTCGGCGAGGATCTCCACGAGCTCCGGCGACCAGAGGAACTGGTTCTCGAGATAGACGAGCCGCTCGGCCGAGCGGAGCACCCGGGTGTCGGCCTCGAGGATGCGAAAATCGCCGCGGCACGCGAAGTCGTCAACGTGCTCTGGCACCATCCGCCCCAACCGGAGCGCAACATCCCCGACCGGCAGCGGGGT
>JBPCNA010000213.1:0-15561 GCA_051001735.1 Solirubrobacteraceae bacterium
GCCGGGCGCCTCTCGGCCGTCGACGCGGCGGGCGCGGCGCGGCCGGCGGGCGTGACCGGCGATCGCGGCGAGCTCGTCGATCGCCGCGCCGAGCTCGTCGGCGATCTCGTCGAGCTCGGGTATGGCGTCGTAGTCGGCGAGCAAGCCGAACCCGAGCCGGCCGCAGTAGCTCATCACGGCGATGCCGAGCGCCTGACGGTCGGCGAGCGGTACCACCGGGTAGATCGTCTCGAGCCGCCGGCCGAGGAGGAATAGGGGCGACTGGGGCCCGGGGACGTTGGTGATCGTCAGGTTGGCGAGGCGGGCGTGGGCCTGGAGCCGGGCGGCCTGGCTGATGATCGTCGCCGGGGCGAACCCGGCGAGCTCGGTCAGGACGCGGGCGTCAACCGCCCGGCCCGACTCCTTGAGCCCCTCCATGGCCTGGCTGATCTCGGCGAAGCGGTCGCGGGGGTCGACGATCCCGACCGGCAGCGAGACCCACACCGTCTCGACGCGGCTGCTCGTCCGACCGAGATCGGCCGGCGCCCAGACCGGCAGCATCACGCGGAGGACGAGCCCGTCGGTCTCGTGGCCGCGGGCGCGCAGGAAGCGGCCGAGCGCTCCAGCCACCGCGGTCAGGACGACGTCGTTGACCGTGCCCCCGAGCGCCGTCTTGATCTCGCGGAACCGGTCGAGGTCTCCGTCGACCCAGGCGTAGCGGCGATGCGGGCCGATCTCGACGTTCAAGGGCGACCGCGGCGGTGGGTCGCCGCTGATCCGCGAGAGGGGGCCGGCCCCGGCGAGCTGCCGGCGCAGGGTCTCGGCCAGGGCCAGCGGCCGCCGCAGGAGGTCGACGACGATCCGCGCCGTCTCGGCCGGGTCGCTGGACCGCTCGGCGAGGGCGCTGGCCAGGAGCTCGGCCCGGGAGGGCGCCGGACGCGCCACCCAGCCCGGCGCCGGCGGCGGGACGGGGACATCGGCGGCCAGCGCGTCGAAGAGAACGGTGGTGAGGTCGAGGCCGTCGACGCCGTCGACCAGGACGTTGTGGGTCTTTCCGATCAGGGCGAAGCGATCGCCGCTGAGGCCCTCGACCAGCCAGAGCTCCCAGAGCGGTTTGGTCCGGTCGAGCGCCTGGGAGAACAGCCGGCCGGCGAGCCGGGCCAGCGCCGGCTCGTCGCCGGGCCGGGGGAGGGCGGTGTGGCGGACGTGGTACCCGGGGTTGAAATGGTGATCGTCGATCCACACCGGGCGGCCTTGGCGGTAGGGGACCTCGGCGAGCTTCTGGCGGTAGCGAGGAACCAGATCAAGCCGGGCGACGACGTGCTCGGTGAGTTCCTCGATCGACGGCGCCGGGCCGGCGAAGACGAGGACGGAGGCCACGTGCGCGTGGAGCGAGGACTTCTCCTCACGCTCGAGCAGCTCGGCGTCGAGGGGGCTGAGGCGGTCTGGGTTGGTCACCGTAGGGATTGTGCCAGCGCCGGCCCCGGTCTGATCGAACTCGCCGCCCGAGGAGGAAGGCGACCGGGGAATTCGATACTCTAGGCCGAACAACTGTTCGTCTGCCGAGTCGTGCTCGCCCAGTGCCAGCACGAACGGGGAACCCACCGCTGGACCGGCACCTGTTGTGTGCCCGCCCGGCATGGGGCGAATCGGCCGCATCACTGCGGCCGTAGCGACCGTCATCCGGAGTTCGCTCGTCGAGCGACCCGAGCCGGCCGCGAGCCCGTCAGCTAACCCCGTAGGCAAGAAACCAAGGAGCCAGCCGTATGGGAACGCAGTTCGACCTACGCCCAGGCCGTGTGATGCTCGCGCTGGGCGCCGCGGGGCTCGGGGGCGCCTGGACCGGCTCGGCCGGCGCCGATGCCGCCCGTCCGGCCCCGACCGGAGCCGACGCCGCGATCCAACTCGATGGCCTCGCCTCGCCGGACGGCCGCCAGCAGATCACCGCCGCCGCCGTCCTGGCCCCACTCACGGGACCCGTCGAGGCGAGCCGGATCGCCGGCCATGTCTCGGTTGCGACCAACGGCCGCAACCTCCTCGCCGGCCGGCGTCTCTCGGTCTACGGCGGGGTCCGTCCGTCTCGGGCGGGCGGAATCGTCGCCCTCGAGGAGCACCGCGGCCGCGGTTGGGTGACGGTTGCCCGGACCGCGACCGCCGGGAACGGCGGCTACCGGCTCGCCTTCAACCCGCCGGTCCCGGGCAGCCTCTGGCTGCGCGTGCGCTTTGCCGGCGACCGCAGCAGTGGGCCGGCGCTCGCCGACCTCGGTCCGGTCACCGTCTACCGCTTGGCCGGCGCCTCCTGGTACGGCGGGGGCGGTCCGCTCGCCTGCGGCGGGAGGCTGACCGATTCGCGCCTCGGCGTCGCCCACAAGACGCTGCCGTGCGGAACGATGGTCGGCCTGCGTCTCGGCAACCGGACGGTGCGGGTTCCGGTGATCGACCGGGGGCCCTACGTCGCGGGCCGCGACTTCGACCTGACCCCGGCGACGAAGCGGGCGCTGGGGTTCGGCGACACCGGCCTGGTCTGGGCGACCAGCTGAGCGCCGGCCCGGATAGCATCCGGCCGCTGTGAGACTGGGCGTCATCACCGGGTCGGGCACCTACGCGCTGGCGGCGCTCGAGTCGGCCGGGGCGAGGGAGATCTCGACCCGGTTCGGCGCGGTGATCGTCACCGAAGGGCGGTTAGCCGGCGCGGACGTCGTCCACGTCTCGCGCCACGGCGAAGGGCACGTCCGGCTCTCGAGCCACGTCAACCACCGGGCGAACATGTTGGCGATGAAGGAGTCCGGGGTCGACGCCGTCCTCGCCGCCACGGTCTGCGGTGCGGTTGACCCGGCCGTCCCGCTCGGCAGCCTGATCGTCTTCGACGATCTGCACTTCCTGGTCAACCGGCTGCCCGACGGATCGCTGTGCTCGCTCTACGGTGAGGGCGAGCGGGGTCGGGGTCACTGGATCTTCGAGGCTCCGTTCAGCGGTCCGCTCCGGCGAGCCCTGCTCACCGGCGCCGAGGTCGCCGGCCAGAGCGCGAGCGACGGCGGCTGCTATGGCCATGTCGACGGCCCGCGCTTCAACTCGCGCAGCGAGATCCGGATGCTCGCGCAGTGCGGGGTGACCGCGGTCAGCCAGACCGCCGGGCCGGAGACCGTCCTCGCCGGCGAGGCGGAGCTGCCGTACGGCCTGATCGGCTACGCGACCGACTACGCCAACGGCGTGCAGGACGAGCCGACCCCGGTCACCGAGCTGATCCGGCTGATCGAGGCGAGCAGCGAGACGTTCGCCCGGACGCTGGCGGCGGCCGTCGCCGCGCTGGCCGGCGCCGAGCCGCCGCCGCCGACCGGCACGCACTTCCGCTTCGACTGACGGGCGCTCAGCTCAGGCCTCGTCGAGCGACGTGGCTCGGGCGACCGCGTCGGCCAGCCGCCGGAGCTCGGCGACGACTTCGGCGGCCCCGCGCGTGCGTCCGTCGAGCAGGTCGGCGGCCGCGATCTCCTCGAGGCGGCGGGCGGCTCGGGCCAGGAGCTGATCCTCGGCGCGGGCCGCCTGTATGGGCACGAGCGCGGCGATCGGCGCGCCGTGCTTGGTCAGGAGCGCCGGGCGCCCGGTCTCGGCCACGTCGGCGACCACTCCGCTGACGTTCCGCGCGAGCGCGCGGATGCCGATCGAGCGGACGTCGCCGCCGTCGATCACCTCGGCCTCGGCCTCGGCCTCGCCGCCTCGCTCGCCATCGCCGACCGGCTCGGCACAGACATCACCCTGGCCAGGCAATTGCCGCCTCCTTGAATTTCGGATTGACTTCGGCCGGCCGCCGGGCGACTGCGTGTTCCAAATCGGGGCGTTCGGCGCCTGCTGGTCCCAGTTCTGCGTGCCGGCGGGCAAGATTCCCGGGCCGGTGGGCCCGCCGGGCGCTTACAGCGTAAACGAGACTGCGGGGCGATGCCCGCCGGGGTCCGCCGACGCCGGCGCCAGAATGCGAAACGCATGCGCGTGATCGCCCACCTCGACATGGATGCCTTCTACGCCTCGGTCGAGCTTCGCCGCCGGCCGGAGCTGCGCGGCAAGCCGATGGTGGTTGCGGGCTCGGGCCCGCGGGCGGTGGTCACCACGGCCTCCTACGAGGCGCGGGCGGCCTACGGCATCGGCTCGGCGATGCCGCTCGCCCGCGCCCGCCGCCTGTGCCCGGAGATCGCCGTCGTCGCGCCCGACTTCGACACCTACCGGGCGGTCTCCCGCCAGGTAATGGACGTCTGCCGCGAGCAGATCGACCGGATCGAGGTCGTCGGCCTCGACGAGGTCTACCTCGAGCTGACCGGCCTGCTGGCGCCCAACGCGTCGATGGCCCGCGTGCGGGCCGAGATTGGCGCCCGGACAGGTCTGACCTGCTCGATCGGCCGCGGCCCCAACAAGCTGCTGGCCAAGATCGCCAGCGGACTGCGCAAGCCGGGAGGCACGGTCGCCCTCACCCGAGAGGAGGCGTCCCGCCGCTTCGCCGACGCCTCGCCGCGGCTGATCCCCGGGATCGGGCCGAAGACCGCCGAGCGGCTCCGCGAGCTCGGCATCGCCACCGTCGCCGACCTCTGCCGTCAGCCCGAGATCCGCCTCCAGGCGGCCTTCGGCGAGCGCCACGGCGCCGACCTCCTGCGCCGGTCGCGCTTCGAGGACGACAGCCCGGTCGAGCCGGTCCGGGAGACGAAGTCGCAGTCGAGCGAGACCACGTTCGACTACGACCTGCACGATCGTCATCGCCAGCGTGCGGCGCTCGCCGACCTCGCCGTCGACCTCTGCGGCCGGGTCGAGCGTAAGCGTCTGCGGGGCCGCAACATCGCGATCAAGGTCCGCCTCGACGACTGGACCACGGTGACCCGCGCCCGGACGATCGCCGCCGCCACCAATGACCCGGAGCTCGTCGCCCGGGTCGCCCGCGAGCTCTTCGACCTCTACGACCCGGCACGGCCGGTTCGGCTGCTCGGCGTGCGCCTGTCGGCGTTCGAGCCGGCGGCCGACACGTCGGCCGCGCCCCCGCCGCCCCAGACCAGCCTGGCCCTCTAGCTCGAGGTGAGCGTGTCCCGCAGCCGGGCCATGGGCCCGTCGCTGGGGTCGGGGAGAAGCAGCTTGATGCTCGCCACGTCGCGGGCGACCTGCTCGAGTGGCGTACGCAGCAGGTGGACCTCCTCCTCGGCGGAGAGCATGCGGGTGTTGAGGTCGGCGCGGAGCACCTCCATCCGCTCGTCGATCGTCGCCTCCAGGCCGGCGAGGCGGTCGACCTTGGTCTCGAGGCGGGTGACCGTCTTCTGGAGCAGGCTGAGGGCCGCGACGAGCTCGCCGGCCCGGGCGTCGATCGAGGCGAGGTGCGCCTCGGCCGTCCGCTGGAGGGCGACCACCGACCGGGCGAGCGTCTCGACGTTGCCGACGATCTCGCCGGGCAGACGCAGCGGCGCCAGCAGGGTGTCGAAGACGCCACGGGCGCCTGGCGAGTCGTCGGCCACCCGCCCAGTCTACGCCCCCGCGGGGAGCGCGGCCCGGCCCGGTCAGTAGAGGGCGGCGGCGAGGCGCCGGCGCACGGTGCGGGCGAGGGGGTCGTCGGGGCCGATCCGGTCGAGCTCGCCGACGATCAGCCGGCGGATGTCGTCGCGGTCGTCGCCGGCGTCGGGGAGCGCCTCGAGCAGGAGATCGAGCGGGCGGCCGACCTCGCCGCCGTCGAGGGCGCGGAGCGCCTCGTCCACCCGGCCGCCGTCCTCGAGGCGAAGCCGGGCCGCGAGGCCCTCGGCCCGGAAGTTGCCGGGCGCCCCGTCGAGCAGGGCGAGCGCCCCCTCGCGGTCGCCGCGCCCGGCGAGCAGGCGGGCGAGCTCGAGCAGGGCGTCGGGGCGATTGGGCTCGAGCGCCAGGGCCGCCCGGAGCGACTCCTCGTCGCCGGCGGCCACGAGCTCGTCGACCTCCGAGGGAACAAGCTTGTCGAAGAAGTTCTCGATCTGGGCCCGCGCCTGGACCCCGACGAACTCGTCGACCACCTCGCCCTTGAGAAACGCCTTGACGGCGGGGATGCCCTGGATGCCGTACTTCTCGGAGATCCGCGGGTTCAGATCGGTGTCGACCTTGGCGAGCACCACCTGGCCCTCGCGCTTCTCGGCGGCCTCCTCGAGCAGCGGACCGAGCGCCCGGCAGGGGGCGCACCAGCCGGCCCAGAAGTCGACGACCACGGGCTCCGTCCACGAGCGCTCGATCACGTCCCGCTCGAAGCCGGCCTCGGTCACGTCGATCACGGTCATGGCCATAGCTTAGGAGATCGCCTGCTAGACATCGGTGGGTGGCACTAGCCCACGAGGAGGCCGGGGCGGGGACGCCGGTCGTCTGCCTCCACGGCCTGACCGCGACCCGTCGCCACGTCCTGATGGGCTCGCGCCACCTCGAGCGCTCCGGCCACCGGGTCGTCCTCTACGACGCCCGCGGGCACGGCGCCTCGCCGCCGGCGCCCACGCCGGGCGCCTACGGCTACGCCGACCTGGCCGGCGACCTCGAGCGCCTGCTCGACCAGACGGGGATCGACCGCGCCGTCCTCGCCGGCGTCTCGATGGGCGCCCACACGGCGGTCCGCTTCGCCCTCGACCGGCCCGACCGGGTCGCCGCCCTCGCCCTGATCACCCCCGCCTACCGGCCCGAGAACTTCCCGTCCGGCCTCGACGGCTGGGACGCTCTGGCCCGAGGCCTCCGCGACGGCGGCGTCGACGGCTTCCTCGCCGCCTACGACACGGGCCGAGTGGACCCGGCCTGGCGGGACGTCCTCGAGACGGCCATACGCCAGCGGCTGGCCGCCCACGAGCACCCCGACGCCGTCGCCGACGCTCTCGCGGCCGTGCCGCGGTCGCGCCCGTTCGCGGCGCTGGAGGACCTCGCCGCGATCGAGGTGCCGACGCTCGTCGTCGGCAGCCGCGACGCTGCCGACCCCGGGCACCCGCTGGCCACCGCCCGCGTCTACGCCGAGGCGATCCCCGGCGCCCGCCTCGAGGTCGAGGAGGCCGGCCGAGCGCCCCTGGCCTGGCAGGGGGGGCAGCTCTCGCGCCTGATCGCCAACCTCGCCGCCTAGGAGGGATCGGCGAAACTCATTCGCCCAGCAATGGCGGGCGCTTTCGACGGTCGCTGCGTGAGCTTACCCCACATTCGGGGGTATTTTACCCCATCGCGTGGCGTTCGGCTGGTAGTCAGATGGAGTCGTCCGGCGCGCTGTTTGGCCTCCGGCTCAGGCATGGCGGGCAGCCGCACACGCGGGCTTTGAACCCGCGCGAGACGTGGACCAGTCCGTGCATGCGCCCGCCGCTCTGATCGAAGTTGCGCCAGAGGGGCTTGATCCACTGGACATCCGACTCGGGCATCCCGTAATAGCGCCAGAGCGCCCAGGCTATGAAGTCAGCGGCCTGCAGGAGGCGGCTCGCGCGTGAGTCGGCGAAGAACGGCACGTCGGTGATGTGGGTAAGGGTGCCGATCCGGCCGCTCAACAAGCGCCAGCGGTCTGTCCAGTCCTGTATGCGGCGCTCGGTTGTCGCTCGGTCGTGGATGACGATTCCCCGTTGACGGTCGCCCGATTCGTTGCCGCGGCATGTCAGCATCTCGTCAAATCGGTGAAGTACCTCTTCCCATGCCCGCTGCTCGTAGTCGCCGTAGGAGCGCTCGATTACGGCACCGAAGTAGGCGCACCGAAACCGTGCGGGGTCAATGCATTCGTAGTCGCGGAGCGCTGCGAACGTCGAGCGCAGAATCGCGAGGCGGGTTTCCTGGGGCACGGTTCGCCAGATACTCTCGTCGCTCCGAGGGCTTTTGATCTCGGAGGCGTGCAGCTCGTAGTCCCGCGGGTCCCGGGCACCGGGCAACGCTTTGAGCGGCGCGGCGAAGTGCTGTTGTAGAGGGGAAACGTCCTGCTCGTGGATCGCGATCCCGGCCAGGATGTAAACGGGGCTCGCGCCGTGGGTGCCGGAGCCATCGAGGTACAACGTGTACACGATGACCTCCCCCGTTAACGACGGGCGGCCGGGTCTGACCGGATCAGGCACCGCAAAGCAGTCCCGTCCAGCCAGAGCGGATACCGCGAAGCGGTCCTCCCGGCTGCACGACGAAGAATAGCGCAAGAGACGAACAAGTCAAGGCATCGAATGAAGCGCGGCAAACGGCGGGACCAAACGCACGCCTATCGGTGCCGCGATCCGCGTCGATCCGCGCACCGCACATCGCGCTGCCCGACGCGCGTAGCTGCGAGGCGAGGGGCGTCTCGCAGCCACGGTCGACTCGTGCCCCACGCGATTCTGGAGCCCCGCCGCGCGCGCTCGTGACTGCCATCGGCGACCTCCGCGCCGCGGCAAACCCGATCCCAGGAGCCCTCGCCCACGAGGCCGGCGTCGACCGCAGCTAAGACGGGCGGTGTCGAGCGAGGCCAGCGCAACGTCGCCGATGCAAGGAAGGCCGGGCGCGTGGCCGTGGCGCCTTGTCTCCCGCGGTGGGCGGTAGACCTATTCGATTCCGTCGAGGAGTCGGGCGGGCTTGACTTTCAGGGCGTGGGCGAGGCGGACGATCGTCGATAGGCGTGGTTCGCGGGTCGCGCGCTCCAGACGGCTGATCTCGGTCGGGTGCAGGTCGCAGGCGTGGCCGAGCGCTTCTTGGCTCAGGCCGTGTTGCTGGCGCTGGTGACGGAGGTTCAGGCCGAATTGCTCGTGTGGCTTCACCCGGCCGATGCTCGATGCCCTGGGCCAGAACCTCCAGAGCCAAAACCTCAAGACTGGGGTATGCTCGCTTCTCTGCCTAGCCGTGTAGGCGTCGCGTCATCGGAGAACGGAAGAAGAAGGGAGCGGCTGTGATGGAGGCCAACCGGATTGCCGGGAAGCTCGCGAGAACGCGCGTGGCCGTGGCGTTGGGGATCCTGACGCTCGTGCTCGCTGGCTGCGGTGGCGGCGGTGGGTCCAACGTCATGCGGCTCCAGGACTCGATCAAGCAATGGGTCACGGCCTATCTGCAGCAGGAACCGGGCGTCCCAGCGGCGATCACCGGCGTCCAGTGCGGTGCCCTCCAGAACGGGCAGACCGCTACCTGCACGCTCACGGCGCAGGGCGGCCTCTACGGCGGCACCTACGTCGTGACGGGCACGGTGATCGTGGCCGGGAACAAGTGGACGTACACCCCGACGAGCGGCGGCCACAGCTTCCCGGGCGTGATCGGCCAAACCCCGCCAACCAGCGGCCTCGCGTCCTCCAGCACCGCAGGCGGATAGCCGTGAGGCGCCGCCGGCCGTACTGGGTCCCCGCCGCTCTGCTCGCGTTGCTGCTGACCGCGTGCGGCGGGTCGTCGGTCGCGATCACCCCGGCAACGCTCGCGCGCTCAATCGCCCAGTACGAGCAGACCGCCATCGACAGCTACACACCGGGCGCCCGGTCTTCCGTCTATCGGAGCGAGTGTTCAGCGATCGTGAGCGGCGCCGCTGATTGCATGCTGTTCTGGGGGCAGCCCATCCCGGACCCCAACCCCGACGGCGCGAGCCACGGCCGAGTCGTGCTGTCCGGGACACGCTGGACCTGGACCTACAGCGGCGGAGTCAAGCTGGACTCCCCGGACTCAGCCGACGGCTACACGACGCTCTCCGGCGACATCGCTAAGCCACCGCCCGCTTCGATCGCGCCGCAGTCATGACGATACGCACCGCGACCACGGTATGATCGCCGGTACTCTTGATGCCCGTGCGTGTCTGCACGGGCGAACCGTCGCCGCTCGCACCGCCATGTGCGGCGCAAGCACGGCCCAGCCGGCGCAAGGTCGCGACCGGTTCCGCTGCGGTCCGCCAAGTTGATCATCGCGACGTGACGCTCACGAAATCGCCTGAGCAGGCGCTAAGCTCCCGAGTGTGGACTTCGCGGAGCGAAAGCTACTGATGGTTCTTGAGTTCTCCGATCGACAGCTACAGGTTCGGCTTCCCGCGAGCGAGTCTGAGGAGGATGACCTGTTCGTAAAGGAGATTGGGAAGGACATCGTCGGCAGACATGCCGACCTAGCCGTGGCTATTCAGATGGCCACATCACTTCCGATGGATCTTGTCCTCACGGAGGTCGGGCTTGCCTTTCCGCGTGCCGCCGAAAGGTTCGGCGGCACGTCTGGAGTGATCCATCTCTACCCTGCGGAACCGTCCGACTCGTTCTGACGGCTCGGCTCCGTCCCGGATAGATCTAGACGCCGCCACCATCCAGGGGCAGATCCAGCGGACCGAACGGGGCATAGAAGCATCCGAAGGCTGGTAGGTATCCGTCGCCGCTGATCAGCACGCATAGGCGCGCGACGCGGTGACGCACCATGCCCCTGTTTGTGTTGTCCGCCACGAAGTACGGTTGGCCGAAGCCCCTCGTTGCGATCTTCTTTGGAGCGTGACGGAATGGGTCAAACAGTGGGGTGTTGAACCAGTCGACCGTCGGGCGGATGGTGGCTCTCACGCCGGCGCCAAAGCAGGTGATAGACCCGCGGGCGTGTGCATTGCGAGCCAGGATCGCGCCGGAGCTATACGCGATCCAGCCAACCCCGCACGGGACAATCGGCTGTGCGGCCGCTGGCAGCGCCGGCGGACTCGTAGAGGCGGAAGCTGAAGCGTGCGATGAATCCGGTACCAGCATCAGCGTGCCTTGCGTGCCGAGATCCGGAGCCGCAGTGACCGGCAAGACCTGCGCGAGCGCCGATGGCGACTCGGTAGCCACGGCATCCGCGTCGGACTGCCCCGCGAGAGCTTGTGAAGTGTCTTGGGGAGCTACAACGGCCGGCGCAGGATCAGCACCGGCAGCGGATGCGTTCACCGCCACTCCACCACCGAGCGCAAGCACGAGGCATGAAAGTCCTGCCACAGGCTTACGCAACGCTGTCTTCCGTGGCCACTTGGTCGAACGCCGTAGGTTCTCGGGCTCTACATCTGAGGCGGGGGACGCGCCGGTACCGGGCATGACCATGAGCTGAACGCGTCCTTTGGTCGTTGTGGCTACGCCGCGTCGTCGCGGACTCGTCGAGGGGGCGAGTAAACCCAGGGTACCAGCCTGAGCGCGCGACACCCGCCGCCGCGCGCTGGCACCGCTAGAACACTCGTCCGGTATCCCGCACCTCGGCCGCCAGCGTCGCGGTCGAGACACTCGCGCCCGAGCGCCTCGGCCCCGGCGACAGAACGCTGCCAGAAACGGGCTGCCGCGGCTGCCTCCGCGAAGCGGATGGCCCTCCGTTTCACTGCGCTGACGAGCGTCTCGTGGCCCTGCCCCCGTTGACCCGCCGCCGGGATCAGCCGTTCGGCGATTGTCGCGCAGCGGCGCACAGTTGCCCGGGGGACTGGACGCACCGGGCCACGGTAGATTTCGCGGTTCGAGCGGGAGGCTGATCCGCGAGCGGCAACGCCGAAGGCATCGCGCTAGCCAAGCAGTCCGCTCGGAGAACGACAAGAGTTTCACCAACTGCAATTAGGATCCGCTGAGCAGCACCCCCTGGGACTCCGTATGACCGACAACATCGGCAACACCGACGGTCTTCTTGCCCGGCACGGCTTAGGCGCCGCGCTGGCCACGGTCGCGGGTCCCAGGGGCCTCGTCGCATCGCTGCATCCCGGCCCCGAAGCTCCATGGCTGGTGGTGGCCCACGAAGACGTGCAGGGCAGAAGCTGCAGTGCGACCCCGGCGATCGACGCAGTCGTCAGACTGTCTCGTAGACGACGCTCTAGTTGCCGGAGGCGTTGTGGCGCTGGGCGCTGCTGTCCATGTTCAGGTCGGCCAGCTCCCAAGCCAACCAGCGACCCGCGGCAAGGACGGCGCTTGGCTGGCGATCGTCGACGGTATTGCCCCGCCGGCCGCGGTCACGATCAGCGCGCACGCTCGCGGCGGAGACGTAATTAGCATGACGACGCTCGACTTCTGTCCAGACCCCCGGCCCAGTATCCGGCTGCGGCTTCACCACGCGCAGCAGCGCGTCCGTCGCCTTTCAACCAGCCTCCTGCCGAGGGGATCGAGCACCTACTAAGCTGCTTGGCGGTGATCGACCAACCGAATGGCAGACGCCGCGGCTAATAGTCATTATGTTCACCCGTAGGGGACCATCCAACGTGCCGTGGTTCTTCGGCGGTTGGGTCGCATTTGGAGTAGTCACGACCGGCGGGGTCCTCATCGCTGGACCGCTGTTCATCGTTGCCGCGGTGCTTGCCGCAGTAGGTCTCGTGCGCGGCTCCACGTCCAGTCGTGTCGACCTGCTCGGCATCGTCACGGGCGTGGGGCTGTTCTGCCTCGGGGTCGGCATGCTGCAGGTCGCGAACAACGCAACGTCGTGGACACTCTGGGGCGCGGCGCTAACGGCGCCCAGCCTGGGCATCTATCTTTTAGCGACGCGTTTCCGAGGAGGGCGCCGCCAGCACGGCGCCGGTTAGGCACCTAGCGCTTGCCCACCGCAGACGGGGAAGCGCCTCCGGCAATCTGGTGTCGCCGAGCCTGGGTCTCATCCTCTGGACCCTCCTCATCGGGCTCGCGTTCATCGGCGGGTGCGTGACCGCCGCCAAGGGCCGGTGGCGTTGGCTGCTGGTCGGGCTGCTCACCGGCGGCCTTCCCCTCCTCGTCACGACGTTCATCTCGGCGTCGCCGGGCAGCCACTGGGCTCGCTTCGCCGGGCGTGATCGGGAGGCTCAGCCCGTCAGCAGATGACCCTCATCGCTTGACCGTGCTGGCCGGCTACGGCCCCACCCAAGGATACGATTGCGGCCGATGCGCCGGAGGCAACGGCTTTTGGTGGCGACTTTGACGTGCGTGGCGTCGTGGTCGGTGCTTACTTTCTGCTGCGAGGGACGATCTCCCGTCCGTCCTTGAGCCATTCGGTGGCGGCGACCCTCGGACCGGGGTATTACGGTTCATGCCGGGCGGGCACCGACCGGGCGTGGACCTGCCGGTTGATGACCAGCGATGCGAGCGACGCCGGGATCCGCTACGCGCTCACCCTTTCGGGCCGGTGCTGGCACGGCTCGCGGGTCGCCACCGGCGGGATCAAAAGGCTACCGCTCCGCGTCTCAGGCTGCGTCGGTGTCTTCGACCAATTGCGCGCCCGCGACCGACTGGGCCTCGACGCTGGATGGCGCCAGCCGGGCTTCTACTGAGCTACCCCGGTCTGCGTCGTCCAGGCCGGGTCGCGGCGATGGCTGACCCACTCCGCCACGCTCAGCCTCGACGGACTCGGCTCGCGCTCTGCTCGACGAGCTGGCGTACTGCGTCGGCGATCGGCTGCCCATTTATCCGGGTGTTCGCGTCCGCCGGGGGAGTGGCCGTGGCGCCCATCGCCGCGAAGTACAGGTCGGTGCCGGGGAGCGCGACCGCCTCGTCGAGCGCCGCGATGACCACGGCGATGTCCCGGTCATCTCGCGCGTAGTCGAGCGCGAGCGCCGCTTCGAGCGACGGTGGCGCGGTGTCAGCCAGCCCGTAGGGCACCACGATCAAGCTCGCGCGGGCAAGGGCGCCGCGGTGACTGGCGATCACCTCCGCGCCGAACGGGTCGCACCGGCCGCTGCCGATCGCGTAGCGGGGCAGGTACGCCTCGAAGCCCTGCTCGACAAGGTCGTCGGCGATCAAGGATCCGACGTGATGCGCGAACCTGGGGCCGCCCGGATCTGCGGCCGTGCTCGCGACGAAGACCAGGCCCCGCGCTTCGCGGCACTGCTCGCTCAGCCACGCCGCGACCTGCTCGAACGGCAGCGTGAACTCGTCCTTCGCGAGCCCCGCGATCACCTGCTCGGCGAATGCTTCCCTGAGCGGGGATGCGACCTCGTGGCCGTGCCAGTCGGCGAGGATCGCGCGTGCCACTGCATATGAGCCCGAGCCGCCGTAGCCCCACGCGAACTCATCGTGCCCGGGTGCCGGATGGATCCGCGACCTATATCCGGCGATGTTGACGGTGAGCGCGCCTGGCGGCTCTCGCCAGCCGGGTTCCTCGTGCCAGCGACCCTCGTAGCTGCCGTCGCGCAGACAGGCGTGAGCGAGTCTCTTCGGTGGCTGCCGGAAGCGGCGCTGCTGGCGCGCGTTGCGGGCCTCACAAGCGCTCTGATGCTGCGCGCAGTAGAGCGGGTATGCCCGGCCGTGATCTGGGCAGGAGGGGGCGAGGCTGTCCGCGGCGATCTGCGCGTGCGGCTTGCTCTTGACCAGCTCCACGTTCTCTGGGGTGTAGTAGCCGGCGGGGAACACGACCACGGGCTGCCTGACGATCGCTTCGACCTCGTCCTGCGAGAGCGGGATCCCGAACCGAGGGCTGCCCTCATCGTCGAAGGTGACCGGGGTGAACTTTCGCTCAGCGGCCGAGACGGTCGGGTCGCCGGAGTGGAACAGGTCGCGGGGGGAGTGCTCGATGAACGAGAACGGCCCCTCGGGAATCAGGCGGGTGGCGATGTCCGCGGCGAGGCCGGTCGCGGCGTTGGTCACCGACTTGCCGGTGGGGCCGTTGAGGTTGCCGGCGATCACGACCGCCGGGCTGTCCGGCGCGGAGAATACGCGCAGGTGGCACAGCGTGCTTTCGCCGTGCGTGAGGTGGAGGTAGAGCTGATCGCGAGTCAAGCGCCGCGACGCGACCGTCAGCTCGACCACGCGGCCCGGCCACCCGGGAGCGGGCTCGGCGAGATCAGCCGCCGGCGCGGGCGTCCCTCGTCGCATGAGGTTCGCGAGCGTGCCGCGCCGCGCCGGGGCCGCCACGGCTGCCGGGCGGGGGAGTCGCTTGCCGTGCGTCGCGGCGGCTGCGGGCAGCTCGGCGAGCGCGACGAGGTCCACGTCATAGGCCGCCGCGAGCGCGGCGACGCTCATGATGACTTCGGCGGTCGCCTGCGGCGGGTAGGCGAGCGCGACGACCTGGGCGTGCTCAGCGCGAAACCCGTCGGCGTCAGGTTGACGCTCTCCCCAGGCCGCGACCGCACCGACGACATCGAAGCCGTTGATGACCAGGCTGTCGACTTCGGTGGGCGCCGCGTAAGCCGCGTACAAGCCGCAGTCGCAGTCCTGCCCAGGAGAAGGCGAGCAATCCCGAGGTCCGTAGCAGCGCGCCGTGTTGACTCCCGGCACCCAAGCGACGCGAGCGGTGAGCGGGCATAGCCGGCCGTTCTTCACGCCCCACGAGCGGTAGCCGATCACGGGCACGTCACGAGCTACGGGGCCGGGCCGCGTCATCGGCGCCCAGCGTCGCCAGCGGGAGTCCGGACGTGCGTCGGGGGCGCGACCGCGACGGCGACGGTCACGCACAGCGCTCCGAGGAGCAGGCGATTGCTTCTCTGGCCCAGTCCGGACACGCAGAGCGCCCGATCGGCAGCCAAACGTCCGTCGAATCGCCCGGCGGGCAGAGAACCGCGTGGTGCGATCACCGTGCGAGGGTCCTGGATCCACATCCAGTCGCGCCCGTGCGAGCCGTGGCGGTTGGCTCCGACCGAGCCCGCCCGGCACCCTGACGGACGCGCGATCCAAGTGCCAGGCCGGCATAGGGCGGAAGTCCTCCAGATGTATAGGGCGGAAGTCTGGCGGATGGTCGGAAAATCGCCCGGATTTACTGAGGTTGTGCTGTCCGACGTGATATGTATGCTGCTCC
>JBPCNA010000214.1:0-15556 GCA_051001735.1 Solirubrobacteraceae bacterium
GCGCCCGTCCGGTGCGGCCCCGCGCGGCGACGTCCGCGCCGTCCGTCGACGGCGCCGCCAAGCGGCGCGGCCGCCCGCGCGGCAGCGGCACGCGTGCCCGCCAGGCGCTCGAGCTCGTCGGCCAGCGTCCGGGTATCACGATCCCCGAGATGGCCAGCGAGATGGGCATCAAGCAGAATTACCTCTACCGGGTGCTCCCGACCCTCGAGAAGGAGGGCCGGGTCATCAAGCGCGAGCGCGGCTGGCACGCCATCGAGGCCGCCGCCGGATAGCCGCCCGGCCCGTCGCGCTGCTAGTGGTCTGTCTCGCCAATGGCTTGGCGGTCTGGCCACCTTCGATGATGACACGAGCGGCTGGGCGTGATCTGGCCACCTTCGATGATGACACGCCGCACGGTGGCCGCCGATGTGCCGGTGGCACATGGGCGGGCGCCGGGTGGCGCCAGGCGCGTCCGGACGCCGCCAGATGTCAAGGGATTTGCGAGACAGACCACTAGAGCAGACCGAGCTCCACGACGGCGGCCCGTTCCTCGCCGAGCTCGGCGGCGCTCTTGTCGATGCGCTGCCGGGAGAAGTCGTCGAGCTCGAGCCCCTCGACGATCGTGTAGCTCCCGTCGGCGCAGGTCACCGGAAAGCCGGCGATGATCCCTTCGGAGACGTCGTAGGAGCCGTCGGAGGGCACGGCCATCGAGACCCAGTCGCCGGGCGGCGTCCCGTGCATCCAGTCGTGGACGTGATCGACCGCCGCGTTGGCCGCCGAGGCCGCGCTCGAGGCGCCGCGGGCGGCGATGATCGCCGCGCCGCGCTTCTGGACGGTGGGGATGAACTCGTTCTCCACCCACGCCTGGTCGCCGACCACGCCGGCGGCGTCGGCGCCGCCCACCTTGGCGTGGAAGATGTCCGGGTACTGGGTCGCCGAGTGGTTGCCCCAGACCGTCATGTTGGTGATCTCGCCGGCGCCGACCCCGGCCTTGGCGGCGAGCTGTGCCTTGGCGCGGTTGTGGTCCAGACGCATCATCGCCGTGAAACGCTCCGGCGGGATGTCGCCGGCGTTTGACATGGTGATCAGCGCGTTGGTGTTGGCCGGGTTGCCGACCACGAGGATGCGCACGTCACTCGCCGCGTGCGCGCCGAGCGCCGCCCCCTGGGGCTTGAAGATCCCGCCGTTGGCCTCGAGCAGGTCGCTGCGCTCCATTCCCGGTCCGCGGGGGCGGGCGCCGACGAGCAGGGCGATGTTGACCCCGTCGAAGGCCCGATTGGGGTCATCGGTGATGTCGACCCCGGCGAGCAGGGGGAAGGCGCAGTCGTCGAGCTCCATCGCCGTGCCTTCGGCCGCCTTCAGGGCCGGGGCGATCTCGAGCAGGCGGAGCTCGACCGGGGTGTCCGGTCCGAGCATGGCGCCGCTGGCGATACGGAACAGCAGGGCGTAGCCGATCTGGCCGGCGGCGCCGGTCACCGCCACGCGGACGGGACTGGCAGCAGCACTCCTCATGCGTTCATCTCCTCGATCACTGCGTCGGCGAACTGCTGGGTGCCGACGGCGGTTGGGTCGTCACGGTGCGGCTTGAGGTCGTAGGTGACCTTCTCTCCCTTGGCGATCACGGCGGCCAGGGCGGCCTCGACGCGGGCGGCGGCGTCGCGCTCGCCGAGGTGCTCGAGCATGTAGACGCCCGAGAGGATCAGGGCGGTCGGGTTGACCCGGTTCTGCCCCTTGTACTTCGGCGCCGACCCGTGGGTGGCCTCGAAGACCGCCGCGTGGGTGCCGATGTTGGCGCCGCCGGCGAACCCGAGCCCGCCGATCATGCCGGCAGCGAGATCGGAGACGATGTCGCCGTAGAGGTTCGGCAGGACGAGGACGTCGTACTCCTCGGGCCGGGAGACGAGCTGGTTGCAGAGGTTGTCGACGATCCGGTCCTCGAACTCGACCTCGGGGTGGCGCTCGGCCACCTGCCGGGCGACCGAGAGGAACAAGCCGTCGGAGAACTTCATGATGTTCGCCTTGTGGACGGCGGTCACCTTGCGCCGTCCGTGCTCCTTGGCGTAGGCGAACGCGGCCTCGACGATCCGCTCCGACCCGAAGACCGAGATCGGCTTGATCGAGATGCCGGCGTCGTCGCGGACGACGGCGCCGAGCCCGGCCAGCGCTTCGCGCAGCCGGGCGTTCTCCGGCGTCCCGACCTCGAACTCGATCCCGGCGTAGAGGTCCTCGGTGTTCTCGCGCACGACGACCACGTCGGTCTCCGGGAAGCGCGTGCGCACCCCGGCATAGGCCTTGCACGGACGGATGCAGGCGTAGAGGTCGAGCTCCTTGCGCAGCAGCACGTTGACCGAGCGGAAGCCCGAGCCGACCGGCGTCGTCGTCGGCCCCTTGATGCCGACCTTGGTCCGCCGCAGGGAGGCGAGGGTCTCCTCCGGGAAGGGGTTGCCGGTTTCCTCGAAGGCGTCGATGCCGGCCTGCTGGACGTCCCAGGCGAACTCGACGCCGGTCCCTTCGAGCACCCGCCGCGTCGCCTCGGCGAGCTCGGGGCCGGTCCCGTCTCCGGGAATCAGTGTCACCTCGTGAGTAGCCATGTGGCGGCGATGCTACCGCTCTAAGGTGTCTTCGATGGAGCCGCCGCCCCGCCTCCCGACCAGCTCGCCGCCCGCCGGCGCCGTCTTCAACCAGGCGCCGCCGCTCGAGGGCATCGACATGTTCTCCACGAACCGGCCGCTGGTCGAGGCGACCCTCCGGGCCGGCGCCGGCTGGGCGCTCGAGCGCGCCGCCCGACTCGGCCGGCGCGTCGGCGGCGAGCCGCTCCGCTGGGGGTTCCAGGCCAACGCGAACCCGCCGCGCCTCGAGACCCACGACCGCTACGGCCACCGCATCGACGAGGTCGAGTTCCACCCGGCCTGGCACGAGCTGATGCGCCTCGGCGTCAGCGAGGAGCTCCACGCGCTGCCGTGGCGGACGACCGAGCCCGCCGGGCACAGCGCCCGGGCGGCGCTCTACATGACGGCGATCCAGGCCGAAGCCGGCTTCGGCTGCCCGATCACCATGACCTACGCCGCCGTTCCGGCCCTGCGCGCCGAAGCGGACCTGGCCGCCCAGTGGGAACCGCTCCTGACCTCCACCGATTACGACCCCCGCCCGATCGATCCCGCCGAGAAGGGGTCGGCGATCTGCGGCATGGCGATGACCGAGCGCCAGGGCGGCTCCGACGTCCGCGCCAACACGACGGCGGCGACCCCGATCGGCGGCGGGGAGTACGAGCTGACCGGGCACAAGTGGTTCTGTTCGGCGCCGATGTCGGACGTCTTCCTGGTGCTCGCCCAGGCCCCGGGGGGGCTGACGTGCTTCCTGCTGCCGCGGATCCTCCCCGACGGGACGCGCAACCGCTTGCGCCTCGAGCGCCTGAAGGACAAGCTCGGGAACCGGTCGAACGCGTCGGCCGAGGTCGCCTTCGACGGCGCCTGGGTGCGGCGGGTCGGGCCCGAGGGCCGGGGCGTGCCGACGATCATCGAGATGGTCGGCCACACCCGCCTCGACTGCGCGATCGGCGCGGCCGGGGGCATGCGCTGGGCGGTGGCCCAGGCGATCCACCACGCGACCCACCGCTCGGCGTTCGGGCGGCGGCTGATCCAGGCGCCGCTGATGCGCAACGTGCTCGCCGATCTGGCGCTCGAGTCGGAGGCGGCGACCGCCCTGGCCATGCGCCTGGCCGAGACCTACGACGAGGACTCGGAGCTCAAGCGGCTGGCCACGGCGATCGGGAAGTACTGGCTGTGCAAGCGCGTCCCCGCCCACGCGGCCGAGGCGCTCGAGTGCCTCGGCGGCAACGGCTACGTCGAGGCGTCGGGGATGCCGCGGCTCTACCGCGAGGCCCCGCTCGCCTCGATCTGGGAGGGGTCGGGCAACGTGATCTGCCTCGACGTGCTGCGGGCGCTCGGCCGGCGGCCGGACGCGCTGGAGCTCTACCTGGCCGAGCTCGACGCGGCGGCCGGCGCCGACCGCCGCCTCGACGCCTTCGCCGCGCGCCTGCGGGCGGAGCTGGCCGATCCCTCCGAGCGCGAGTCGCGCGCCCGGCTGATCGTCGAGCAGATGGCGCTCGGGCTCTCGGCCGCCCTGCTCGTGCGCCATGCCCCGGCCGCCGTCGCGGATGCCTTCTGCGGGGCGCGCCTGGGCGGCGCGGCCGGCCACGAGTACGGCACGCTGCCGCCGGGCACGGACTTCGGGGCGATCGTCGAGCGCCACCGGCCGGTCTGACCGCGGGCAGGCGGACCCGAAGCCTGACTCCTGCCACCATGGTCTCATGCGCCGCAGCGGAAGCTTCCAGCTGGCACGGATCTTCGGCATCCGCATCGGCGTCAGCGCGAGTTGGTTCTTCGTGCTGTTCTTCTTCATCTACGTCCTCTCGGGATACTTCCGCGACCTCCTCGGGTCGGGCACCGAGGGCTACGTGGTGGCGGTCGCGAGCGCCCTGCTCTTCTTCACCTCGCTCGTCCTCCACGAGCTCGGCCACGCGGTGGTGGCCCGCCGGCTGGGGCTCGAGATCGAGGGGGTCGACCTGTGGTTCTTCGGCGGCCTGGCCAAGATGCGCGGCGAGACGCGTACGCCGGGGGCCGAGTTCCTGATCGCGGTGGCCGGGCCGCTCGTGACGCTGATCGTGGTGGCCGCCGCCTGTGCCGTCGGCGTCGCCCTGTCGACGCCCGAGAACTTCTGGAACCTGATCCTCCTGAGCTCGGGCGCCCACGCCACCGCCGGGCTCGTCCTGCTCAGCTGGCTGGCCACGATCAACGCGCTCGTCCTCGTCTTCAACCTGATCCCGGCGCTCCCGCTCGACGGCGGCCGGCTCGCCCTGGCCGTCGCCTGGCGGCTGACCGGTGACCGCGGCCGCGGCACGCGGGCGGCGGCCCAGGCCGGCCGGGTGTTCGCCATGCTGCTCGGCGGGCTCGGCCTCGGAATCCTGGCCAGCGGCTACGTCTCGAGCGGCCTGTGGGCGATGGTGGTGGCGCTGTTCCTCTACCAGGCGGCCCGCGGGGCGATCGTCCAGAGCAAGCTGAGCGAGCGGATCCGGGCGCTGACCGTGGCCGACATCATGGACCGCGAGCCGGTCACCATCCCGGCGGCGACGTCGCTGCTGGAAGCCCAGGAGGAGTTCTTCCTGCGCTACCGCTGGCCGTGGTTCGCCGTCGTGTCGGAGGACGGCCACTACGTCGGGCTGCTGCGGGCCGAGCGCCTCGACGCCGAGCTCCGCGACGGCCGGCCGGCGCTGACGGCGGCCGACGTGAGCGACGACGAGCCGCCGTGGCGGATCGGGGTGACCGAGTCGCTCGAGTCGCTGCTCGGCTCCGAGGGGCTCCGCGGGCTGGGCGCGGTGGTCGCGCTCGAGCCCGACGGGAGGCTGGCCGGCGTGGTCACGCTGACCCAGGTGCGCCGGGCGCTGGCCCCGGCAACGGGCGTATAGAGTCCAGCCCAGTCGGGCCGCGCCCTCACCCGGTCGGCCCCGCTCCCGCTCCCCCGACGATCCCGAGACCTCGCATGCCCGCACACGACGTCCTGATCATCGGAGCCGGCCTCGCCGGCCAGCGGGCGGCCCTCGCGGCGGCCCGGGCCGGGGTGACGGTGGCGATCATGAGCAAGGTCCACCCCGTCCGCTCGCACTCGGTGGCCGCCGCCGGCGGGATCAACGCGGCGATCGCCGCCGACGACGACTGGCGCGAGCACGCCTACGACACGGTCAAGGGCTCGGACTTCCTCGGCGACCAGGACGCGATCGCCATCATGTGCGGCGAGGCCGCCGACGAGGTCATGCACCTCGAGCACATCGGCGTGACCTTCCACCGCAACGCGTCGGGCGAGCTCGACCTGCGGGCCTTCGGCGGCGCGTCGAAGAAGCGGACGGCCTACGTCGCCGACATCACCGGCCAGGCGATGCTCCACGTCCTCTACGAGCAGCTGCTCAAGCACGCGGCGACGGTCGACCGCTACGAGGAGTGGTTCACGACGTCGCTGATCCTCGACGGCGGCGGCGCCTGCGTCGGCGTGGTCGCCCGTGACGTGCGCAGCGGGCGGATCGAGACCTTCCGCGCCAAGAACGTGATCCTCGCCTCGGGCGGCGCCGGGCAGTGCTACCGGCCGACGACCAACGCGCTGATCTGCACCGGCGACGGGATCGCCCAGGCCTACCGGGCGGGGGCGGCGCTGATGGACATGGAGATGGTCCAGTACCACCCGACGACGCTCGCCGAGAACGGCTTCCTGATCACCGAGGGGGCCCGCGGCGAGGGCGCCCACCTGCTCAACGGCGACGGCGAGCGCTTCATGAAGGAGTACGCCCCCAACAAGATGGAGCTCGCCTCCCGCGACGTGGTCAGCCGGGCCGAGCAGACCGAGATCCTCGAGGGCCGGGGCGTCGGACCCGACGGCCAGAGCATCTACCTCGACATCACCGTCGTCCCCCGCAAGCGGATCCTCGAGGCGCTGCGGGAGATCGTCAACATCGGGCGCGACTTCGCCGGGGTCGATATCACCCGCGAGCCGATCATGATCCGGCCGGGCCAGCACTACATCATGGGCGGGGTCAAGACCGACAGCTTCGGGCGGACGGCGATCGAGGGCCTCTACGCGGCGGGCGAGGTGGCCTGCGTCTCGGTCCACGGAGGCAACCGGCTGGGGGCCAACTCGCTGCTCGACACGCTGATCTTCGGCCGGCGCGCTGCCGAGCACGCGGCGGCCCGGGCGCGGGGGATCGCCATGCCGGAGGTGTCCGACGCCCAGCTCCACGACGACGCGGCGATGATCGACGCGATCATCGCCCGCCCGCGGGGGAGCGGCCGGCGCCTGTCTGAGATCAAGGAGGAGCTCGGGACGACGATGAACGTCGAGGTCGCCGTCTACCGCGACGCCGAGGGCCTCGACCGGGCGCTCGAGACGGTGCGGCGGCTCGGGGAGGAGGCGGCGAGCGCCTACATCGACGATCGCGGCCGCGTCTTCAACCAGGACGTCCTCGCGGCGATCGAGCTCGGCTACATGATCGACGCGGCGCAGGCCACCGTGGTCGGGGCGATCGAGCGCACGGAGTCGCGCGGGGCCCAGTTCCGCACCGACTTCCCCGAGCGCGACGACGAGCACTGGCTCAAGCACATCCTGATCTCGCGCGGAACCGACGGGGAGCCCCAGGTCTCCTACGCTCCCGTGACGATCACCGACTGGCCCCCAGAGGAACGGAAGTACTAGCCATGGCCGAGTTCACCCTACGCCTGCGCCGCTACGACCCCGAGTCGGGGGAGGCGGCCTACTGGGAAAACCACACGGTCGACCTCGCGCCGCACCGGTCGGTGCTCGAGGGGATCCTCCAGGCCCGCGCCCGCTTCGACGGGTCGATCGGCATCCGCTGTTCCTGCCGGGCGGCGATCTGCGGGTCGTGCGGCGTGCGGGTCAACGGCCGGCCCGGCCTCGCCTGCCACACCCACCTCGACGCCGCTCAGGCGAGCTCGCGCGACGGAGTGATCGAGGTCGAGCCGATGGGCAACATGCCGGTGATCAAGGATCTGATCGTCGACATGGAGGCGGTCCACTGGAAGAAGATCCGGGCGGTCACGCCGTGGCTGCTGGCCAAGGAGCCGGTCCCCGTCCGCGAGTACATCGTGCCGCGGGAGAACATGGTCGACGTGACCCAGTCGATGGCCTGCATCCAGTGCGGGGCGTGCGTATCGGACTGCCTGGCGATGGAGGTCGACCCGCTGTTCACCGGCCCGGCCGCCCTGGCCAAGGCCTACCGCTTCGTCGGCGACCCGCGCGACGCCGAGCACGAGGAGCGGCTCCGGTCGCTGGCCGAGGACGAGCACGGCTTGTATACGTGCACGCACTGCTTCAAGTGCGTCGACGCCTGCCCGAAGGGCGTCGACCCGATGGGGCAGATCATGCGCCTGCGGCGGATCGCCGGCAACGACTTCGAGATCGAGGACCGCAACAACGGCGCCCGCCACGAGCACGCGTTCGTCGAGAACATCCGCAAGCACGGCGTCCTCCACGAAGCCGACCTCCTGCCCGACTCCTACGGCGGCAAGTTCCACCCGCGGGCGCTGCCCGCCCTGGTCGGGTCGCTGCCGGTGGTCGTCAAGGCGCTGCGGCGGGGCAAGATGACGCTGGGCAAGGTCCTCCTCCATCCGCACAGGGCGACCAAGGAGGTCAAGGCGATCTTCAAGGAGGTCGAGAGCCACAAGCAGCGCTACGAGCTCAACCTCTACGTCAGCGGCGTCGACGAGGACGCGGAGACCCCGCCGGTGAAGGCCGGGGCGGCGCGATGAAGGTCGCCTACTGGCCGGGCTGCGTCAGCCGGGGGTTCACGCCGGAGCTCCACGGGTCGATGGCGAGGATCGCCCCGCTGCTCGACATCGAGCTGATCGAGCTCGACCGGGCGAGCTGCTGCGGCGCCGGGGTGATCGCCGAGCACAACCAGGAGCTCGCCGACACGCTCAACGCCCGCACCTTCGCCCTCGCCCAGCAGACCGACGGCGAGCTGATGATGAACATCTGCTCGACCTGCCAAGGCGCCCAGAGCGAGTGCCAGGAGCGGTTGGACGCCAACGCCGAGTACCGGGGGCACGTCAACCGGACGCTGGCCGGCGAGGAGCTGGTCTACGAGAAGGGGCTGACCAACAAGAACCTCCTCTGGCTGCTCGTCGAGGAGATCGGCCTCGACGAGCTCCGGTCGCGGGTCACCCGGCCGCTCGAGAACCTCCGGGTCGGTCCGTTCTACGGCTGCTACATCGTGCGCCCGCGCAAGCGGATCGGGATCGACGCCGACCATCCGCGCGACCGCTATCTCGAGCAGGTGATCGAGGCGCTCGGGGGGACGGTCGTCGACTACGCCGGCTCCCACAAGTGCTGCGGCTTCCCGATCATCACGATGAACAAGCGGGCGTCGCTGCTCCAGGCCGGGCGCCACCTCGGCGACGCCAAGGACGCGGCGGCCGACTGCGTGGTCACGCCGTGCCCGCTCTGCCACCTCAACCTCGACCTCCAGCAACCGCTGGCCGAGCAGGTCGTCGGCCGCGAGCTCGAGATGCCAGTGCTCCACCTGCCGCAGCTCGTCGGCCTGGCCCTCGGGCTCGAGCCGAAGGAGCTCGGCATGAACCGCCACGTCGTGCGCCCGTCGTCGGTGATCGACTGGACGACGACCGTGGTCGGCGCCGCCGGCTAGTGGTCGTCCCCGGTAATACGTTCCGGGGTTGAAGGATTCATAACTCGGCCGGCGAATTTCGGTTGCGATGGCCAGTAAGTACCGCATCGAGCTGAGCGAGACGGAGTTGGTCGAGCTTCGGCGTCGTGCGGGCCAGTACACGCGTGCGCATCGCGAGGTCGTGCGCGCGAAGATTGTGCTGCTCGCGGCGGAGGGGAATTCCAATGCGGAGATCGCTCGGCGGTTGGACTGCACTGAGCGGTCGGTGCATAAGTGGCGACGACGATTCTGCGAAGAAGGCGTCCCCGGGCTTGACGAGAAGCCGCGGCCGGGTCGGCCGCGGTCGTTTTCCCCCCGCTCAGGTCGCCGAGATCAAGGCGCTGGCATGCGAGCTGCCGGCTGAGTCCGGCCGGGCGCTGTCGCGCTGGTCGAGCGCTGAGATCGCCCGGGAGGCGGTGACGCGCGGGATCGTATGCTCGATCTCTGGCACGACGGTCTGGCGGTATCTGGCTGAGGACGCGATCCGGCCGTGGGCGTGGCGCTCGTGGATCGTGGATCTTCCCGCGCGACCCACGGTTCGCCGAGAAGGCCGGGCGCGTGCTCGATCTCTATGAGCGCCGCTGGGAAGGCGCGCTGCTGCATCCCGGCGACTACGTCATCAGCGCCGACGAGAAGAGCCAACTGCAAGCGCTGCTCGGTCGCCATGACCAGGTCGCCTCCGGGCCCGGGCGGACGGGGCTGCGTGAGTTCGAGTACACCCGGCTCGGGACACTGGCCTACCTCGCCGCGATGGACGTCCACGATCCCAAGCGCGGGCTGTTTGGGCGCTGTGAGGCCAAGACCGGGATCGAGCCATTCGGCCGCCTCGTCGAGCAGGTCATGACTACCGAGCCCTACGCGTCGGCGCAGCGCGTCTTCTTCGTCGTCGACAACGGCAGCTCGCATGCCGGGAAACGCTCGATCGATCGCCTCCAAGGCGCCCGGCCTAACCTCGTCCTCGTCCACCTGCCCGTCCATGCCTCGTGGCTGAACCAGATCGAAATCTACTTCTCGATCCTCCAGCGCAAAGCATTGACACCCCGCCACTTCGCGAGTCTCGCCGCTCTCGACGAGCGGATCATGAGCTTCCAAGAGGACTGGAAGCAGGTCGCCAAACCGATCGACTGGCCCTACACCCGCCGCGACCTCAACGACTACCTCGCCCGACTCACCGAGCAAGACCGCCTCCCGCGCGCCGCCTGAACGCATTTGCGTGAGCGACCACTAACGCAGCGAGCGGTCAGCCGCCGGCCCGGGCGTCGGCGAGTCCCCGCCGCGACGTCGGCTCCACCGTCGGCGAGCTACTGCGGCAGCGCGGGCTGGGGCCGGAGGAGGCGGCGCTCGTGGGCGAGCTCGGCGAGCTGGACGGCGTTGAGGGCGGCGCCCTTGCGGAGGTTGTCGCCGACGATCCAGAGGTTCAGGGTGTTCGGGTTGGACGGATCGACCCGGATCCGCCCGACGAGGACGTCGTCGCCGCCGGCGGCGTCGATCGGCAGCGGGTAGACGGCGCGGGCGGGGTCGTCGACGACGCGGACGCCGGGGGCGCCGTCGAGGAGCTCGCGGGCCTGCGCGGGCGTGAGCTCGTCACGGGTCTCGAGGTTGACCGACTGGGAGTGGCCGATCCGGACCGGGACGCGGGCGCAGGTGGCGCTGACGCGGAGCTCGGGAACGCCGAGGATCTTCCGCGTCTCGGCGATCATCTTGCGCTCCTCGGTCGTGTAGTCGTCGCCGTCCTTGAACGTCTCGACCTGGGGGACGACGTTGAAGGCGATCTGGTGGGGGTAGATCGCCGGCGGGGTCAGCTCGGTCCCGTCGAGGATCTGGCGGGCCTGGTCCATCATCTCGGCGACCGCCCGGACGCCGGTGCCCGAGGTCGACTGGTAGGTCGAGATCACGAGCCGCTCGATCCCCGCGGCGTCGTGGAGCGGCTTGAGCGCGACGACCATCTGCATGGTCGAGCAGTTCGGGTTGGCGACGATGCCCTGGTGGTCGTCGATCGCCTCGGGGTTGACCTCGGCGACGACGAGCGGAATGTCCGGGCGCATCCGCCACTGCGACGAGTTGTCGATGACGAGCGCGCCGGCGGCGGCGAAGCGGGGGGCCCACTCGGCGGAGACGCCCGACCCGGCGGAGAAGAGGGCGAGGTCGAAACCCTCGATCGTCTCGGGCTCGAGCGGTTGGACGACGCCGTCGCCCAGCCGGCGTCCGGCGGAGCGGGCGGAGGCGAAGGGGACGACCTCGGCGGCGGGGAAGCCGCGGGCGCCGAGCACCTCGAGCATCACGCCGCCGACCGCGCCGGTCGCGCCGACCACGGCGACCCGGTAGCCGGCGCTCACCGGCTTCCCCCGTCGGGGCCGAAGGGGTCCTCGATCTCGGCGTCGTCGGCGAGGCCGAAGGCGTCGTGGAGCACCTGGACGGCCTCGGTGACCCGGTCGAGCTTGATCACGCAGGAGATCTTGATCGGCGAGGTCGCGATCATCTCGATGTTGATGCCGGCCTCCCCGAGGACGGTGAAGACCTTGGCGGCGACGCCGGGGTGGCTGCGCATGCCGGCGCCGACGATCGAGACCTTGCCCATCGCCTCGTCGGCGGCCACCTCCTCGATGCCGAGGTCGCCGACGACGAGCTCGAGCGCCCGGCGGGCGTCACTGAGGTCCTCGGCCGGGACGGTGAAGGACATGTCGGCCCGGCGATCGTCGGCCAGCGGCTCGTTCTGGATGATCATGTCGACGTTGACGTTGGCCTCGGCGAGGATCGTGAAGATGCGTCCGGCGATGCCGGGCTGGTCGGGCACGCCGAGCAGGGTGACGCGGGCTTCGCCGGTCGAATGGGTGACTGCGGTTACGAGTGGTCGTTCGATGGTCTCTGACTCCCCGAGGACAACGGTACCGGGCCCCTCGTCGAAGCTCGACCGGCAGTGGATCCGGACTCCGTGGGTCCGAGCGTACTCAACCGACCGGAGCTGGAGGACGCCGGCGCCCGAGGCCGACATCTCGAGCATCTCCTCGAAGGAGACGACGGGGAGCTTGCGCGCCCGGGGGACGATCCGGGGATCGGCGCTGAACACGCCGGCCACATCGGTGTAGATCTCGCACTCGCGGGCGCCGAGCGCGGCGGCCACGGCGACGGCGGTCGTGTCGGAGCCGCCGCGGCCGAGCGTCGTCACGTCCTTGTCGGTGGAGACGCCCTGGAACCCGGCCACGAGGACGATCTTGTCCTCGTCGAGGGCGCGTATGATCCGGTCGGCCCGGACGTCGAGGATCTTCGCCTTGGTGTGGGACGTGTCTGTCACGATCCCCGCCTGTGAACCGGTCAGGGATATGACGCTGTGCCCGAGGTCGTTGATGGCCATCGCGCACAGCGCGCAGGAGATCCGCTCGCCGGTCGAGAGCAGCATGTCCATCTCGCGGGGGTGCGGCATCGCCGACACCTCGGCGGCCATCGCGATGAGCTCGTCGGTCATCTTGCCGCGGGCCGAGAGCACGGCGACCACGCGGTGGCCGGCCGCCCGTTTGGCGACGATGCGGTGGGCGGCCCGCTTGAGCCGGTCGGCGTCGGCCACCGAGGTGCCGCCGAACTTCATCACGACGATGTCCATCTCGGGGCTTGAGGATACGTGGTGAAGGGCCGTCCGCGCCTGCGCCTCGTCCTCCTCGCCGTCGTCGTGGCGGCGCTGGCCGGGGGGCTGCTCGCGGTCATCCAGGGTCCGGCGAAGCGCAAGCCGGTGCTCCCGGGCGGCTCGCGCTTCGGCGCGGCGACGACCGTCCACGCCGGCGAGTCGCTGATCGACGCGCTGGCGCCGCTGCTGGCGAACCCGGGCGCGGCGGCCGGGACGGCGGCGATCGACGCCGGGGTGACCCGCGAGCTGGCCCAGCTCTTCGTGATCGGCATCGACGGGACGACGGTCAGCCCGGGCGCCTCCGCCCGCCTCCGTGCCCACAACTGGGGCGGGGTCGTGCTCGGCCGCCCCAACTACGCGGCTCCCCCCCAGCTGGCCGCCCTGACGGCGGCGATCGGCTCGGCGCTGACCACGCCGCCGCTGGTCGTCGCCCGCCAGGCCGGCGGGCAGAGCAACGGCTTCCCGAAGCTGCCGCCGGCGAGCGAGCCGTCGCTCGGGGCGACCGGTCGCCCGGCGCTGGTCAGCGCCCAGGCGCAACTCGCGGCGCGGGACCTCCGGCCGCTGGGGATCAACGCGACGCTCGCGCCCCTGGCCGATCTCGCCGCCGCCGGGGGCCCGGCTGTCGAACGCGCCTACGCGTCCGATCCCGACCTGGTGACCGCCATGGTCCGGGCCGCGGTCGCCGGCTACGGGGCCGGCGGTCTCATCTCGATCGTCGCCCACTTCCCGGGGGAGGGCGGGGCGAGCCAGGACCCGGCCCTCGGTCCGGCGACGGTGGGGAGCGTGCTGCCCGACCTGCTCTCCCACGACATCAAGCCATTCGCCGCCGTCGCCGGCCAGGCGCCGGTGATCCAGGTCTCCGACGCGCTCTACGCGGCCTTCGACGGTGTGACGCCGGCGACGCTCCTGCCCGACGCGGTCGCCCTCCTGCGCCAGCGCCTCCACTTCCAGGGCGTCGTTCTGAGCGGCGACCTCCTGGCGGTCACGGCGGCGACCGGGGGCAGCGTGGCGGACGCGGCGGTCCGGGCGCTGAAGGCCGGCTGCGATCTGCTCTTCCTCCCGGGCGGGGCGACCGACGCCGAGGCCGCCTACAACGCCGTGCTCGGGGCGATCCGCCAGGGACAGCTCGATCCCCAGGCGATCAGCCGGTCGCTGGCCCGGGTCGCGGCGCTGAAGAAGGCCTACCGGATCGGCTGAGGCTCTCAGGGAGCTACTGCAGGGCTAGACCGCGCGCCGGCCGGAGAAGGCGCGGCCGAGGGTGACCTCGTCGGCGTACTCGAGGTCGGAGCCGACCGGGAGGCCGCTGGCCAGGCGGGTGACGACGAGCGCCGGCGCGCGGTCGCGGAGGCCGGCGGCGACGTGAAGGGCGGTCGCCTCGCCGGTGGTCGTCGGGTTGGTGGCGAGCACCACCTCGCGGACGGGCGAATCGGCGCCGACCCGGGCGAAAAGCTCGGCGATCCGGAGATCTTCGGGATCGACGCCGTCGATCGGCGAGAGGGCCCCCCCGAGCACGTGATAGCGCCCGCGGTACTCGTGGGTCCGCTCGATCGGGATCACGTCGGAGGGCTCCTCGACCACGCAGATCACCGCCGGGTCGCGGCGGTCGTCCTCGCAGATCCGGCAGCGGGGACCCTCGGCGAGGTTGAAGCAGACCTGGCAGAGGCCGATCCGCTCCTTGACCTCGCGGATGGCGTCGGCCAGCGCCGTCGCGTCCTCGGGGGTGGAACGGAGGATGAAGAAGGCGAGGCGCTGAGCCGTGCGGTTGCCGATCCCCGGCAGCTTCGAGAGCTCTGAGACGAGACGCTGGATCGGGGCGGCGTGCACCTCAGCGCCCGGGGCTTCGGGCGGCGAGCGGCCTCACAGGCCGGGGAGCCCGAGTCCGCCGAGGGCACCGAGGTCGAGGCCGCCGGTGGTGGCGCCCATCTTCTCGGCTGCCAGCTCCTGCGCGGCCCGGAGCCCCTCGTTCACCGCGGCGAGAACCATGTCGGCGAGGAGCTCGGGATCGTCGGGGTCGATCGCCGACGGATCGATGTTGATCTCCTTGACCACGAGGGCGCCCGTCACCTTGACCGTAACCATCCCGCCGCCGGCCGAGGCCGATACCTCGGCGGTGGTCAGCTCCGCCTGGGCGCGGGCCATGTCGTCCTGCATCTTCTGAACCTGCTTGAGCATCTTCTGCATGTTGGGCTGGGGCATCTGTCGCGCTCCTCTTCTCGGTCGGGCTGCCGGTGCCGGCGGTGCCGGCGCCTTTTGCGGTCAACCATCGAGTTCCTCCGCGTCGAACTCGGCCTTCAAACGGGCGACCCAGTCCTCCTCGCTGAGGGCCGGCGGCGGAGCCTCGGAGGAGCTCGAGATCTCGCGGAGATCGTAGGCGACCGCGACCGTGCGGCCGGTGACCGCCCGGACGGCGTCGGCCACCGCCCTGCGGTTCGGCTGGTCGTCGGCCTTGCGGCGCAGGAAGGCAGAATCCTCCGGGAAGGCGAGCACCAGCCGGAGATCGGAGAGCTCGACGGGGACGACGTTGGCGATCACCGCGGCGAGCATGCCGTTGCCGGTCTTGACGGACTCGAGCACCGCCGGCCAGAGGGTGACCAGCCGCTCGAGCGTGAGCTCGCCGCCCGGGGCCACGGGGACCGGCGCCGGCGGCGGCGGGGCTACCGCGGCGGCGGCGGACGCCGGGGCAGCAGAGGCCGCCGGAGCGGCAGAGGCCGCCGTGGCAGCGGAGGCGCTCGGGG
>JBPCNA010000215.1:0-41788 GCA_051001735.1 Solirubrobacteraceae bacterium
GGCGGGGCGTGATCTGGCGCCGCACGGTGGCCGCCGATGTGCTGGTGGCACATGGGCGGGCGCCGGGTGGCGCCAGGCGCGTCCAGACGCCGCCAGATGTCAAGGGATTTGCGAGACAGACCACTAGGCCGGGGCGGCGGAGGACCGAGTCGGCGCCGAGGGCGCGCCCGAGTCGGCGGCCGGCGGCCGCGGCGGCCCCGGGGTCCCCGGCGCCAGCTTGATGAAGCGGTGCCGGACGACGCCGTCGGTGATCCGCAGCGTGTGGCCGAGCGAGGCGAGCAGAGCCGGATTCGCGTGGAACTGGATCAGATGGTACTCGGCCTGAGCGCGGTGCTCGATCTCGTAGGCCAGGGCGCGGGCGCCCCACTCGTGATGCCCGATCAGGGTGCCGCCGGCCTCGATCGCGCCCTTGGTGTCGGCGACGACCTTCGCGCGCGCCTCGTCGGTGGCGGCGAGGTCGAGCAGCAGCATCAGGTCATATGTGGGGGCCTCGGTGGTCAAGCGACGCGGGACTATAACAGCGGCGGACTCCCGCCGGCCGGGCGCTCGGCCGCGGTCTGAGGGTGTCGCAGGCCTTCTTGTAGGCGATCTGGAGGACCTCGGGGCCGAACAGGCGCGGCCGGGAGGGTGGCGACCCAGCGGGTCGGACGGGGGGCGAGGAGACGCTCACCCACCGCGACTTGATGAGGATCCGCGCCGCCGTCTGGGTGGCCACCATGATCAGGGCCACGCGGACCGGCCTACCCCGATCCCGGCCCGCCGACCCGATCGCGGCTACCGGTGGTTGGTGCGCGCCTTGGCGCGGATGTCGGTGAGCTGGTCGTCGATCCAGTCGCCGGGATCCCGGGCGGTGACGATCGCCTTGAGCCCGGCGAGTCGGTCCCCCCGCTCCTGCCCACCCATGGTCAGGGCGGCGTGGATCGAGTCGGCGAGCTCCTGGATGTCGAAGGGGTTGACCGACAACGAGTACTCGCCGAGCTCCTCGTGGGCGCCGGTGTTCTCCGAGAGGATCGATACGCCGCCCTGCTCGTTGAGCAGCGGGCCCTCCTTGGCCACGAGGTTCATGCCGTCGAACATCGCGTTGACCAGGAGCACGTCGTAGTGCTTGTAGGAGGCGAGCGCCTCCTCGAGGTCGTCGCGGAGCTTCAGCTGTATCGGCATCCAGTCGGGCGTGCCGTGACGGTGGTTGACGACGGCGACCAGCGCCTCGATCCGGTCGAGGTACTCGGCGTACTCGGGCACGTCGGTCCGCGAGGGCATCAGCTGGGCGATGAAGGTGATCTGCTCGGTGAACTCGGGATGCTGGTCGAGGAAGAGATCGAACGCGGTGAATCCGCGGAGGACGTTCTTCGACAGGTCGGCGCGGTCGACGCGGAGCATCAGGTACTTGCGCCGGCGGGCGCCGAGCGCCGCCTCGAACTCGGCCACGCGGTCGGTGGAAGCGGCGGCCCGGGTCGCCGCCGCGTCGATCGGCAGCGGGTAGGCGCGGACCCAGACCTCGCGGCCCTGCCACTGGACGACACCCCGCTCGAAGTCGACGTCGAGCCCCATCAGGTCGCGGCAGCACTGGAGGAAGTTGCGCCGGTAGGAGGCGGTGTGGAGGCCGATGATGTCGTTGGCGAGAATGCCCTCGAAGAGGGCCCGCCGGATCCGCCTCGGCAGCACCAGCCAGCTGTCGGACTGCGTCCAGGGGATATGCACGAAATGGTGGAGGAAGACGTCCGGGCGGGCGCGCCGGACCATCGCCGGCAGCAGGTAGAGGTGGTAGTCGTGGACCATCACGACCGGGTTCTCGAGGCCGTCGATCTCCTCGATCACCGCGCGCGCCAGGTCCTCGTTGACCACGGTGTAGCCGAGCTCGTAGGCGTCGAGCTCGTTGCGGCGGATGTCCGGCGCGTTCGACTGGTCCCAGAGGTAATGCTGGATGAACCAGAGCATCGGGTTGGCGAAGATGCTGTAGAAGCGCTCGTAGGCCGACGGCTCGGATTCGACGAGGCGGACGAGGTACTCGCCGCCGGCCGGCGAGCGGACGGTGAACGGCCCGCCGTCATGCTCGCGCGAGGCGGCGACGTCGTACTCGCTCATGGCGGAGGCGATCCACACCGCCTCGCGGTGGGAGGCGAGTCCGGTGAGCGCGGTGACGAGGCCGCCGCCGCCGCGGGAGATGCTCCCGTCCGCCTCGAAGTTGACCGGGCCCCGGTTGGAGACGAGGACGAGCCGGTCCTCGGGATCGGTGCTCATCGCGCCGCCCGGGGCCGGAGATCGAGATGGCCGGGTCGGCGCAGGATGTCGATTCGGAGCGGTCTCCGTCCGCCGGGGGTGCCGCCGGCGGCGCTGACGGGGTCGAGCACTCGGCCGACGATAGCGCGCGCCGCTCTAGCCCTCGAGGCGGAGCGCGAAGGTGGTCGCCCCGGGGCGCGATTCGACCTGTAGGCGCGCCCGCATCCGCTCGGCCAGCTCGCGGGCGATGGCCAGCCCGAGGCCCGAACCCTGGACGCCGTCGGAGGTGAAGAAGGGGTCGAAGATCCGCTCGGCCGACCCGGCGGGGATGCCCGGGCCGCGGTCCATCACCGCCAGGCTCGCGCCGTGTCCCTGGGCGCCGCGGGCCACGGTGACGACGATCGCCGTCCCACGCGGCGTGTGGAGGATCGCGTTGTCGATCAGGATGCGCAGGACCTGGGCCACGCGCTCGGGATCGCAGTCGGCGGACACGGGGTCGCGGGCGAGGCGCAGCTCGAGCCGAGAGTCGTGCTGGTGGAGCGCGGGGATGAACTCCGAGGTGACCGCGCGGGCCAGCACGCCGAGGTCGGTGGGCGAGGGGTCGAGCTCGACCGAGCCGGCCTCGAGGCGCGAGAGGTCGAGCAGCCCGGTGGCCAGCTTGCCGAGGCGGTCGACCTGCTGGCGGACCTGGCCGACGAACTGGCGGCGCGTCTCCTCGTCGAGCTCCTCGTCCTGGATCAGCTCGAGGAAGCCGCCGAGCGAGAAGATCGGCGTGCGCAGCTCGTGCGAGGCGATCGCGATGAAGCGCTTGCGCGCGGTGTCGAGCTCCTGGAGCTGCTGCTGCATCTCGTCCAGAGCGGCGGCCAGCTGCCCGAGCTCGTCGCTCGAATCGACCCGGAAGCGGCCGCTGAAGTCGCCGCGCGCCACGCGCCGGGCGGCGCGCTCCAGGCGCTTGACCCGGAGGCTGAGGGCGCGAGCGACGAGCGTTCCGGCGAGCAGCGCGAAGCCGAGGGCGACGAGCCCGGCGATCAGGACCTTGCGCCGGATCAGCCCGACCGTGGTCTGGACATCCCCGAGCGGGACGCTGAACACCGCCACCCGGGCGACCCGCCCGGCGAAGAAGATCGGGAGGGCGACCTCGCCGGTGGGGGTGTGCGAGTCGTGCACCGTGGCGGTGACCGTGCGCCCGCGGGCGGCGGCGCGCATGGCCAGGGGCAGCCGGTCCGAGGAGGCCCGGTCGGCGGGGGCGCCCGATTCGGTGATCGGGTAGGCGTAGACGCCGGCCGAGCCGGTGCTGATGCCGAGCAGCGCGATGTGGGCCCCGGCGCGATCGGCGGCGTCGCGCACGGCGCGATCGACGCCGGCCGCGTCGATCGTCGTGCCGACCGTCCGGGCCAACGGGGCCAGCGCGGCGGTCGCCGTCGTCTGCAGCGCGGCCAGCTTCTGACGGCGGAGGCTCGTCTCGAGCGACGGCGTCACGTAGACGTAGACGCCGGAGATGGCGATCAGGGTGATCAGGAAGAAGAGCAGGGCGAGCTGGTTGCGGATCGAGCCGGCCAGCGGGTGCGTCAGCGCGTGGAGCACGGCCCGCGCCCGGCGCGGCGGGTCGGGCTCGGGCGACTCGGCCGTGTCGCTCACCGGGAAGCCGTCCTAGAACTCGCCGTCGTCGCGGAAGCGGTAACCGACCCCCCGCACCGTGAAGACGTACTCGGGCTCCTTGGGGTCGCGCTCGAGCTTCTCGCGGAGGTGGCGGATGTGGACGTCGATGGTCCGCGGGTCGCGGTAGTCGGAGTCCCCCCAGATGCGCTCGAGCAGGGCCTCGCGGGTGAAGACGCGCCCGGGCTCGCGGAGCATGGCGGCGAGGATCTCGAACTCGACGAAGGTGGTCTGGACGAGCTCGCCGCGGACCCGGACCGAGCGCTTGGCCGCGTCGAGGGCGAGCTCGCCGGCGGCCAGCGTCGGCTCGGCGGGCCCCGGCGCCGGGGTCTGCGCGCTGAGCGACGCCCGGCGGAGCGCGGCCTTGACGCGGCTGCGGAACTCGCGCATCGAGAACGGCTTGGTGATGTAGTCGTCGGCTCCGAGCTCGAGCCCGAGCACCTTGTCGATCTCCTCCGACTTGGCGGTCAACATGATGATCGGCACCGGGCTGATCGCCCGCAGGCGGCGGCAGGCCTCGAGGCCGTCGACGCGGGGCATCATCACGTCGAGCACGACGAGGTCGAACTCGCGCTCGCCGAAGCGGGCCAGGGCCTCGGCGCCGTCGACGGCGCGGACGACCTCGTAGCCGTCCTTGCGCAGCGGATACGACAGCAGCGTGAGGATCGACTGCTCGTCGTCGACGAGGAGGATCCTGGGCGGGCGCTCGGTCATCGGTATGCGGGTGAACGGTGGCAGATCGGGCCGGCGTTGCCGCCGCCCGCGACCACTACGCTGCGGTCGTGGTCGATCTGCGCCTCTATCGACTGGCGTTCGTGCCGTTCGCCCTGGTACTCGTCTACGTCGCCTTCTCACTCGCCCCCCGCCCCCGGCCGTTCTCCTCGACGCTCGCCCCGGACGCCTTCGACGGCGCCGGCGCGATGATGACGCTCGGCTCGCTGGCCGCCGCCTATCCCTCGCGCGCCCCCGGCTCGGCCGGCGACGAGCGCCTGGCCCGGCGGATCGCGCGCGACTTCGAGAACGCCGGCTTCGCCACGCGGATCCACAGCTTCATCGGCGACACGGTGGCCGGACGCCGTCCGCTGCTGACGGTGATCGGCCGCCGCCAGGGACGAACCGGAGGATCGATCGTGATCGTCGCCCACCGCGACAGCCGGCGTCCCGGCTCGCTCGCCGAGCTCTCGGGCTCGGCCGCCCTGCTCGAGCTCGTCCGCCTCTTCGGCAACCGCGTGACCCAGCGCACGCTCACGCTCGTCTCGACCAGCGGCGGCAGCGGCGGCGCCGCCGGGGCAGCCGATCTCGTCGGGCAGCTGCGAGACCCGGTCGACGCGGTGCTCGTACTCGGCGACCTCGCCGGGTCCGGGGCTCGGCGGCCCTACGTCGTCCCCTGGTCGGACGGGTCGCAGATCGCCCCGATCCGGCTGCGGCGGACGGTCGAGGCCGCGCTCCAGACCCAATTCGGGCGCAGCCCGGGCGGGACCGCCCCGACCGACCAGCTCGCCCGCCTGGCCTTTCCCCTGACGGTCGGCGAGCAGGGCCCGCTCGGGGCCGCCGGACTGCCGGCGGTACTGATCCAGGCGAGCGGGGAGATCGGCCCGGGTCCGACCGACCCGCCGTCGCTCGAGCGCCTCCAGGAATTCGGCCGCGGCGTCCTGCGGGCGATCAACGCGCTCGACACCGCGCCCGACGTCGGCGCGCCGACCCGCGACGTCCTGCTCGGCTCGCGCGTCCTCCCCGCCTGGGGGATCCGCCTCCTGGCCGCCATGCTCGCCCTCCCGATCCTCGTCGCCGGGGTCGACATGCTCGCCCGGGTGCGCCGCCGCCGCCAGCCGGTGGCGCCGTGGTTCGCCTGGCTCGCCGTGGGCGCGATGCCCTTCGCCCTCGCCGCCCTCTTCGCGGTGGTCCTCGGCCGCACCGGCCTGCTGTCCGCCGCCCCGACCGGGCCGGTGACCTCGCGCCAGCTGCCCCCGGGCACCGCCGGCGCGATCGCCCTGGTCAGCGTCGCCATCGTCTTCGGCCTCGGCTGGGTGCTGCGGCCGACGCTGACGCGGCGCCTGCGCCTGCGCCTGAGCACCCCCAGCGCTGCCGACTGGGACGGATCGGCGGCGGCGCTCGTGCTCGCCCTCAGCGGGGTCGTCCTCCTGACCTGGTGGGCCAACCCCTTCGCCGCCCTCCTGGGGATCCTCCCGCTCCACCTCTGGCTCCTGGCCACCGCGCTCGACCCGCCGCCGCCGCGGTCGCTCGGGGTGGCGCTGGTGGCGATCTCCGTCCTGCCCGTGGTCGCCGTCGTCCTCCTCTACTGCGCCCGGCTCGGGCTCGGGCCGGCGGCCTTCGCCTGGACCGGCCTGCTGCTGGTGGCCGGCGGCCACGTCGGCCCCGTCTCCCTGCTCTTGTGGAGCATCGCCGGCGGCGGGGCGGTGGCGGCGGTGATGATCGTCCTCGGCCGCGCCGGCGCGGGCGACGCCGTCCAGCCGCAGATCACCGTCCGCGGGCCGGTCAGCTACGCCGGCCCCGGGTCGCTCGGGGGGACCGACTCGGCGCTCCGACGGTGAGCGGGATCCACCAAACGCCGAGACCCGCCGCCGGAGCGCGAGGATGACGGGGCAGGAGCCGATGACAGCTCGCAGCATGCACATCCTTCGCCTCAGAGCCCAGGTCACGCGCGACCGCTACCGGGTCGACCCGTCGGCCGTCGCAGCGGCGCTGATCGCCCGCGCGGACGCTAGGCGCCTGCTCGGCCTCCCGACCCCAGACGATGCTCGTAGCCGGTCGCGATCAGCGGACCGCCCGCACCGGTCAGGCGCGCCCCGGGCGGACGGCCCGGCTCCGCCGCCGCCACCCGACCGACCCAGCTGAGCGCGGGCACCGCCCGCTCGGCCGCGGCGCGGTCGCGTTCGGCCACGCACACGCAGAGCTCGTAGTCCTCGCCGCCGGTGGCGGCCAGCGCCGCCGGCCCGAGCCCGAGCTGCCCTGCCACGTGCGCCACCCCGGGCGCCAGGGGGAGAGCGTCGAGGTCGATCTCGAGCAGCACGCCGCTGCGTTCGCCGATCCGCCCGGCGTCGCCGCCGAGCCCGTCGGAGAGGTCGATCAGCGCGTGGGCGCCGATCGCCCCGAGCGCCCGGCCCCAGGCCAGGCGCGGGCGGGGGAGCCGGTGGCGGGCGAGCAGCGCCTCGGCGTGGGGCCCGCCGTCGGCTCGCCCCTCGAGCACGGCGAGGCCGGCGGCGGCGCCGCCGAGCTCCCCGGTGACCCCGACCAGATCGCCCGGCCGCGCCCCGTCGCGGCCGACGAGCTCCTCCTCGGTGTCGGCCCAGCCGACGACGGTGACCGAGACGGTGGGCGTCGGCGAGCCGACGACGTCGCCGCCGGCGATCGTCGTCGCCGTCTCTGAGGCGAGCCGTTCGGCTCCCCGCATCAGCTCGAGTGCGCCCGCGGCGTCGAGCGCACCGCCGACCGCCAGCGAGAAGTACGCCTCACCCGGCTCGGCGCCCATCGCCGCCAGGTCGGAGAGGGCTGTGGCCAGCGCTCGCCGGCCGACCTCGCCTGGACTGCTCCAGGAGAGTCGGAAATGCACACCCTCCACCATCGTGTCGACCGAGACGACCGCGAAGCCGCGGGCGCGGACCACCGCGGCGTCGTCTCCGATCCAGCGACGCACGCGGGCGCCGCGCGGCTCGAGCGCAGCGCCGATCGCCTCGATCAGGGCGTGCTCGTCCGTGCCGGGCGCTCAGCGGTGGCGGTAGACGATCCGAGCCCGGTCGAGATCGTAGGGCGAGAGCTCGCAGCGAACGCGGTCGCCCGGGAGGATCCGGATGCGGAAGCGCCGCATCTTCCCGGCGACGTGACCGAGCACCACATGGTCGTTGTCCAGCTTGACGCGGAACATCGCGTTGGGGAGGGCCTCGATGACCTCGCCCTCGAACTCGACCTTGTCTTCCTTCGCCACCTTGTGAATCCTCGCCGGCCCTCGCGGAGGCCCCGTTAGCGGGCGCCGCAAACCGGCGCCCCGTCGATGCCCACGGTAGCAAGCCCGGACGGGACCGGCAGGTCGGTCAGTGCGTCGGGGCGGCCGCCCCGCCCGGCACCCCGGCCGGCTTGGGCGTGACCTGGGGCGTCGGCACGGGCGGGACGATCAGCTTCGGCGTCTGGTTGGGGGTCGGGGAAACCGTCCCCGGCGCCGGGCTGCCGCCCGGGTTGGCGGGGACGGTCAGCG
This sequence comes from Solirubrobacteraceae bacterium, assembly GCA_051001735.1. GTDB lineage: Bacteria > Actinomycetota > Thermoleophilia > Solirubrobacterales > Solirubrobacteraceae > Palsa-513. Next base: position 8,087 of record JBPCNA010000215.1, read on the forward strand.
TCGGGCTGGTGGTGGTCGTCGTCGTCTGCGTGAAGAACTGGTTGCCCGACCCACCGGCGCTCGAGTTGGCGACGTAGCGGCCGGTGAACGACTGGTAGTGGATCGTCGTCGTCGGCTTGGGGAAGTCCGAGCAGTCGCCCTTGGTCACGACCTGCATGTAGTCGTGCCAGATCTGGGCCGGGAAGGTCCCCCCGGCGACGGAGATCCCGTGGACGTTGGTCATCGGGATCTTGCCCTTCGGGTAGCCGATCCAGACGGCGGTCGACAGGTGCGGGGTGAAGCCGTCGAACCAGGCGTCGGTGAACTTGTCGGTGGTGCCGGTCTTGCCGGCCGCCGGGCAGCCGTAGTTGGCGAGCTTGCCCGTGCCGGCGAGGATGTTCTCGTGGAGGATGTTGGTCGCCTCCGCGGTCACGCCGTCGGAGAACGCTCTGACCCGCTGGGGGGCCGAGAGGTCGTCGACGTGCCCGTCGGGGAAGACGACCTTGATCACGGCGAGCGGCGTGTTGCGGAAGCCGCCGGAGGCGACCGTCGCGTAGGCATCGGCCATCTCGAGCGGCGTCACGCCGACCTTGATGCCGCCGAGGCCCTCGGCCGGGAGGCCCTCGAGCGGCGAGGTGACGCCCATGTCGATCGCCGTCTGGCGGACGTTGCGCGGCCCGAGATCGAGGTCGAACTGCTGGTAGATCGTGTTGTCGGACTGGAGCGTCGCCTGGACGAGGTTCTCGGTGCCGGCGTAGGAGTTCGAGTAGGTCTGGGTGTCGATCGGCCCCCAGATCGGGTCGTTGAACAGCAGCCGCTTGGACGTGTAGTAGGTGTTGTTGGGGTCGACTCCGCGCCGCAACCCGGTCATCAGGACCACCGTCTTGAAGGTCGAGCCCGGCTGCCGGTGGCCCTGGGCGGCGAGGTTGTACTGCGACTGGCTGTACTGCGCCGACTGGGCCATGGCCCGGATGTGGCCGGTCCGCGGGTCGATCGAGACGATCGCCGCCGCCGGATCGCCCGACTGGTTCAGCACGCCGGAGATCGCCTTCCGTGCCGCCTCCTGGAGCTTGGGCTCGATCGTCGTATAGATCTTCAGGCCGCCCTGGAGGACGGTGTTGGCCCCGTAGGTGTGGATCAGCTGCTGCTTGACGTAGTCGAAGAAGAAGGGCTCGCGGTGGGCGGTGTAGTAGTTGCCGTGCCGGACGCCCAGCGGGGTGGCCTCGGCGTTGAGCGCCTGGACGCCGGTGATGAAGTTGAGCTGGGCCATCTTGTCGAGCACCTCGTTGCGCCGGCGCTTGGCGCTCGCGGGGTCGTTGAACGGGTTGTAGTCGCTCGGCGCCTGGGGCAGGCCGGCGAGGAGCGCCGCCTGCGGGAGGGTGAGCTCGGAGGCCGTCCGGTTGAAGAAGATCCGCGCGGCGGACTGGACGCCGATCGCGTTCTGGCCGCCGACGGCTCCGTAGGGGACGCTGTTGAGGTAGTCGGTGAGGATCCAGTCCTTCGGGTGCGCCTTCTCGAGCTGCTCGGCGAGCACCGCCTCGCGGATCTTGCGCTTGAGCGAACGTTGGTCGTTGCTCACGTAGAGGTTGTGGACCAGCTGCATGGTCAGGGTCGAGCCGCCCTGGAGCGTCTTGCCGGAGCTGATGTCGGTCACCGCGGCGCGGATGATCGCCTGGACGTCGACGCCGTGGTGCTGGTAGAAGCGCTGGTCCTCGATCGCCACGGTCGCCTGCTTGAGGACGGTGGGGATCTGCGCCGAGGTGATCGGCTGGCGGAGCTTGTCGGAGACGATGAAGCCGAGCTGCGAGCCGTCGGCGGCGTAGACGGTCGAGTTCGCCCCGTTGTTGACCGCCTTGAGCGTGCTCAGGGCCGGGACGCTGTTGGCGATCGAGGCCACGTAGCCGACGACGATGCCGAGGGCGACGACGCCCGAGCCGAAGAGGACGCCGAGCCCGATCAGGAGCAGGCGGGCGGGGTCGCTGCTGTGGCGACGGCGCCGGCGCTGTCGGTCACGTGCTGTCATCGCGTTGGCCGGGGCGCGGTACCCTCGGGTACGGCGCGGTCAGCGGCGCCAATTCTCGCACATGGCTCGCGCGGCTCGCTTCGCGTCGGGCCGGCTGCACGGCGCCGCCCACGGCCGGTGCTGCGATCATCGGCGGGGACCGATGGAAGCCCAGACCACCGACCCGGCGACGGCGCGGCGGCCGCTGCGGGCCGCGCCGATCGGGTCGGCGCTCCGCCCCGATAGAGCCCTGCGGGACGCCACGCTCGGGCTGTCGCTCGCGCTCGCCGTCGTCCTCGCCGCCGGCCTCGGCGCCCATCTCGCCTTCGGGGCGGTCCCCCACGGAGGGTTCGACCCGCCGGGCGTCGTCGACCGCCTCGGCGGCGGCGTGCGCGACACGCTGGCCGCTCCGTTTGCCCGCTGGGACTCGGTCTGGTATTTGACGATCGCCCGCGGCGGCTATCAGGCCGGCTCGGGTCCCGCCTTCTTTCCCCTCTATCCGCTGCTCGTGGCCGTGGTCGGCGCGCTCGGGCCCGGCCTGCTCGCGGCCGGCGTGCTCGTCTCGCTGGTCTCCCTCCTCGTCGCCCTGCGCCTGCTCTGGCGGCTGACCGAGCTCGAGGTCGGGCACGAGCATCCCGCCGCGCCGCGCCTGGCCGTGCTGGCCGCCGCGCTCGGCCCGATGGCCTTCTTCTTCACCGCGGTCTACAGCGAGTCGCTGTTCCTGGCGCTCTCGCTCGGGGCCTTCCTCGCCGCGCGGCAGGGGCGCTGGGCGCGGGCCGGAGCGCTCGGTGCCCTGTCGTCGGCGACCCATTCCCAGGGCCTGCTGCTCGTCGGGGCGCTCGCCCTGCTCTGCTTCGAGCAGCGGCGCGGCGTGGCACTCCGTCTCGGCCGGTCGGCGTCCGCGCCCCCGCCGGGGCCGCGGCCCCGGCGGCGCCAGGCCCTCTGGCTGCTGGCGATCCCGCTCGGGTTCGGCGCCTACCTCGGCTGGCTCTGGGTGGTCGGCCTCGACCCGCTCGCCCCGCTCTCCCTCCAGAAGGTCTGGTACCGCCACTACGCCGGGCCGGTCGACGGCGTCGTCGAGGCGGCCCGGGCGGCGGTCGGCGGCGCCCGGCAGATCCTCGCCGGACAGACCCGGACGATCTTCTTCCCGCCGGCGGGCGGCGACCCGGTGATCGCCGGCTGGCACAACATGCTGCTCTTCGTCTTCCTGCTCGGGACGCTGCTCCCGCTGGCCGGGGCGCTCCGCCGGCTGCCGCTGGCCTACGGCGCCTACGCCGCCACGGCGATCCTGTTGGCCGTCTCCTACCCAGTCGCCCCGCAGCCGCTGACCTCGCTGCCGCGCTACGCCGTGGTGCTCTTTCCGCTGCCGATGGCGGTCGGGGTCTGGCTGGCCCGGCGGCCGCGGCTCCGCCTGCCCGTGCTGGGGGCGAGCGCGACCGCGCTCGCCGTCTTCACCGGCCTCTTCGCCACCTGGCACTGGATCGCATGAAGGCGATCCTGCTCGACGCGCTCGGCACGCTGGTGGGAATCGAGCCGCCCTGGGGGCCGCTGGTCGACCTCCTCTCCGAGCGCCACGGCGTCGTCGTCGCCGAGAAGGACGTCGTCCGGGCGCTCCGCGCCGAGATGGCCTACTACCGTGCGCACTGCCAGAGCGCGAGCGACGCGGCATCGCTGGCCGCGCTGCGCGAGGCGTGCGCCGGGGTGCTCGCCGGCGAGCTCGGCGACGCGGCGGCCGGGGTGGACCTCGGCGACCTGACGCCGACGCTGCTCGACGCGATCCGCTTCGCCGCGTACCCCGAGGTGCCCGCCGTACTCCAGCGCCTGCGCTCGGGCGGGGTGCGCCTGATCGTGGTCAGCAACTGGGACGTCTCGCTGACCGACGCGCTGGCGCAGGCGGGGATCGCGCCGCTCCTCGACGGCATCGTCTGCTCAGCCGCGGTCGGCGCCGCGAAGCCGGCGGCCGCGGTCTTCCGTGCCGGGCTCGCGCTGGCCGGCGTCCCGGCGGAACACGCCGTCCACGTCGGCGACAGCTACGACGAGGACGTCGCCGGCGCGCGCGCCGCCGGCATCGAGCCGGTGCTCCTCGCGCGAACCGACGCCGCCGGGCTGATCGCTCCCGGCGCCGGAGAACCGCGGGACGACGTGCGGACGATCGTCAGCCTCGCCGCCCTGGTCGATCCCTAACCTCACGGGAATGGCAGTCCTCGAGCCGCTCCCGCCGCCGCGCACCTGGCCGGCGACGTTCGCCCCGCTGGCCCTGGTCGCGGGGTTCGGCGGCGCGATCGTCGGCGGCCTCGTCGTCGGCCTCGTCGCCGCCGCCATCGCCGGCGCCAGCCTCGCCCACCCGCCGCCCGAGGTCAGCCTGATCTCGACCGTCCTCCAGGACGCCGCCTTCGTCGGCGCCGCCGTCTTCTTCGCCGCGCAGATCGCCCGACCACGGCCGGACCAGTTCGGGCTGCGCCCGGTCCCGATCGCCGGCGCGGCCCGGGCGCTGGTGCTCGGCTACGTGGTCTTCTTCGCCTTCTCGGCGATCTGGGTCTCGGCGCTGGGCATCAAGGACAAGGAGAAGCTGGTCGAGCAGCTCGGCGCCAACCAGAGCGCTCTCGGGCTCGTCGCCGTCTGCCTGCTCACCTGCGTGATCGCCCCGGTCTGCGAGGAGTTCTTCTTCCGCGGCTTCTTCTTCACCTCGCTGCGCGGCTGGTGCGGCGCGGTGCCCGCCGCGGTGATCACCGGGATCGTCTTCGGGGCGATCCACGCCGGCTCGGCGCCGATCGGCTACCTCGTGCCACTCGCCTTCTTCGGCTTCGTGCTCTGCGTCGTCTACTGGAAGACCGGGTCGCTCTACCCGTGCGTCGCCCTCCACGCGCTCAACAACTCGATCGCCCTCGGCCTCACCCAGCACTGGAGCTGGCAGATCCCGATTCTCGCGATCGCGGCACTCGGGACGATCACCGTGGCCCTGTCGTCGGTTGCGCGCCTCGCGCCCGCCCAATAGTCTCGAGCGCTTGCGCCGACTCGTACCCCTCATCGCCCTCCTGGCCACGGCCGCGCTCCCACCCGCGGTGGCCCCGGCCAACACCGTGCCGGTGCCACCCCCGCCCCCGCCCCCGGCCCCGGCCCCGGCCCCGGGCCCGGCGCCGATCACCATCCACACGACCCTGGAGAACCCCGGCGGGCTGCCCGTCGACACGGTCATCGCCGGCGGGCAGGTCCGCGTCGTGGGGACGGTCACTCCCTACATCGCCGGCCAGACCGTGTTCGTGCGGACCTTCCGCTACGGCGCCCGGCTCGACACCCGCAACGTCCCCGTCCGCAACGGCGGCCACGGCGTCGGGCGCTTCACCGCCGTCCTCGGCGTGGGCGGCCGCCCGGCCCCGATCATCGTCCGCGTCGCGCATCCGGCGACGAGCTTCCAGGCCGGGTCGCAAGCGCCCGTGCGCCGCCTGCTCGCCGTCCGGGCGGGCGTCGTACCCGGGCAGCAGGGCGCCGCTGTGCGCCTGCTCCAGCAGGAGCTGGCCGGGCTGCACTACGCGGTGCCCCGGTCCGGCCGCTACGACGACGGGACCGCCCGCGCGGTGATCGCCTTCCGCAAGCTGACCGACCTCGCGCGGACGCCCGACGCCAGTCGCATCGTCTTCGACCGGCTGGCCATCGGCGCCGGATCGTTCCATGTCCGCTACCCCGGCCAAGGGTCGCACTTCGAGGGCGACCTGACCCACCAGGTGCTGGCCGAGGTGCTCCCGGGCGGCCGTGTGCGCCAGATCTTCGAGATGAGCTCGGGCAAGCCGTCGACGCCGACGGTGATCGGCAACTTCAACGTCTACCTGAAGACGGCCGGCATCAACGAGAAGGGCATGGTCGACGCCAACTACTTCATCCGCGGCTACGCGATCCACGGCTACGCCGACGTCCCGCCCTACCCGGCCTCCCACGGCTGCCTGCGCATCCCCGTCCCCGACGCCGCCGGCGTCTTCGCCTGGGCGCGCTACGGCTATCCGGTCGACGTCTACTACCGCAGCGGCGGTGGAAGCCACCAGATCCGGGGCAACGCCGGGCCGTAGGGGTGTCTCAGAAGTGCGGCTCGGCCCGGGGCGGATCGCGAGCGATCCGGGCGAGGCCGGTGGAGCGGGCGAGGATGCCGAGGAACACGCCGTAGAGGAGGAGTCCGAGCGCGAGCGCGACGGAGCGGTAGCCCCACGAGTCGGGTTGGCCCGGGGCGAACGCCGTCACCGGCGTGAGCAGGAAGCGGTCGACGCCGTCGAGGGTGGCGCGGGCGCCCTGCTCGGCGGCGACGGCGTGGATCGGCGGCCCGACCGTCGAACCGATCTCGGCCTGCGCCTGCTGCGAGGCGCCGCCGGCCTGGTCGACGGTGAACAGGGAGAAGCTCGCCAGCAGCACGAGGGTGGCGAGGACGGCGGCGGTGCGCAGGACGGCGGAGATCACTCTGCGAGAGGCAACGGCAGCAGCCCGCCGAGGCGGTAGCCGGGTCGGCGGATGTACGAGCCGTAGGATCCCTTCGGCCGATGACCGCCCGCGAACGACTGATCGGTGAGCTCCGCGAGCACGCTCTGGTGATCGGCGAGGTCGTCCTGACCAGCGGGCGGACGGCCTCGTACTACGTCGACGCCAAGCGGGCGATCCTCCGCCCGGCCGGCTTCGCCGCCCTCGGCGAGCTCGTCGCCGAGCGGGCCGCGGAGTGGCGGGCCACCGCCATCGGCGGGCTGACCATGGGGGCCGATCCCGTCGCCTGCGCGGCGCTGGCGGCCGGCGCCCCGTGCACCGCGTTCTTCATCCGCAAGGAGACCAAGTCCCACGGCCTCCAGCGGCGGATCGAGGGGCCGCCGCTCGGTTCCGGCGACCGCTGCCTCGTGGTCGAGGACGTCGTCACCACCGGCGGCTCGACGGTCGCGGCGATCGAGGCGCTTCAGGAGGCCGGCCACGAGATCTGCGGCGTGGTCAGCGTGCTCGACCGCCTGGTCGGCGGCGGCGCGACGATCGAGCGGGCGGCGGGCGCCCCGTACGTCGCCCTGACCACGATCGAGGACGTCTACCCCGAACGCGCCGGGTAGTGCCCCCGCCAGGAATCGAACCTGGATTTGCCGCTTAGGAGGCGGCCGTCTTATCCGTTGGACTACGAGGGCGGGCCGGGTCATTCTGAAGCAGGCTTGACTCTCCAGTCGCTGGAGGCCTGAAGATGGCCCGCATGACCCCCGAGCACCACCTCCGCACGATCGGCGAGCTCGCTCGTCTGACCGGGCTGCCGGTGACGATGATCCGCTTCTGGTCAGACAGCGGCCTCGTCCCGCCGGCCGGGCGCACCGACGCCGGCTACCGCCTCTACGACGGGGCGGCTCCGGCCCGGCTCGAGCTCGTGCACACGCTGCGCGAGCTCGACGTCGACCTGGCCACGGTCCGGCGGGTGCTCGCCCGCGAGCTGACCGTGGCCGAGGTGGCCGCGGCCCACGCCGCGGCCCTCGACGCCCAGATCCGCGTGCTCCGGCTGCGCCGGGCCGTCCTCGCCGCGGTCGCCCGACGCCAAGCCGATCCAGAGGAGATGAACCTGATGCACAAGCTCGCCCGACTGTCGGCCGAGGAGCGTTGCCGGATCGTCGAGGATTTCGTCGACCACGTGTTCGACGGGCTCGACGCCGACCCGGGGATCCTCACGCGCATGCGCCAGAGCCGGCCGGAGCTCCCCGACGACGCCACCCCGGCCCAGCTCGAGGCGTGGATCGAGCTCGCCGGGCTCGTCTCCGACGAGGACTTCCGGCGGCGGATCCGCGGGATGGCCGAACGGAGCTCGACCGATCGGGCGGCGGCGCCGGCCGACCCGGGGACGGCCGAACGGGTCAACGCGCTCGTCGCCGAGCGGGCCGGCGCGGCGCTTGACGCCGGGCTCGATCCCGCGTCGCCGCAGGCCCGGGCGGTGCTCGACGAGCTCGTCGCCGCCCTGGCCGCGGCGCACGGGCGGCCTGAGGACGACGCCTACCGTGCCTGGCTGGCCGAGACGATCGAGACGTTCGCCGACGCGCGCGCCGAGCGCTACTGGCAGCTGCTGGGCACGATCAACGGCTGGCCGTCGCGGCCGAGCAGCTCGCCCGCCTGGGGCTGGCTGCTCGGCGCCCTACGGGCCGGGGCGGACGGTTAGGACGGCGGGTTCTCGCGGACCATCCGGGCGATCACGGCGGGCTCGTCGTGCCCGGCGGCGACCTGCTCGTGGACGAGGGCGATCGCCGTCGGGGCGACGTCCGCGACCGTGGCGGGCCGGTCGATCCACGTGCCCGCCGCGAGGTCGAGCAACCGGTAGGCGGTGGCATCCGCCGGGACCTCGACGGCGCCGAGCAGGGCGCTGACCGCCCCGTCCCAGCCGAGCTCGACGGGGAGCCTCGCCGCCTCGATCGTCACCGCTCTCGCCGGGGCGAGGACCGTAACCGAGAACTCGCGGGTCGGTGCGCTGCGCGCTCGACAGAGCGGATTGCGCATCGCTCAGGCGAAGGTGCGCCCGTCGAGCGCGGCGTGGGCGGCGATCCGCGCGGCGAACTCGGCGAAGTCGGCGGTGGCCAGCTGCTGGGGGCCGTCGCAGTGGGCGTGGGTCGGGTCGTCGTGGACCTCCACGAGGAGCCCGTCGGCCCCCACGGCGGCGGCTGCCGCGGCGAGCGGGCCGACGAGCCGCCGATCGCCGGACGCGTGGGACGGGTCGACGATCACCGGCAGGTGGGTCCGCTGGCGGAGCGCCGGGATCGCCGAGAGGTCGAGCGTGAACCGGGTCGCCGTCTCGAAGGTCCGGATGCCGCGCTCGCAGAGGACGACCTGGTCGGTCCCGCGGAGCACGTAGTCGGCGGCCTGGAGCATCTCGTCGATCGTCGCCGAGAGGCCGCGCTTGAGGATCACCGGCATCCCCATCTCGCCGATCTCCCGCAGCAGCGTGTAGTTCTGCATGTTGCGCGCGCCGATCTGGATGACGTCGACGTGGTCGCGGAAGAGCTCGGCCTGGTTGATGTCGAGCAGCTCGGAGACGATCGGCAGACCGGTCAGGCGGCGGGCCTCGGAAAGGATCTCGAGCGCCTCGACGCCGAGCCCCTGGAAGGCGAACGGCGAGGTCCGCGGCTTGTACGCCCCGCCCCGGAGCATCGACGCCCCGGCGGCGGCCACGCTCTCGGCGATGGCGAAGGTCTGCTCGCTCGACTCGACGGTGCAGGGCCCGGCGATCATGCAGAACTTTCCCGGCCCGACCACGCGCCCGGCGATGGTGAGCGTCGAGGGCTCGTGCATCGTCGCCTCGATCGAGGAGAGCTTGTAGGGGCGGCTGATCCGGACGACCCGCATCACCCCGGGCAGCTCGCCGAGCTCGGCGTCGAGCTCGTCGCGGCCGGCGGTCTCGCCGAGGGCGGCGACGATCGTCTGGCTGACCCCGACCGTGGTCTGGGCCACGAGGCCGAGCTCGACGATCCGCTCGGCCACCGCCTCGACGAGGGCGGTCTCGGCGCCCGGCTCCATGATCACGACCATCGGCGAACCGTATCGCCTGGCGTCGCTCCCGCCGCCGCCGGGGTCAACCGGGAAGGAGGCGCTCGGCGACGATGCCGGCGACGCCGCGCTCGCGCCCCGAGCGCAGCTCGACGCCCTCCCGGTAGCGGCGGACGTGCAGACCGGGAAAGGCGCGGAGCAGCTCGTTGGGGGCGAGCAGGAAACGAGCGTCGAAGCGGTTGCCGAGCTCGACCACGTGAGCCTCGGCGAAGGTCTCGAAGACCAGCAGGCCACCCGGGGCGAGCGCCGCGGCGAGGGCGGGGAAGACGTCGCGCTGGAGGTAGTTGAGGTTGACGACGACGTCGTAGGCCCCGGCCCCGGGCAGGGGCTCGGCCTCGAGGTCGACGACGCGCGCGTCGACCGGGAGGCCGCGCTCGCGAGCGGCGGCGCGCACGGCGGCGACCGCCACGTCGGAGACGTCGATCGCCAGGACGGCGAGACCGAGCTCGGCCAGGTAGCGGCTGTTGCGCCCGTCCCCGCAGGCGACGTCGAGCGCCCGCCGCCCGGGCGCCCCGGCGAGCAGGTCGCGGTTCTCCACCAGCCACTCGGCGGGCGCCCCGGTGAGGGCGGCGAAGCCCGGCTCCCGGTAGCGCCGGTTCCACTTCTCCCGCGGGGTGGGGGCGGATTCCACCCCGCGGAGGCTAGCTCGCCGTTTACGGGCGGACGAACGTGTCGGGATCGGGGCCCTGGCGATCGCCGGCGTCGAGCGCCTCGATCGCCTCCGTCTCCGCCGCCGTCAGGTGGAAGCCGAAAATGTCGATGTTCTCCTCGATCCGCTGGGGCGTGACCGATTTCGGGATCACCACGTTGCCGAGCTCCACGTGCCACCGGAGGATGACCTGCGCCGGCGTCCGGCCGTGGGCGGCGGCGATCTCGGTGAGCGTCGGATCGTCGAGCACGCGACCCTGGGCGAGCGGGCTCCACGCCTCGGTGACGATCCCCAGCTCGGCGTGTACGCGTCGGAGCCCGGCCTGCTGGAAGTGGGGATGGAGCTCGACCTGGTTGACCGCCGGCACCATCCCCGTCTCGTCGATCAGCCGGTGGAGGTGGACGGGCATGAAGTTCGACACGCCGATCGCCCGGACGAGGCCGGCGGCCCGCAGCTCGACGAACGCCTTCCACGTCTCGACGTAGAGGTCGTGGGCCGGGACCGGCCAGTGGATCAGGTAGAGATCGAGGTAGTCGAAGCCGAGCCGGTCGAGGCTGGCCTTGCACGCCTGGTGGGCCTGGTTGTAGCCGTGGTCGTCGTTGGCGAGCTTGGTGGTCACGAAGACGTCGCCGCGGTCGACGCCGGCGGCGTGGATCGCCTGGCCGACGCCGGCTTCGTTGCCGTAGGCGGCGGCCGTGTCGAGGTGCCGGTAGCCGGCGAGGAGCGCCCGCGTCGCGACCTCGGCGGTCTCCTCGGGCGGCACCTGGAAGACGCCGTAGCCGAGCTGCGGAATCTCTGCTCCGCCGGTCAGGGTGATCTGGGGGATGTCTGTCGTCGAAGAACTCATACGGATGAGGTGCCCGCTGATCGAGTACCCAAACGTGGGCGCGCCGAGCCGTTGCGCAAGCAGCTACTAGTCTTACGCTGTACAGGGGATTCAAGGGAGCAGGTTGAGCAGCAAAGTCATCGAGCCGGACCTTTCTGACGAGGCGCTGATGCTGCGCGTCCAAAGGAGCGATTCCCGGGCGTTCGAGACCCTCTACGATCGCCACCGGCAGACCGTGTTCTGGCTGGCCATGCGCATCCTCGACGACCGCGGGCTGGCCGCCGACGCCACCCAGGAGGCGTTCATCAGCCTCTGGCGAAACCGCGACCTCTACCGCCCCGGCCGGGGCCGGGTGAAGTGGTGGCTGCTGCGCATCGTCCGCAACGGGTCGATCGACCTCCAGCGCCGCAACCGCGACGTCGTGCTCCGCAGCGAGGGTCTCTTCGAACTCGCCGTGGCCCCCGACTCGACCGAGGCGGAGGTGCTCGCCGAGGACGCGCGGCGCGAGCTCGCGGTGCTGCTCGACCAGCTCCCGACCGAGCAGCGGGAGGTGATCGAGCTCGCCTACTTCGCCGGCCTCACCCACGCCGAGATGACGCAGCGGCTCGGCGTCCCGCTCGGAACGATCAAGGGCCGCATCCGCCTCGCCCTGGAGAAGCTCCGAAACTCGATGCCCGACGACCGGATCCAGGCCGCGCGGTAGGGCGCGGCCGGTTCTACTCGTCGGAGAACAGCCGCCCGCGGGTGCGGGAGGCGAGGAAGTGCCAGATGTTCTTGACGCCCGAGACGTTGGTGCGATTGCCCGAGCTGATCTCGGTCCCGGCGGCGTTGGGCAGGCCGTGGCCGCTGCCGTAGATGCGGATGTGCTCCACCGTCTCGCCCGACGCGCATCCGCTCCAGCGGTAGCGGAGCGTGTGGGCGGCGATCACCGTCTTGGCCGGCCGCGACCGGCAGCGGTCGCGCGCGGCCCAGGCGCTGATGTAGGGGAGCACGGCGCCGGCGTGGTTGGTCCCGACGCCCGAATAGGGGACGGCGCCGTCGGCGGTCCCGTGGATCTCCAGCACCGAGAGCGGCCGGTCGGGGTTGCACGGGGGCAGCGACTTGTAGCCGCCGGAGACGAGGACGAGCGCGGCGATCTGGTCGCTGAGCTCGCATCCGGAGCGGGCGGCCATGCCGGCGCCGATCGAGACGCCGGTCGCGTAGACGCGGGCGCTGTCGATGCAGGCGAGTGCCTTGACGCGCTCGATCAGCTCCCCGACGAAGACGACGTCGCGCTCGCGCCGGGAGATCGCCCATTGGTTGCCGAGCGCGGTCGGGTAGACGGCGGCGTAGCCCTGCTGGTCGCCCAGCGTCGAGAGCCCGGTGTCGATCTCGAAGCGCGGGCCGTTGCCGCCGAAGCCGTGGAAGGCGACGATCAGCGCGAGCGGCTTGCCCCTGGCCGCCGGCGGGAGGTGGAGGACGGCGGTCCGGGCGACGCCGCCGCTCATCATCGTGATCGTCGTATCGCCCGTGACCGGGGCCACCGAGCAGGGATCGACGCCGGGCGAGGCCGGGGCGGTCGCCTCCGGCGGCGTGGCCGCCGGAGGCGGGGACAGCGGGGCAAGGAGCGCGGGGATCAGTCCGACGGGCGCCGGGTCGGCGGCGGCTGCGTCGGCGGCGGCCGTCACCGCGGACGCCCCGGCCCCGATCGCGCCTGCCAGCGCGAGGGCCGCGACGAGGGTCCGCACAGGGGAGCGGCGGCCGGCGAACGGGATCATGGCCCGGCATTCAACAGCACCGCCGCCCGAACCTGCCCCGGTTGGCGCGCGACTCGGGCCGACCCGACCGTGCCTACCCCGACGTATCCAGCTCGAGCTGGTGGGGCGACTGCTCGAGACGCCCGGCCACCGGACGCGGGCGTCCGCGCTTGGCCCAGTGCCCGACCACCTGCCGCGAGCGGCAGGTGAAGCGGTTGACGCCGCGCTCGATCGGTTGGATGGCCAGGCCGTCGGGCACCGGGCCGCTCACGATCGCGTAGAAGCGGCGGCCGTGGAGGTCGACCGCGACGATGTCACCGGGCTCGATCCCCTCGAGCCGCATCAGTCGAGGTAGGTGACGACGACGGCCGTCTCGGTCCGCGCCGGCGGCTCGCGCTCCTGGCGCGGCGGCCCGAGGTGGATCAGGCCGAGCGGGAGCTCGGCCTCCCCGAGCCCGAGCGCGTCGCGGCCCGCCGCGGTCCCGAGCACGGCCGGCGTCCGCCAGTAGCCGGCGAGGCCGCGGGCGTGGGCGGCGAGCAGCACGATGTAGACGGCGACCGCCCCGGCGCAGACGTCCTCGAGGCGCCGGTCGGCCTCGCCCTCCTGGACGACGCTGGCCACCACCAGCGTCGGCGCCCGGTCGAGCTTGCTCGCGTCGGGGGCGCCGGCCGCCTCCTTCAGCGCCGCCAGCGCCGCCGGCCCGAGCACCCGGAAGCGCCACGGCTCGGTCAGGTGGTGGTTCGGCGCCCACCGGGCCAGCTCGAAGAGCTCCTCGAGCGTCTCGCGCGCCACGGGCTCCGATCCGTAGACCTTGTGGGTGCGACGGCTGCGGATCGCCGCGTCGATCGGGACGGTCGTATCCACTACTCGTAGAGCGACTCGCGCGCCAGCTCTTCGCCGTCCGCCGAGTAGAGGCGCACCTCGAGCAGGTCCCCGCCGTAGTCGTCGGGCGCGAGCAGGGTGAAGCGGTCGCCGGCCAGCGCGCACTGGTCGACGTCGACGCCGCCGAGGAGCGCGGTGACCAGGGTCCCGCCGCTGACCATCGACCGCCCCCAGACCAGCGTCATCGCCGCGACCTTGCCGCTGTGGCCGCGCCAGCTGCCGATCACCTCGTCGCTGAGGTCGAGCTCCCAGGCCGGGTTGCGCTCGGCCGTCTCCTCGGTGAAGTCGACCCGGGCGGCGAAGTCCGACGGCTCGTCGTCGTCCACGCCGGGGACGTAGGCGATATAGCCGTAGATCTCCATGCCGGTCGCCGTCGGCGCGCTGACCGGAATGTAGGTGCGCCCGTGCCAGGTGCGATCCGGGTAGAAGACGACGTCGCCCGGGTCGCCGGCGTCCTCGGCGATCGCCTGGGCCGCGCCGAGGAACTCGGTGCGCAGCATGTCGCTCCAGCGGCCCTCGGGCTCGGTGTCGTGGGGCGGCTCGGCGGCGTAGCGGGGAACGAGGCGGCTGGCGGGCGGCATTCGGCTGCGGAGCTTACCGGCGTCGGCCGGCCGCTCCCTTCAGACCTCGAGCAGCAGGGTGACCGGGCCGTCGTTGACCAGCTCGACCGTCATGTGGGCGCCGAACACCCCCCGCCGGGCGCCGAGCGCGTCGCAGAAGCGGAGGTAGAGCGGCTCGGCGACCTCCGCCGGAGCCGCCCGGGCGTAGCTCGGGCGGGTGCCGCGCCCCGTATCGCCGTAGAGGGTGAACTGGCTCACGCAGAGCGCCTGGCGGTCGCCGAGCGGGAGGTTCATGCGGCCGTCCGCGTCCGCGAAGATCCGCAGCAGCCGGACCTTCTCGGCGAGCCGCGCCGCCCCCCGGGCATCGTCGCCGTGGGTCACCCCGAGGAGGACGAGGACGCCCTCCCCGATCTCCGCCACCCGCCGCCCGTCGACGCTGACCGAGGCCCGGGTGACGCGCTGGACGACGGCTCTCACGCCTCGCGCAGCTCGCTCGCCGCCCGCTCGGGCGTGACGGAGTTGAGGTGGACGCCGGTGCCGAGCTCGAGGCCGGCGAGGTTCTCGAGCCGGGGGACGACGTCGATCCGCCAGCAGAAGTGATCGGCTCCGCGGGGCGCCGTCCGCACCCAGAGGTTGAGCGGCGGGCTCGCGCCCAGACGGCGGACCAGGCGGCCGAGGCCGTCGTGGAGGAGAGCAGCCCCGGTCGGCCCGGCCTCCTCGAAGCAGGCGCGCGGCCGGCGGGGGACGAGCGTCAACTGGTAGGGGAGGATCGACGCGTAGGGCGCGAGCAGCACGGCGTCGTCGTCGATGGCGACGATCCGCACCCGCCGGCGCACCTCCTCCTGGAGGAGGTCGGCCTGGAGGTCCTGCCCCATCGTGCGGCTGGCGTAGGCGCCGAAGCGCTCGCGCTCGCGGGCGATCCCCGCCGGGACGAAGTCGAGCGCGTAGAGCTGGGCGTGGGTATGCGGGATCGACGACCCGGCCGCGGCGCCCTCGTTGACGATCAGGTGCCGGCAGGCCGCCGCCCGGTGGACGGCCATCCGCTCGCGCCAGACCCCGAGCGCGGCGGCCACCTGGTCGGCCGAGAGGTCGGCGAGCGCGCCGACGCTGTCGGGGGCGTTGACGATCAGCTCGTGGGCGCCGGTGGCCGGGAGCGCGGTGTAGAGGTCGGGGTGGGAGTCGCGCTCGGGCACGACGGTGACCGGGTCGAGCGCCGGATAGAGGTTCGGCACCACCCGCACCGTCCAGCCCGGCCCGTCGGCCGGGCTGCCGTCGGGCCGCACGGCGTAGAGCTCGGGCGGCGTCTGCGTCTCGTTGCCCGGGGCGAACGGGTCGCCCGCCGGATCGATCGCCGGCGCGGCGTAGGCCCGCAGCTCGGCGCCAGGCCGCTCGGAGCGGCCCGAGGCGAAGATGCTCCGCCGGCCGGACAGCGGGTCGACGCGGACCTCGGGCACCACCGGAAGGCTAGCTAGTGCAGCACTTGGTGCCCTCGGGGCGCGGGCTCGGCTCGGCGGCGGCCCCGGCTGAGGGCGAACGGTCGGAGTCGACCGCAACAGCTCCCCGGCGGAGCCGCCGCTACGCCCCGCCGTAGGTGTGCGCGTCCGAGAGGAGCTGGGCGAGCGTGAGGTAGGGCCCGGCGTGGGTGTAGGCGAGCTTGCCGGTGGCGTCGTAGAACTCGGTCGTCGGGTAGTAGGAGCCGGCCCCGAGGGCGAAGGCGGCGTGGGCGGCGGAGTCGACGTAGCTCGGGTAGGTGACCGGGAAATGGCGCAGGAACGTGCGGGCGTCGCCGGCGGGGTCGTTGACGTCGAGGCCGAGGAAGGCGACCCGGCGACCGAGGGCGACGGCCGCCTGCTGGAAGATCGGGAACTCGCTGCGGCAGGGCCCGCACCAGGAGCCCCAGAAGTTGACGACCACGGGGTGGCCGCGGAGGGCGGCCAGCCGCGCCTTGACCTGGGCGGCCGTGCCGGGAAGGAGTTGCCCGGCCTGGACATGAAGGGCGGTCAGGACGGGCGGCGAGCCGGCGAAGGCGGCCTTGACCTGCTGCGGCGAGGGGGCCGCGTTCCGGGTCGTCGTGCCGCACCCGGCGGCGAGGACGAGGACGAGGCTGGCGGCGCCCAGGTGGGCGCGGGAGGACCGGGGACGGCGCATGTCTGCCGCCGAAGTTTGGCATCCGGCAATGTTGCGGTATCCTTAAGCGGTAGCGCGGGCTTGTCCTGGAGGGCGCGCCCGCCGCTCAGAGTGAAGCCGGTCCCCTCGAGTCGCGCAACGCGTCGCCCGCG
Source organism: Solirubrobacteraceae bacterium (assembly GCA_051001735.1). Classification (GTDB taxonomy): domain Bacteria; phylum Actinomycetota; class Thermoleophilia; order Solirubrobacterales; family Solirubrobacteraceae; genus Palsa-513. The sequence goes on from JBPCNA010000215.1 coordinate 24,527, forward strand.
ACTCCCTCTCGTAGAAGTAGAGCCTCCCATGGCTGATTCCATCTCAGTGGCCGAACCGGCCCTCCCCAGCTCTGCCGATATCGCACGTGCGGAAGTTCTCACGCGCGAGCCCTTCCTCCACGAGGGCGAGGATCCGGCGGTCGCCCTCGCGCCCGGGACACCGCGCCGGCGCGCCCTCGACAGCGCCCTGATCGAGCTCGCCGACGGTCGCACCCAGCCTTCGCCGGCCTGGAGGCGGGAGTTCTCGCTCCTGCTCGGGCTCGAACGCGTCCTCTCCGACGACGAGCCGAAGCTCGTCGACGGGACCACCCTCTCCGCCCACCAGGTCGACGCCCTCTCGGGCACCCTGACCGCCCTCCTCGCCGAGGCCCAGTCGCGGTCGGGCGGACACGCCAACGGCTCCGTCGACGTGCTCGCCGCCGCGTCGATCCTCGGGGTCGACGAGGAGGAGCACGGGGATCTCAGCGACGAGGAGATCGGCGGCCCGGAGCCCGAGGACGAGGAGGACGACGACGACGACGAAGACGACGACTTCGCCCGGGCCGCCGGCGTCGACGACGACGACGAGGACGAGGACGACGACGAGGACGACGACGTCACCGCCGAGCTCGAGGCCGAGCTCGACCGGGCCGAGCTCGAGGCCCCGCCCGAGGACTGGGACGAGGAGGACGAGTCCTCCCAGGACGGCGAGGACCAGCTCCCCGAGCAGGACGAGGACCCGAACGCCGCCAAGCGCTTCTGGTTCGAGCACGCGACCGGCGCCGGCAAGACGGTGGCCGCCCTCGGCTTCGTCGAGGCGTCGCGGACCGGCGGCGTCCTGATCCTCACCCACCGCCGCAACCTGGTCGACCAGTTCCACGGCGAGCTCAAGGACCGCGGCTACAAGAAGCGGATCTGCCCGGCCCTGCTCGGCGACGAGGACCGGGCCGACGGGCCGGTCACCGTCGAGACCTACCATTGGTTCGTCCGCAACGCCGGCAACATCTCCGGCGCCTACACGATCGTCATCTGCGACGAGGCCCATACGGCGCTGGGCGAGAAGACGTCTGCTGCGATCCGCGCCTGGACCGGGCCGATCTTCGTCGGGATGACGGCCACCGGCGCCCTGATCGCCCGCCACGTCACCGACCTCTTCCCGACCCAGACCTCCCGCTTCGACCTCGCCCAGGCCGCCCGCCGGGGGGTGATCTCGCCGCTGCGCTGCGTGCGCATCCCGCCGGGTCCAGGGGTGCGGACGATCGCCAAGGTGCCGCTCCGCCGAGGCGAGATCGACACCGAGTTCGACCAGGAGATGCTGGCTGAGCTGCTCGATCAGCACCCGTTCAACACGGCCATGGCCAGCCTCTACAAGGTCCGCTTCAACGGGGTGCCCGGCGTGGTCTACGCCGCCGGCGTCCGCCACGCCTACAACCTGGCCGAGGCGTTCCGGGCCGAGGGGCTGAAGGCGATGGCGGTCAGCGGCGAGACCAAGAAGCGCGAGCTGGCGTCGATCCTCGCCCGCTACGAGCGCGGCGAGATCGACGTCCTGATCAACGCCCAGCTCCTCGCCGAGGGCTGGAACTCGCCGCGGGCGACCGTCTGCATCCACCTGGCGCCGACCGCCTCCAAGCGGATCTACCAGCAGCGGGTCGGGCGGGTCACCCGCCGCCACCCGGGCAAGGAGGCCGGCCTCGTCGTCGACTTCGTCCACCCGGCGACCAAGAACGACGACCCGGTTGTGACCTTGCACTCGCTGCTCGACCGCGATGTCTACCGCGGGGGGGCGATCGTCGTCGGACCGGTCCGCCGGGGCCGCGGCCGCCGCGTCCGGGTCGAGCGCCGCGTCCTCCCGGTCTGCGCCGAGCCCGACCGCCGGGCCGAGGTCTTCGAGCGGGAGCTCTGGCGGATCGCCGTCGAGCACCTCGACTACGGCGAGCAGCACGTCTGGGCGGCCCTGGCGGGGGCCCGGGTCCAGCCGCACGGGTGGCGCCGGGCCCGGGCGATGCTCCACTTCGACCGCACAGGCGAGCTCCGCCGGCGCTTCCTCTCGACCGCCGTCCAGCGCAACACCAACCCTCAGCTGCGGCTGAAGGCCCTCGCCGAGATCGCCGCCATCCGCGACGCCGAGGCGTTCGACACGGCGATCGACATGATCGGCGGCTGGACCCGCGAGGAGCGCCGCGAGGGGTCGAAGATCATGCTCCAGGCGATGGTCGACAAGCGGATCGGCCGCCGCGACCAGGCGAACGCCTGGATCTGGCGGATGGCCGAGTACACCCGCGAGGTCCACGAGGAGTACGCCGTCCAGCGGTGGCCGGAGACCAAGCGCCTCCTCGGCCTGCTGGTCAACTCCTCGGGCGCCGCCCACGCCCGGAACGCCCGCCGCCTCGTCCAGTCCGCCCGCAAGCAGGACCGCCGCCTGGCCGCGGCGCTGCTGGCGGCGGCCCTGGCCCACTCGCCCGAGGCCGAGGAGGTCCTCCGGGGGGCGCGGACCCGAATGGCCCGTAAGCCGCCGGCCCTGGCCCGCGAGCTCCTGCGCAACTTCCCCAAGCGCCGCTGGCGGGGCAAGCGCCGCCGCCGCCGCGGTGGCGGCGCCGACGCCGTGGCGCAGGCCAACGGGCGCCCACCGGAGCCGGAGCCGACCCGCAACGGCTCACCGACGCCGCCGCTGGCCCCGGCTCCACTGGCGACCGAGCCCAAGCCCCGCCGCCGGAGCCGGAGCGCCGAGGCTCCGCCGGACTAGCTCTCCCCGTTCTTTGGAGCGGGGTCGGGTCGGCGGGGCCGGGTCGGCGGGGCCGGTCGGGGCGCGGCGGTCGGCCGGCCGGGGCGATCAATCCGCGGTCGGACCTGCAGGCGCCGGCGGCGGTTGCGGCGATGACCCCGCCGACGGCGAAGCCGACGACGATCACGGCCACCGTGTGTCCGAGCGGCCCGGCGAGAACGGCCATCAGGACGGCTCCGATGTGGACGGTGGCGAGAACGACCGAGACTCGGCGTCCACGCATGCGCGGCTCCCTTCTGCTTTCGGGATGGCGGCGGGCGAGCGCGGCGGGGTCGAGGCGCGTACTCACTGTGACGCGGGGGTCAGCCGGCCGTCGGCCGGGCGGGCCCCGATTGCTGCGTCGGGGGCCGCGCGCCCGGGCGGAGCCGGGGCGGTGGTGGGGCGGCGGCGATGGCGATGGCGATGGCGGCGGCGAGGTTTTCGATGTTCGCTCCGTTTTTCGGAGTCAATATCGAAAACCTGGTTGGTCCGCCGAAGCGCCGGGTGAGAAGGAGCCGGACGACGCCGCGGAGGTCGTCGCGGGCGGTCCGCGGGATTGTCGACGCTCGAGTCTGGTCGCCGACCCGGTCGACGGGGACCTCGCGGATGCGGAGGCGGCGGCGCTGGGTGAGGACGAGCAGCTCGGTGTCGAAGACCCGTCTCGTCGCGGACGTCGGGGAGAGCGCGGGCGATATCGGCGCCGATCGCCTAGAAGCCGCACTGAGCATCCGAGAAGCGGGAACGGAGCACCGTTCGGAAAAGGCGGTCGTAGGCGCGGGAGATGAACTCGCGGCGGGCGCCGCGGGCGGCGCGGGCGAGGCTGGTTCCGATCGCCGGGTCGCTATGGCCGGAGACGAGCGGGAGGAGGGCGCCCAGGTCCCTCGAAAGGTCGACGTCCACATAGCAGAGGGCCGTCGCCGTCGCCGGCCAGCCAGGCGGCGCAGAGAGCTCAGCCGCGGCCCTTCTGGGCGAGGTCGAGGTGCTCGACGCCGGGAAGGTCGGCGAGGACGGCGGCGATCTGTGATCGCGTTGTCGGCGATGACGATCCGCCAGGCGAAGGGCGTCCCGGCGGCGAGATGGTCGTGGAGCCGCCGGAACGCGGCGGCCTCCGCGTTGTGGACCGGGAGGACGAATCGACGCGGGGCACCGCGGCGGGAGCGGGCGGGCACCGGGCGGCCGGAGCGGGTCGGCGACCGGCGGCAGTCGAGTTGGGGCGGCGCGCCGGTGGCGAGGTTCGGTGGCCGAAGGGCTGAGGCGGCATGATCGGAGGATCCGCCCGAGTCGCCTGAGCGGCTGTGAAGGGCGGCTGAGAGCATTCTGGGCGTGAACCTCACACCGGCCGGCCGTTCCGCGTCTGTTCCCTGATGAACGCGACGCGTAGCGCAGGCAAGGCAGCGATCCGAGGGCGGCGCCTGGTGCCGTTCGACGTGGTGGTCGAGCGGCACGCGAGCGACGTCTGGCGCTTCAGCGTGTCCCAGGTCGGGCGGGAGCGGGCCGACGACGTGTTCCAGGAGACGATGCTGGCCGCCCTGGCGGCCTACCCGGGGCTGCGCGACCCGGCGTCCGTGCGTTCGTGGCTGCTACGGATCGCGGCGCGGAAGGCGATCGACGCATTCCGGGCGGCCGGGCGGGCGCCGGTGCCGGTGCCGGAGGTGGCCGAGGTAGCCGGGGCCGGCGCCGAGTCCGAGCTCGCCGACGAGGAGCTGTGGGCCCGGGTGCGGTCCCTGCCGGAGAAGCAGCGCCAGGCGGTGGCCCTCCGGTTCCTGGTCGACCTCGAGTACGCGGACATCGGGGCGGCGATGGAGACGAGCGCGGAGGCGGCGCGGCGGAGCGTGTTCGAGGCGCTGCGGGCGTTGCGCGAATTCGAAGGAGGTAGGCGATGAAGACGGCTGGGATCGGCGAGCGGGTGGCGTCGCTGCCGTGGCCCGAGCTCCAGGCCGACCTCGACCGGTGCGGCTTCGCCCAGACGCCGGCCGTGCTCTCGGCCGGGGAGTGCCGGGAGCTCGCCGCGTCCTACGAGACGGGTAGCTTTCGGAGCGCCGTGACGATGGCCCGCCACGGCTTCGGGTCGGGCGAGTACAAGTACTTCGACGACCCGCTCCCCGAGGTCGTGTCCTCGCTGCGATCGGCCTTCTATCCGCCGCTGGCCGTGACGGCCAACCGGTGGGCCGAACGCCTCGGCGAGGAGGTCCGCTACCCGGGGGAGCTCGCGGCGTTCCTCGAGCGCTGCCACGAGGCGGGCCAGCGACGCCCGACGCCGCTGATCCTCCGCTACGGGGCGGGCGACTGGAACGCCCTCCACCAGGACATCTACGGCGAGGTGGCCTTCCCGCTCCAGATCGTCGCCCTGCTCGACCGGCCGGGCGTCGACTTCGAGGGCGGTGAGTTCGTCCTCGCCGAGCAGCGCCCGCGGGCCCAGCCGGGCCCACGTCCAGCAGCTCCGCCGGGGCGCCTTCCTGATCTTCGCCACCCGCCGGCGGCCGGCCGAGGGGAAGCGCGGCTTCTACCGGGCGGCGATGCGCCACGGAGTGAGCACGCTGACGCGGGGGCGGCGGACAACGCTCGGCGTGATCTTCCACGACGCCCGCTGACGGGCCTCACGTCCGGCGGCCGCCGACCGTCATCTGGGATACAAGACAACGAGCCATGGGAACCGAGATGAACCAGCTGGAAGAGCGCCTCAGTCAGAGCATCACCGCGCCGGCGGGCGACCACGTCGCCCGGCTGCGCAGCCGCCTGGCCGCCGGGGCAGCCGCGGACGGCGTCCTCGACGTCGCCTACACGTCGATCGACACGCCGATCGGCCGGCTGATGCTGGCGGCGACCCCGGTCGGGCTGGTCCGGCTGGCGTTCGAGAACGAGCCGCTTGACGCGGTCCTCGAAGACCTGGCGACGCGCCTGTCGCCACGGTTGCTCGAGGCCCCGGGGCGACTCGACGCGGCGCGCCGGCAGCTCGAGGACTACTTTGCCGGCGGCCGGGTCGAGTTCGACCTGCCGCTCGACTGGTCGCTGGTGCGTGGGTTCCGGCGGACGGTCCTCGACGCCACCTACCGAATCCCCTACGGCCGGACGGAGACCTACCGGTCGGTGGCGACGGCGGCGGGGAACCCGGCGGCGGTGCGGGCGGCGGGGTCGGCGCTGGCCACCAACCCGATCCCGATCGTCGTCCCCTGCCACCGGGTCCTGCGGACCGACGGGGGCCTCGGCGGCTACCGGGGCGGGCTCGAGCTGAAGGTCCTGCTGCTGGAGCTCGAGGCGTCGGCCGGGTGACCTACCGGGGCGGCGGCAGCGGACCGGCGAGGCGGTGGCCGGCGACCGCCGGGGGGGCGACCGGTGACCGGCGAGGCGGTGGCCGGCGACCGCCGGGGGGCGGCCGGTGATCGGCGACGCGGTGGCCGGGTGACTGGCAACGTGGTCGTCGGCGCGGATGGCCGGCCGCGGGCGAGCCGGGTGCCGGGGACGCTCGGCGGCCACCGGGGGACACGGATCTACGGCCGCCTCGACTGCCCGAGCGCGCTGCCGGCGATCGCCCGGGGCGGCTACGTCGGCGGCCGGGTGTTCTTCCTCTCCGAGGAGATCGCCTGGGCGGCGGGCTACCGGCCGTGCGCTCGCTGCCTGCCGGCGGCCTACCGGGAGTGGGGCGCGCATTGCTCCTCGTGAGCTGGAATTTGGCCGGGCGGGTGGCGCGGCTGCCGGAGCAGGCCGAGCGGGTACTGGCGCTCGACGCCGACGTCGTCTGCCTGCAGGAGGTGACGCCGCGGACGGCGCCGGTCTGGCGAGAGCGCTTGGCCGAGCACGGCTACGGCGGCGTCGAGGTAGGGCGGCTCGATGGGCCGGGTCGGCCGCTGGCCGTCCTGACGGCGAGCCGCGACCCGGTCGAGGTGGTGGCGATCGACGGGCTGCCCCTGCCGGAGCGGGTCCTGGCCGTCCGCCTGAGAGACGGGACGGAGGTGGTCAACGTCCATTCGCCGATCAGTACGCGGCCGGGGCTGGCGAAGGTCCTCACCCATGAAGCGGTCTTCGGCCACCTGGCCGGCGATGTGGACCGCCCGCGGCTCCTCTGCGGCGACCTCAACACGCCGCGCAAGGAGCATGCCGACGGGACGATCTGGACATTCGCCCGCGACCGGTACGGCCGGCTGCGGCCGGAGCGGGGCGAGCGGTGGGACGAGGCGGAGCTCGCGCTGACTCGCGGCCTCGAGAAGCACGGGTTCGTCGACGCCTTCCGCGCCGTCCACGGCTACGAGGTGCGCGAGATCAGCTGGGGGTGGCCGCGGTGGCCGGGCGGCTACCGCCTGGACCATCTGATCGTCTCCTCAGGTGTCGAGGTCTCTGGCTGCGCCTACGAGCACGCGTGGCGAGTGGACGGCCTCTCCGACCACTCGCCCCTCCTGGCGCGGTTGCGGGTTCCGGCCGGCTCCTAGCGCGACATGCGCCGGTTCACGCGGGCGCTGACCTGGGTGCGGGGGTCGGACAGGACCTTGAGCTCGTCGGCGATCGGCGGCCGTCCCTTGGCCGGCCGGAGCGTGGCGTTGAGGAGGACGAAGAGCTTGCGAAAGCGGTCGACCGTGGTCGGGTCGACGGCGGCGAAGAACTCCGTCCGATGCTCTGTGAGAGCGTGGGCCGGCCGGGTGTGGTCGAACGGGCCGAGCGAGTCCTCGAGCCGGCGGAGGATGGGCTCCGGGGTGTGGGCGACATCCTTGGCGGTGACGCAGGCGCCGAAGGCCCAGTTGTAGAGCTTGAGGTAGTCGCCGAGGGCGAAGAGGTCCTCGAGATCGGCGGCCCGGGCGAGCGAGGCGTCGGCGTCGGCACAGACGACGAGCGCGGTCACGGGTACGCCGTTGGCCTCGGCGGCGGCCGTGATCCGGTCCCAGCCGTTGGTCGCGCGCGACCCGTCGATCAGGGCGGAAAGGGGCCGATGGCGGCCCATGAGGGCGAGGAAGGCCGGCATGTTGCCGGCGCCGGCGACGGGGATGACGGCGAGCCGGGGGTTGAGGCCGGCGTCCTCGCCGGAGCGGAGGAGGTGCTCGGTCAGGCGCTGGAGGTAGATCAGGTCGCTGACCTCGGAGACTGCGAGATGCTGGCCGGGGCCGCGGAAGAGGTGCTGGCTGACCGCATAGCCGAGGGCCGCCTCGACCGGGAGGAGGGTGTCGCGGTCGGAGGTGAGGTCGACCGAGGTGACGACGACGGCGAGGTCGGGGTCTTCCCGGGTGGCGCGGTCGTGGACGGCACGGAGCTTCTCGTACTTGGTCGGATCGACCATGTGCTGGGAGTGGGTGGTGTAGAGGGTCTGCTTGGCGACGGCGAGCTCGTCGGAGACAAAGCGGACGAAGTCGGTCTGGGCGTCGCCGTGGAGGCTGGTGCCGGGCTCGTCGAGGAGGACGATCAGCCGGTCGTCGCTGTCCTGGAACTCGCTGAAGGCGGCGAAGAAGGAGAAGAACCAGCGGAAGCCGGCCGAGCGGGCCTCGAAGTTCGTCTCGACGTCGCCGTGCCGGCCGTCGCGGAGCTGGATCTTGAGGAACCGGTGCATGAGGTCGCCGTTCTTGGCGGGCGCGTCGAGCTGGACGTTGTCGGTGTCGAAGACGACGGAGAGATCGCGGTTCTGGCCCCAGTAGTCGAAGGCGCGGCGGCTGAGATCGGCGCTGGCCGCCTGGAGCTCGGCCTTGCGGCTGTCGTAGTCCTCTTCGAGGAAGTCCTGGGGCTCCTCGCCGGCGTGGGCGAGGAGGGCGACAACCGTTCGCTCCTGGGCGGTGATCGTGCCGCCGCGGGCGATCTTGTTGGCCAGCTTGGTGAGGTTGCACTCGCCGGGGAGGGTCTCGTAGTTGGAGAAGTAGAAGAAGCGGGGAAGCCGCTCCCACACGGCCGCGGTCGCGGCGTCGTCGAGCGTGCGGCCGTCGACCAGGTATGCGTGGTCGTCGGCGGCGGCGAGGAATTCGGCGAGAGCCTCGGCCTCGGGCGTGCCGGCGAGGTCGTCGGCGAGGCGCCGGGCGCGGGCGATGACGCCGGCCAGGGACTCCTCGGCGAGCAGGCTGTCGCGCTGGGGGTCACCGATGCCCGTCTGCGCGGCGAGCTGCTCGACGACGAGGCCGAGCCGGGCGCGGACCTCGATGCGGGGCGCGTTGCCGTAGGAGCGGGCGGCGCGGCAGGTCGACCCGAGGGGCGGAGCGGCGGGGAGCAGGCCGGCGAGGTGGACGCAGTCGGCGTGGTCGAGGCGGAACTCGGCGGAGACGGGCTCGAGGTCGAGGATCTGACGATTGCGCCGGCGGTCGGGCGCGAGCCGCCAGCGGGGGTAGTCGGCCCGGAGATCGAAGGCGGCGTTGTCGGCGTTGGCGGGATTCAGGCGGTGGAGGGCTTTGAGGATCGTCGTCTTGCCGGACTCGTTCTTGCCGACGACGACGGTGAGGTCATCCTCGATGGCGATCGTCTGGGGCTCGACGAAGTTGCGAAAGAACTGGATCGTGACGCTGGTCAACAGCATGGTGTGTACCTCCGGATGATTTGCCGATTGCCCAGCGAGGCGAAGCAGCTACGCCGGTACGAAAGTCGTGAACGCGCGCGGGGCCGGTCGCCCGGACGTAGCCGGGCAGGCCGGGAAGCAGGGTCGCCGGGACCGCCGCGTCGAGGCGAGGTCTCCGGTTGCCCGACCGGCTCCGGGGCGCATGGCTGCCCTATTCGACGGCGACGGGGCGCGTCCTTCCGGAATCCCGGCGTCGTAGCATCGAAGTAGAACGACCGTCGTCGACCTGCCGGCTGCGTTTGTGGACGGCGGGCGGCGGGCGGGCGAGACCAGGCGGCGAGAGGAGCTCGAGGATGCTGTTCGGCGCGGAGCACGTGAAGCGGTACCGGGAGACGGGCGGCGAGGAGGGCCACGACTGGCAGGGCACGCAGACGTTGATCTTGACGACGACGGGCCGGAAGTCGGGCGACGAGCGGAGCACGCCGCTGATCTACGGCCGGAGCGGAGACGACCATCTGATCGTGGCGTCGAAGGGCGGCGCCGACGACCCGCCTGCGTGGTTCCTGAACCTCGAGGCGAACCCGGAGGCGGAGATCCAGGTCAAGGCCGACCGCTTCAAGGTGCACAGCCGGGTCGCGGCGCCGGACGAGAAGCCGGGGATGTGGTCGACGATGACGGGGGAGTGGCCGGCCTACGACGACTACCGGAAGAAGACCGAGCGGGAGATCCCCGTGGTGGTGCTCGAGCGGATCTGAGGAGCCTCGGCGGGTGATCGCCGCCTGCCGGGCGGGCGCCACGCGGTCGCTCGGTCGTCGGGTCGAGCACCGCCGAAAGGTGATCCTCGGGAGTCTCCTGGCGGTGAGCGGCCGTGGAGAGGCGATCAAGGAGCTCGAGGAGGGCGTGGAAGCGGAGAAACCTGCCGACGATCCGGCGTTACACCGGCGAGCGCCGATCCTCGGCGGCGCGATCGTGACCGGCTCGGTCCCCCTCCGAGGGAGGTGATCAGCGACTGGGGCGGCGGACGGTGAAGTACGCCTCACCGACGTCGAGGTCCTGGGAGGCGAACTCCGGGCAGGGTGTCGGCGGCTGGCCGGCAGAGGGCCGCGGGCAATAGGGGCCGCGCTGGAGCAATACGGTGACCTTGTGACGCCCGAGGCACCAGCCGTGGGCGGGCGGGACCAGGGGCATTCGAACCGTCGACCCCGGCGTTCCGGCGTCGACGAGCGCGAGCATCGGCGGCGGGCACTTCGGCGCGTCTACCTGGACCTGGTAGTCGGTGGCCAGTACCCCCTGATGACCCGGCTGGGCGGCGAGGGTGAATGCGACGGCGAACCGTGTACGGCGCGAGCCGACGGCGGGCTTCACGCGAGGATGCGTCCGCTCACCGGGGCTCCCGGCCGGCAGGGCGCTCGGGCGGGCTGTGCTCCCGGCAGAACGCGCCGTGAGGGTTCCGGATGGCGCGAGAGCCCCCCTTTGCGCCGGCGATCCACCGCCGATCTGCGCGGCGGCGACCGCGGCGCCGCCGAGTCCGGCGGCGGCAGCGAGCGCGAGAAAGAAGCCCTTGGACACACCGCCGATCATAGGTTGGTCCCGCAGTCCGCGAGGCAGTCTCGGTGGGACCTCCAGGGCGCCGAACGGCCGCTCGAGCGCCGGCGAGCGCCGTCGGCCTGCGAGGCCCGGTTCCGATCAGCAGCGCATGACGTTTCGCGCCTGCCAGTCGGTACCCAGGGCGACGTCGAACGCGACGCTGTCGCCCTCGGTCAGCGAATCGACGCCGAGCGCGAGGCCGGCGGAGCTCACGGGCACTTCCTGGCGGTCGCCGTCGCGGACGATCGTCCCGCAGCCCTTGTCATCATCGAACGACTTGACGATTCCGGTGAACTGCACCCCGCCCCTTTCGTAGCGCGCCGCCGGATGGCGTCGCCGGTTCATAGGATGCCGCAAACCGGGCGACCCGTGGCGACAGCGTGGGTCGACACGGGCCGGGACGAGAACGAGTCCGTCGACCGGGGCAGGGCCGGGAAGGTCCTTACCATCGTGTTGGTGGCCGGCGTTGCCCGGCGCGAGCGTGATGCCCGGAGAGACGGCGTTGACGCGGACGCCGCGCGGGCCGACCTCGGCGGCCCACCCGCGGGTCAGCTGCTCGATCGCCGCCTTCGTCGCCCCGTCGAGCGCGCCCTGCGGCAGGCCGACGGTGGCGGTCCACGACCCGCCGTTGACGATCGTGCCGTCGCCGCGGGCGGCCATCGCGGGGAAAAGCGCAGCGACGAGGACGTGGGGCGCGCGCACGTTGACGGCGAGCAGCCGCTCGAGGTCGGTGTCGGTGAGTTCCGCCGTCGGGCCCGATGGGTAGACGCCGGCGTTGTTGACGAGCAGGTCGACGCGGCCGCCGAGCGCGGCGGTCGCCTCGGCGGCGAGGTCGCGGCCGACGTGGGCCGAGGCGGCGAGGTCGGCGGCAACGAAGACCGCGCGGCCGCCGGCGTCCATGATCGCCGCGACGACCTCGGCGCCGCGGGCCGATGCGAGGCCTCGCCCCTTCGTCGAATACCCTCCGCCGCGTGCCCCTTCCCGCCCTCTTGCGAGAGCTCCTGACCGCCGCCGGGCCGTCCGGTTACGAAACCGCGCCCGCGGCCGTCTTCGTCGAGGCCGGACGCGCCTTCACCGACGACGTGGCGATCGACGTCATGGGATCGGCGGTCGTCCGCGTCCGAGGCACCACGGCCGGCGCACCGTTTCTGGCGATCGTCGGCCACATCGACGAGATCGGCCTGATCGTCACCCACATCGACGACAACGGGTTCCTCCGTTTTGTCGGCGTAGGCGGCTGGGATGCTCAGATCCTCGTCGGACAGAGGACTGAGCTGATCACCCAGGACGGGGTCGTCCCCGGTGTCGTCGGGCGGAAGGCGATCCACCTGCTGCGGGAGGAGGACCGCAAGAAGGCGCCAGAGCTCCGCGACCTCCACATCGACATCGGCGCCAAGGACGGCGACGAGGCCCGCGGGCGCATCCGCATCGGCGACGTCGCCGTGATCGCCGGCGATCCGCTCGAGCTGGCGAACGATCGCGTCGTCTCGCGCTCGATGGACAACCGGCTCGGAGCCTTCATCGCGCTCGAGGCCGCCCGGATGGTCGCCCGCGCCGGCGGCGCGCCCGGTGACGTCGCCGCCTGCGGCGTCGTCCAGGAGGAGATCAACCTCGCGGGCGCCCGCACCTCCGCCTACCGACTCCAGCCCGACGTCGCGATCGTCGTCGACGTCACCCACGAGACGGGCTCGCCCGGAGTCGATGTCAACGAGATCGGCAAGCACGAGTTCGGGAACGGGCCGATCATCGAGCGCGGATCCCTCCTGAACCCGGTCGTCTTCGAGCTCCTCCACGAGACCGCGAAGCGCGAGGAGATCCCCTTCACGATCGCCGCGTCCGCCCGGTCCACCGGCACCGACGCCGACGCCATCCACCTCACGAGAGCCGGCATCCCCACCGGCGGCGTGTCGATCGCCCTCCGGTATATGCACTCGCCCGTCGAGATGGTCCAACTCGACGACATCGATGCCTGCGCCCGTCTGATCGCGGCGTTCGCCCAGATGTTCACCGCCGAGACGTCGTTCGCCCGCTGAGCACCGCCCGTAGGCGGCGACGACGCGGGCCGGCGGCGGAGCAGTGAACTCGGCCTGAGCGCCTGCCGTTGCGATGGCGTCGTCGCGGTGCTCGTGCGTCGCGGCGCAGCCGCCTCACTAACCTTTGCAGCATGAGCGTCGCCGTCCGTCCGCTGTTCGCCTTCGACAACACGTTCGTCCGTGAGCTGCCCGGTCTCTACGAGCCGTGGCAGGGCGCCGTCGTCGCCGAGCCCGCGCTGCTCGCTCTCAACGAGGCGCTCGCCGCCGAGCTCGGCGTCGACGCCGAGGCGCTCCAGACCCCGGAGGGCGTCGCCGTCCTCGCCGGAAGCATCGCCCCGGCCGGTGCCGAGCCGGTCGCCCAGGCCTACGCCGGCCACCAGTTCGGCGGCTACTCGCCTCGGCTCGGCGACGGACGGGCACTCCTGCTCGGCGAGGTCCTCGACCTCAGCGGCGCCCGCCACGATGTGCACCTGAAGGGCTCGGGCGCCACGCCGTTCTCCCGCGGCGGCGACGGCAAGGCGGCCATCGGGCCGATGCTCAGGGAATTCGCGATCAGCGAGGCGATGCACGCGCTCGGCATCCCGACCGCCCGGTCGCTCGCGGTGGTGGCTACCAACGAGCCCGTCGTCCGCGAGACGATCCTCCCCGGCGCCGTGCTCACGCGTGTCGCCGCGAGCCACCTCCGCGTCGGGACGTTTGAGTACGCGGCCGCCCTCGGCGACCCGGAGCTCCTCCGTCGCCTCGCCGACTACGCGATCGCCCGTCACCACCCCGAGGCGGCCGCCGCCGAGAACCCTCACCTCGAGTTCTACGCGCGGGTCGTCGACACGCAGGCCCGGCTCATCGCCCGGTGGATGCTCGTCGGCTTCGTCCACGGCGTGATGAACACCGACAACATGGCGATCTCCGGGCAGACCATCGATTACGGCCCGTGCGCGTTCATCGACGCCTACGACCCGGCCGCCGTCTTCAGCTCGATCGACCGCGCCGGCCGCTACGCCTACGGCAACCAGCCGCCGATCGCCCAGTGGGATCTCGCGCGCCTCGGCGAAGCGCTGCTGCCGCTGATCGATACCGACCAGGACGCCGCGGGCGCGGCCGCCCTCACGGTGCTGCACGGGTTCGGCCCGCGCTACCAGGCGGCCTTCGCCGAGGGCATGGCGGCAAAGCTCGGCCTCGCGAAGACCGCGCCCGCTTCCGCCGCCGACGAGCTCGTCGGCGATCTGCTCGAGCTGCTGCACGCCCACGAGGTGGACTTCACGTCGTTCTTCCGCGCCCTCTCCTCTTCGCTGCTCGGCGACGACCAGCGTGTCCGGGCTCTCTTCGCCGACGCCGCGGAGTTCGACGCCTGGGCGACGCGCTGGCGAGGCCGACTCGCCGCGCGCGCGCTCGACCTTCCGGCGGTAGCCGCCGCCATGGACCGCGTGAACCCCGCCTACATCCCCCGTAACCACCTGGTGGAGGAGGCGCTGACGGCCGCGACCGCCGGCGACCTCGCACCGTTCGCCGCGATGCTGGCCGTGCTCGCCCGGCCGTTCGACGAGCGGCCAGGGCTTGACGCGTGGGCGGCGCCGGCGCCCGCCGACGCAGGTCCGTACCGCACGTTCTGCGGCACCTGAAGCGACCGTCTCCTGACAGTGGAGATCGAGCTCGGCAACGCCGGCGCACCGTGCGCGCGAAGCCGGTCGGGCTCAGGACGAGCCGCGGGCCGGGGCGGCGGGCCCGGCGATTCGCGGGTACACCCCGGCGCCGAGGGCTTCCGGGTCGATGTCGATGAGCCCGCCCACGATCTCGCGAGCCTCGAGCGCGCTGCCGGCGCCGACATTGTTGACGTAGGTCGGCCGCTCCGCGTCGCCGCGGCGGTCCGCCTGCCCCGACTCCACCCACGTGCCGTCGAGGCCTTCGAGCGCCCCGCGCATCTCCGGGGTCAGCTCGTGCCAGCGGGGGATCCCCACCTGGAAGAGCTGCGTGTAGCGCGCCCCGTCCAGCGCGCTGTGGACGCGGTCCTGGCTCACGCCGTAGCGCTGGGCGATCGTCGCCACCGCCGCTCTGTCGAAGTCGCCCTCGTGCGCTGCGATGTGGCGGCAGGCGTCCCAGGTCGCGAGATCGCAGAGATCTCCGAGGAACGCCTCGTGCTCGTCGCGGCCGCCCGCCGGCGCGTCGAAACCCCAATTCGACACCGCCCGGCCGGACTGGCCGTCGGGCCAGGCGAACCGTCCGTCCACGACGTGGTGGCGCAGCAGATGCGAGGCGTGGTACCCGCCGGACTCGATCTCGCGGTCGGCAGTCGCCCCCAGCTCGACGAGCGCCTCGGCGCTCCGGACGTGGCGGACGTCGTCGGGGCTGGCGGTCGCGAGATCGCGCCGGTGCCGCGCCCGCTCGCGAAAGTAGTCGCCGAGCGGCGTCAGCCCGACCACGTTCTGATCAATACTCACAGCGGCCGATCTTAGGGCGCAGGCCTGCTCGCCCCCGCCGACTGCGCTTCGCCGACGACTCTGCCAAGCAAGGCGTCTCCGCACATCCGTCCTGTGCGAAGGCCGCGGGACTCGGTGGCCGCCGCCATGCGGCCCCCGATCTGACGTGAGTTCGCCGCGGATCATTTCCTGGCCCGTGGATTCGTGTTCGGCGCTCTGGTCGGGATCCTCGTCGTCGGCGGCGCGCTCCGGATCTACCTGAACCGGGTCGCCCGCCGACGAGCCAAACCAACCGAGCGCGTCCGGGGGCTCCAGACGGCCTCCCTCCCCCCAGGTCACGCCCCTGGCGCCCGGCTCACCTGATCGGCCCGCGGCGCTCCGGTCGACCGACCCTTCGGCTCCTCCCAATCCTCCTGGCGGCCGAGCGCGGTCATGTCGAGGTAGTAGTGCGTACCGCCGACCTGCTCCGTTCCCCGGGCGTAGGTGGAGTAGGTGTGGAAGATGCGATCACCGTCGCGTAGGAAGACGCTCGTACCGTGTAGCTCGACGCCCGAGAAGTCCGCGAAGCCCGCCGCCTCCCAGTGGGCCCGGTCGCGGTAGTTGTATTCCACCGGGGCCACCGACTCGTCGAGCGTGACGTGATAGTCATAGTTGAAGTCGCTCCCGTGCGATGAGTACCACGGAAATGTCCACCCCTTGATCGCCTTGAACCGCGCGATTTTTGTCACGGGAGCCCGGGAGACGACCGCCATCGTCGTGTCACGGGCGTGGAGGTGGGCGAGGTTGCCGTACTGATCGACCCGCCCCGAGCAGCTCGGGCACCCCTCGTCCCAGCTCGGGTCGAACATGAAGTGGTCGACGATCAGCTGGCGACGACCCTCGAAGAGGTCGCCCAGGGTCGCCGGGCCGCCCGGGCCCTCGAAGACGTAATCCTTGGCTACCTCGACCATCGGCAGCCGCCGCCGGTCCGCGTTGAGGGCGTCCCGCGCCCGCGTCAGCTCCTTCTCCCGGGCGAGCAGCTCCTTGCGGGCCACCAGCCACTCCTCGCGTGAAACGATCTCCGGAAGGCCCACAATGCTCCTCTCAGTTGTCCTGCTCGTGGCTCAGACCCGCCGCCGGCCCCGAAGTCATCGGTCGGCCCGGCGGCGCCCCGGCGACGAGCGGCTACGCTCCGACGATGCGGGAGATCTTCAACGGCTTCCTCCTCCAGAGGTTCGTCGGGCTGATCGCCCTCCTGGTCGTCCTCGCCGTCGTCCTCGGGATCCGCTCGCTCGCCACCGGCTCGGTGGTCGCCGGCCTCGCCCTGCTCGCCGGCGCGCTCGTCATCCTCGCCGCCGTCGGATCGCTGCTCCTCCGGCGCTTCCTCGACCGACGCCGCTAGCTTAGCTAGGAGGGATTGGCGAAACGATTGGCGAAACTCGGCGTTATCCGCCGAGCGATAGTTGGTCGGGGTGGGCGGGCGGTTCGGGCTTGGGGGGTAACGCGACCTGCGTCATGTGTGCCCCTCCGGCGGGCATGTCGAGCGTCTTTCCGGCGAGTAGTTCCGCGACCGTCAGGAGTTGGACTCCGGGGTGTTGGCCCCACGGTGAGGCGTAGAAGCCGGCGGATGCGGCCTCCGCTCTCATCGGCCTGGTCGGCTTGTTGAGCGAGGTGACCACGCCGATTTGGGCTTTCTCTCTCTTGAGGACGCCGACGAGGTCGCGGACGTGGCCGACGTGGACCTGCCCGCCTTTGACGCTGATGATGACTTGCTTGGCCTTCGCGGTGCCATCGTCGAAGAAGAACAGGCGCCCGTCGATGCCGTGGTCGGCGCCCTTCTTGGCCGGCTGTGCCCCAACCAGGCTCAGCGCCCACCACTCGAACTGATGCGGGTCGTCGTCAGACAGTTGCTTGGCGTCGTCCCAAGTGGTCGGTTCGCCAAGGACCCGGTAATCGCTTGACCCAAGCGTCGTGAGCCGTGACTTGATGAGCGTCATGGCGAGATAGGTCACGTCGATGCCCACCCACGACCGATCTAGCTTCTCGGCCGCC
>JBPCNA010000216.1:0-9420 GCA_051001735.1 Solirubrobacteraceae bacterium
GGCCCGTCGCGGCCTCCTCCGGCGGCGCCGGCGCCCCGAGCACCCGCGCCGCCCGCTCGGCCACGTGGAGCTGGCCGGCCGCGGTCAGGTGGACCGCGTCCGGCAGCACGTAGCGCCAGCCCCCCAGGTCGGACAGGTCGAGCACCGCAACGCCGTCCCGAGCCGCGGCCAGCTCGGCGATCGCCCGGTTGGTGCCGGCGATCCGCGCCGCCGGCACCGGCGGGCGGCCGAGGTCGAGCGGGATCGTCACCACCAGCAGCCGTGCCGCCGTCGAAGCTCGCGGCGCCTCCGCCGCGACCCCGTCGAGCACCCCGGCCAGCGCGTCCCGGAAGGCGTCGGCGTCGAAGTCCGGGTAGCGGACGTCGTTGACCCCGAGGTAGACGCAGCCGAGGTCGTACGGTCCGCGCAGCCGCGGCACCTGCTCGGCCAGCGCCGCCGCCGCCATGGCGCCGTTGACCGCCAACCCCGTGTACGGGAGCTCGAGCGCCATCGCCAGCCACTGGGCCCACGACAGGCAGCGCTGCCCGAGCATCGCCTGCCCCTCGCCCTTGGTGATGCTGTCCCCGAGCGCGACCAGGCCCCGGCCGACCCCGCCGCTCACGCCAGCCTTCCGGCGTCGGCGGTGGCCGCGCGCAGGCGCCGGGCCAGCGCCGGGGTGAGCACCGCCGGGTCCATCCGCCACCGCCAGTTCCCGGCCGGCCGGCCCGGCACGTTCATCCGCGCCTCGCTGCCCAGGCCGATCACGTCCTGGATCTGGACCATCGCCACGTCTGAGGCCGCCGCGAAGGCCAGGGCGATCAGCGGCCATTGCACCCCGTCCGCCTCCCCGGCGATCCCCGCGGCGGCCAGCGCCTCGCGCACGCGGCCCCGGGTCGAGCCGTCGAGTCCGCGCCACCAGCCGACCACGGTGTCCTGGTCGTGGGTGCTCGTGTAGGTCACGCTCGAGCGGCGGTGGGGCTGGCCACCGCCGCGGCCGAAGTCGAACTGGAGGATGACCATCCCCGGGTAGCCGAGGGCGTCGCGCAACCTGTGGACGGGCGGAGTGATCACGCCGAGGTCCTCGGCGATCACCGCCAGGGGACCGAGCTCGCGCTCGGCGGCCGCGAACGGCGCCCCGAGGGGCCCGCGCCGCCAGCGCCCCGCCCGGGCGTCGGCGGCGTCGGCCGGGATCGCCCAATAGGCGACGAAGCCGCGGGAGTGGTCGATCCGCACGACGTCGAACAGCTCGAAGCTCCGGCGGAGACGCTCGATCCACCAGCGGTAGCCGGTGCGCTGGAGCGCCGGCCAGTCGTAGAGCGGGTTGCCCCAGTGCTGGCCGAGCGGGGCGAAGTCGTCGGGCGGCGCCCCGGCGACCGCCCCGGCGGCGAAGAGCTCCGGATGGCCGAGATGGTCGACGCTCCCCGGGGCGACGTAGATCGGCAGGTCGCCGATCATCCGCACGCCCAGGTCGGCGGCGTAGCGGCGCAGCCGCTCCCACTCGCGCTGGAAGCGGACCTGGTCGCGGAGCGCCCGCCGGCCGCCGGCCATCCGTTCCCAGTCGGCCACCCAGTAACCCTGCCGCTCGCGGAAGTCGTCCTCCTCGCCGACCGAGACCGGCGCCGCCGGGTCGGCGAGCAGCCCCGGCCAGCAGGCGAAGGCCGATCGCGCCTTGTAAGGTGACCTGTACCGGTCCGGTGGACCGAGGGGCAGCATCTGCCACCAAGACTGACCGGCCGCAGCCAGCCAGTCGACGAAGCGGTAGGCATCGGGGCCGAGGCGTCCCGACGACAGCGAGGTGGCGTGGAGCTGGACCCCACTTGATCGCAAGAAGTTCACGGGCACCGGATTGGAAAGACGAAAAGCGCGGAAAGAGAAGCCTGCCATGACCGCTCTCCCCACGCAGGGCCCCCCGCCCCGCATCCGCATCGAGGACGTCTCCCCCGACGTCGACTGCGGCCGCTTTCGGCCGAAGCGGTGCGTCGGCGAAGTGCTCGAGGTCGGCGCGACGATCTTCCGCGACGGTCACGACGTCCTCCGCGCCGTGACCCGCTACCGCGGCCCCGGCGCCCGCCGCTGGTCGGAGGTGCCGATGCGCCGCCGCGACCCCCGCAGCGACCCCGACCGCTGGCACGCCACCTTCCCGCTCGACACCCAGGGGCGCTGGCGGTGGCGGATCGAGGCGTTCAGCGACAACTTCGCGACCTGGCGCTCAGAGCTCGAGCGCAAGCTCGCCGCCGGCCAGGAGGATGTCGAGGCCGAGCTCTCAGAAGGCGCCGCGATCCTCGCCGAAGTCGCCGACCGGGCCGGCGGCCGCGAGGCGAAGCTGCTCGGGCGGGCCGTGACCACGCTCGCCGACACCACCGCCCCGGCCGAGTCCCGTCGCGCCGCCGCCCTCGACCCGGACGTCGCCGAGGTATGCGAACTGCTCCCAGACCCAAGCGGTCTGACCGAGATGGATCGTGTGCTCGAGCTCGACGTCGAGCGCCCTCGGGCTCGCTTCGGCTCCTGGTACGAGCTCTTCCCGCGCTCGTGGGGCGGCTTCGCCGGCGTGCTCGCGCAGCTCCCCGAGCTCGCCGCCCTCGGCTTCGACGTGATCTACCTGCCGCCGATCCACCCGATCGGCGAGACCAACCGCAAGGGACGCAACGACGCCCTCACCGCCGGCCCCGGCGATCCGGGGAGCCCGTGGGCGATCGGCTCGGCCGACGGCGGCCACACGGCGATCCACCCCGAGCTCGGGACGATCGAGGACTTCGACCGCCTCGTCGCCGGCGCCGCCGAGCACGGGCTCGAGATCGCCCTCGACTTCGCGATCCAGTGCTCGGCCGACCACCCGTGGCTCACCGAGCACCCCGAGTGGTTCCACCGCCGCCCCGACGGCACGCTCAAGTACGCGGAGAACCCGCCCAAGCGCTACCAGGACATCTACAACGTCGACTTCGCCTCCGCCGACTGGCGCGCCCTCTGGGAGGCGCTCCGCGACGTCGTCCTCTACTGGGTCGACCACGGTGTGCGGATCTTCCGCGTCGACAACCCCCACACCAAGCCGGTCGCCTTCTGGGAGTGGCTGATCGACGAGGTTCGCACCAAGGAGCCCGACGTCATCTTTCTGGCCGAGGCGTTCACCCGGGCGGCGATGATGCGCGAGCTGGCCAAGGTCGGCTTCAGCCAGTCCTACACCTACTTCACCTGGAAGAACTCCCGCCACGAGCTGACCGAGTACGTCGAGGAGCTCGCCGCCTCGCCGATGCGCGAGTACTTCCGCCCGAACTTCTTCGTCAACACCCCGGACATCCTCCACGAGTACCTCCAGACCGGGGGCACCGCCGCCTTCGCCATCCGCCTGACCCTGGCGGCGACGCTCTCGCCGAGCTACGGCATCTACTCGGGCTTCGAGCACTTCGAGGCGACGCCGCGCCACCCCGGGTCCGAGGAGTACCAGAACTCGGAGAAGTACGAGCGCAAGCAGCGCCGCCTCGACGGCCCGCTGCTCCCCTTCATCTCGATGCTCAACGGCCTGCGCCGCGACCACGACGCGCTCCGCCACCTCGAGAACATCACCTTCCTCGAGACCGAGAACGACCAGCTGATCGCCTACCTCAAGCAGACCGAGGCGCAGAGGCTGATCGTCGTCGTCACCCTCGATCCCCGCAGTGTCCGCGAGGGCGTGACCGTCGTCCCCGTGGAATCGGGCCTCCCGCCGGCGTTCACCGTGGTCGACCTGCTCAGCGGCGAGTCGTTCGACTGGCGCCTCGGGCGCAACTACGTCCGACTCGACCCGAGCCGGCGGGTAGCCCACATCTTCGAGGTCGTGCGAACCTGATGGCCATGCACGTCGCCAAGCCCAACCCCACGTCCCAGTGGTTCGAGTCGGATCCCCTCTGGTTCAAGACGTCGATCTTCTACGAGATCCACGTCCGCGGCTTCTACGACGGCAACGCCGACGGGTCGGGCGACTTCCGCGGCCTGACCGAGAAGCTCGACTACCTCGAATGGCTGGGGATCGACTGCGTCTGGCTGCTGCCGATGTACCAGTCGCCCCTGCGCGACGGCGGCTACGACATCTCCGACTACAAGGCGATCCACCCGGACTACGGGACGCTCGACGATGTCCGCACCTTCATCGACGCCGCCCACCAGCGGGGCATCCGGGTGATCGCCGACCTCGTGATGAACCACACCTCGAGCGAACATCCATGGTTCCAGGAGTCCCGCTCGAGCCGCGAGTCGCCCAAGCGCGACTGGTACGTCTGGTCGGACACCGCCGACCCCTACCGCGACGCCCGGATCATCTTCGTCGACACCGAGACGTCGAACTGGAGCTGGGACGAGAAGGCGAAGGCCTATTACTGGCACCGCTTCTTCTCCCACCAGCCCGACCTCAACTACGACAACGCCGACGTCCAGGAGGCGATGCTCGACGTCCTGCGCTTCTGGCTCGAACTCGGCCTCGACGGCTTCCGTCTCGACGCGGTGCCCTACCTGTTCGAGCGCGAGGGCACCAACTGCGAGAACCTCCCCGAGTCGCACGCCTTTTTGCGCAAGGTCCGCGCGACCGTCGACGCCGAGTACCCCGACCGCGTCCTCCTGGCCGAGGCCAACCAGTGGCCGGCCGACGTCGTCGAGTATTTCGGCGACGGCGACGAGTGTCACATGGCCTTCCACTTCCCCGTCATGCCGCGCATGTTCATGGCGCTGCGGCGGGAGACGGCGGCGCCGATCCTCGAGACCCTGGCCAACACGCCGGCGATCCCCGAGAACTGCCAGTGGGGCCTCTTCCTGCGCAACCACGACGAGCTGACACTCGAGATGGTGACCGACGAGGAGCGCGACTACATGTACGCGGAGTACGCCAAGGATCCCCGCATGAAGCTCAACCTGGGGATCCGCCGGCGGCTGGCGCCGCTGCTCGACAACGGCCGCGACGAGATCGAGCTGATGACGGCGATCCTCTTCTCGCTCCCCGGCAGTCCGGTGCTCTACTACGGCGACGAGATCGCCATGGGCGACAACGTCTACCTCGGCGATCGCGACGGCGTGCGCACGCCGATGCAGTGGACGAGCGACCGCAACGGCGGCTTCTCGCGCGCCGACTTCGCCCAGCTCTACGCGCCCCCGCTGATGGACCCGGTCTACGGCTACCAGGCGGTCAACATCGAGGCCCAGCTGCGGACCCCGTCGTCGCTGTTGCGCTGGCTGCGGCGGTTCATCGGCCTGCGCAAGGACCACCCCGTCTTCGGCCTCGGCACCTACGAGGCGCTGCCGACGTCTAACCCCCGGATCTTCGCCCACGTACGCAGCTACGAGAACGACGTCGTCCTCTGCGTCCACAACCTCGCCCGCTCGGCCCAGGCCGTCGAGCTCGATCTCTCGGCCTACGAGCGGCGCTACCCCGAGGAGATGTTCGGGCGCACGCGCTTCCCCCGCATCGGCGCCCTGCCCTACCTCCTGACGCTGGCACCCCGCGGCTTCTTCTGGTTCCTGCTCGTCAAGGGAGACGACGATGTCGACGCGTGATCTCGGCTCCCGGCTCGCGGTCTCCGAGGAGGTCCTGGCCGACTGGATCAGCACACAGCGCTGGTTCGGCGCCAAGGCCCGCGACGTCGCCCAGTTCAACATCCTCGACGTCGTCGTCCTCCGCCGCGAGCCGCCGGCGCTCGCCCTGACCATCGTCGAGGCGCGCTTCGGCGCCGGCACGCACGAGCTCTACCACGTGCCGATCGGCGTCCGGGCCGCCGCCGAGGACTGGACGACCGAGGTCGTCTGCGCGGCCGAGGACTTCACCGCCTACGACGCCCTCGCCGACGCCGAGCAGACGGCGCTGCTCGCCCTTCTTCTGGGGAGCGGTGCGGTTGTTGAGGACGGGGAGAGCTCCGTCGAGTTCTGGTGGGAGGGCGGCCAGGCCGTCGGACCGGGCACCCCGTCACGGAAGATGGGAGTCGAGCAGTCGAACACGTCGATCGTCTTCGACGAGCGGCTGGTGCTCAAGGTCTTCCGCAAGGTCGAGCCGGGGATCAACCCCGAGCTCGAGATGCTCCGCTTCCTCGCTGGCCACGGCTTCGAGCACATCGCCAAGCTCGAGGGCTGGTTCGAGTACAGCGGCGAGCTGATGGACGCCACGCTCGGCGTGATGCAGCAGTTCATCCCCGGGGCGGTCGACGGCTGGCACCTGGCCCAGGACGCCCTCCTCGAGACCGATGGCGACTTCTTCGCCCGGTTGGAGGAGCTTGGAGCGGTCACCGGGCGGATGCACGCCGCGCTCGCCTCGGATTCCGAGAACCCCGACTTCGCGCCGGAGGAGCCCTCGGACGAGAACGTGTCGCTCCTGTCGGCGACGATCGACGAGCAGATCGAGCGCGTCTTCCTCGAGCTCCCCGATCATCCGGCGCTCGCGCCGATCGTCGGCCGCGGCCCCGATCTCCGCGACCGGCTCCAGCTGCTCTCGCACATCGGCATCGGCGGGCGCCTGATCCGCGGACACGGCGACTACCACCTCGGGCAGACCGTGCTCGGCCCCGACGGCTGGGTCGTGCTCGACTTCGAGGGCGAGCCCGGGCGGCCGCTGCGCGAGCGCCGGCGCAAGCACTCGCCCCTGCGCGACGTCGCCGGGATGCTCCGCTCGATCTCGAACGCCGCCCTGGCCGGGGAGCTCCTCTTCGACCTCCCGGCCGCCTCGCCCGACTGGGAGGCGCGGGCGCGCGAACGCTTCCTCCGCGGCTATCTGGCCGAGGTCGACCAGAACCTGCTGCCGGCCGGCCGCCAGGCGATCGAGAAACTGCTGTCGATCTTCGAGCTCGACAAGCTGCTCTACGAGCTGCGCTACGAGCTCAACAACCGCCCCGACTGGCTGGCCGTCCCGGTGACGGCGATCGCCCGCCTCCTCGACGAGCCCTTCTCATGAGGGGCGTCTACGCCCCCCGGGAGGAGATCGACCTGCTCGTCGGCGGCCGCCACGCCGACCCCCACCATCTGCTCGGCGCCCACGACGCACCCGGCGCGGTCAACATCCGCGTCTGGCGGCCCGGAGCCGACGGCGTCGTCGCCCTCGTCGAGGCGGCGGCCGGCGCCGGCGCCGCCGGCGAACCGGTCGCTCTGGAGCTCGAGCGGACCCATCCCGACGGCCTCTTCGAGGGCGGCCTGCCCGGCGCCTCGCTGCCCCTGCGCTACGAGCTCGAGGTCCGTTACCCGGACGGCAACAGCTTCCGCCTGCGCGACCCCTACGCCTACCCGCCGACGCTCGGCGAGCTCGACCTCCACCTCGTCGGCGAGGGCCGCCACCACGAGCTCTACGAGCGGTTGGGCGCCCATCCGGAGTCGGTCGACGGCGTGTCCGGTACCGCCTTCGCCGTCTGGGCGCCGGCCGCCCGCTCGGTCGGCGTGGTCGGCGACTTCAACTCCTGGGACGGACGCCTGCACCCGATGCGCTCGATGGGCTCCTCAGGGATCTGGGAGCTGTTCCTCCCCGACGTCGGCGAGGGCGCCCGCTACAAGTACGAGATCCACTCGGCCGCCGGCGAGCTCCGGCTGAAGGCCGATCCCCTGGCCTTCGAGGCCGAGATCCCCCCGGGCACCTCGTCGGTGGTGGTCCGGCGCGAGGGCTTCGAGTGGAGCGACGAGCGGTGGCTGGTCGGCCGCACCCGCCGCGAGCCGCTGTCGAGTCCGGTCTCGATCTACGAGGTCCACCTCGGCAGCTGGCGGCGCGACCCGACCGAGCCGGAGCGCTCCCTGACCTACCGCGAGCTGGCTGACGACCTCGCCGCCTACGTCCACGAGCTCGGCTTCACCCACGTCGAGCTGATGCCGGTGATGGGCCATCCGTTCAGCGGCTCCTGGGGCTACCAGGTGACCTCCTACTACGCCCCGACCCCCCAGTTCGGCTCGCCCGATGACTTCCGCGACTTCGTCGACATCCTCCACCGGGCCGGCATCGGCGTAATCCTCGACTGGGTCCCCGCCCACTTCCCGCGCGACGACTGGGCGCTCGCCCGCTTCGACGGGACCGCGCTCTACGAGCACGAGGACCCGCGGATCGGCGCCCATCCCGACTGGGGCACGCTGGTCTTCAACTACGGCCGCAACGAGGTGCGCAACTTCCTCGTGGCCAACGCCCTGTTCTGGGTGCGCGAGTACCACGTCGACGGGATCCGCATGGACGCCGTCGCCTCGATGCTCTACCGCGACTACTCGCGCAAGGCCGGCGAGTGGGTGCCCAACCGCTACGGCGGCCGCGAGGACCTCGAGGCGGTCGAGTTCCTCAAGGAGGTCAACGAGGCTCTCTACGCCGCGGCCCCGGGGATCATCTCGGCGGCCGAGGAGTCGACGGCCTGGCCGGGAGTCTCGCGGCCGACCTACCTCGGCGGGCTCGGTTTCGGCTTCAAGTGGAACATGGGCTGGATGCACGACACCCTCGCCTACTTCGCCGAGGATCCGATCAACCGCCGCTACCACCACCACCAGCTGACCTTCAGCCTGATGTACGCGTTCAGCGAGAACTTCATCCTGCCCCTCAGCCACGACGAGGTCGTGCACGGGAAGGGCTCGCTCTACTCGAAGATGCCCGGCGACCGCTGGCAGAAGCTCGCCAACCTGCGGGCGCTGTTCGCCTACATGTGGGCCCACCCGGGCAAGAAGCTCCTGTTCATGGGCCAGGAGTTCGGCCAGGAGCGGGAGTGGAGCCACGAGCGCTCGCTCGACTGGCACCTGCTCGAGCAGGCCGACCACGCCGGCCTCCAGACGTTGGTCGGCGACCTCAACCGCGTCTACCGCGACCTCCCGGCGCTGTGGGCGCGAGACGACGAGGACACCGCGTTCCAATGGCTCGAGGCCAACGACGCCGACCACAACGTGCTCGCCTTCGTGCGCTACGGGCGCGACCGGGGCGACGTCGTCGTCTGCGTCTGCAACCTCTCGCCGGTGGTCTCCTACGGCTACCGCGTCGGCCTGCCCCAGGCCGGCGGATGGGTCGAGCGCGTGAACACGGACTCCCGCCACTACGGCGGGGCCGACGTCGGCAACTGGGGCGGCCTCCAGGCCGAGCCGGTGCCCTGGCACGACCAGCCCTTCTCCGGCGAGTTCAACCTGCCGCCGCTCGGCGTGCTCTGGCTGACCCCCGGCCCGGCACTCGACGCGTGAGTTCGTGAGCGAGCCGGGCGAGGGGCCGCTGCCCTGGCGGGGACGGCTCGGGGCGGTGCCCGCGGGCGAGGGCGAGAGCGCGTTTCGCGTCTGGGCGCCCCACGCCGCCGCGGTCTCCGTCGCCTCCGGGGGCTCTGAGTTCTCGCTGACGGACGCCCGGCTCGGCGTCTTCTCGGGCCGGGCGCCGGTCGCCGCCGGCGCCGACTACTGGCTGATGCTCGACCCGGTCGGCGGCGGCGGGGAGGGGGGGAGGAGAGGAGGGGCGGAGACACAGACGGAGAGAGACGGACAATATAGGCGATATCGTGC
>JBPCNA010000217.1:0-9825 GCA_051001735.1 Solirubrobacteraceae bacterium
GGGGCGGGAGAAGCCACGTTTGAAATCTGCCGGTGGTGAAAAGTCGGGCTCTCCCCCCCCCCTCCCGCCCCCCGGAACCCTGGGTCAGGCTGTGGCGGGTGCGGCGTGGCACTCGGAATGCTCGCAGCCGCATTCGTGCGCCTCGTGCCCCTCGTGGCCGCCGTGCTTGGCGCAGTAGTCCGAGCAGTACCCGTCCTCCCGCGGTGCACAGTTGCATCCCTCGTGACCGCACGTCTCAGCCATGGCGCTGCTCCTCTTCCTCGGTGGTCTCCCCGTCAACCATATACCGCTCGAGAGCGGCCGATTAGAGGGTGGAGCGACGGGTAGAGAAGGTCTGACCCTACCTCGACCACCAGGAGGAATCCATGGCCGGCAGCGACGAAGAGCAGGGCCAGCAGAAGCCGAGCGAGCAGCGAGGCGGCACGACGCCGGACGAGGCCGAGGCTCTGAGGAAGGGCACGGCCGCCGCGGGAATCGTCCCACCCGAGCTCGGCGGATCCGACGCTCCCCGCGAGATGCTCGGCGACGACCCCGAACTCGGCAGCGAGGTCCTCGGCAAGACGACCGGCTCGAACGAGTCGGCGACCGATGATGGCATCGACGTGAGCGCGGGCGCCGAGGCCGATGCGACCAGCGACGGCGGACCCGACGCGCCGCCGGCCGGAGAGGAGCCGCCCCAGCAGGACGCTCCCGCCGTCAGTCGCCTCCCCGGCGACTGATACCAGAGCCAGCGGGCCGCCCCGCCGCTTGACGGGCGGGGACGGCCCCGGGCGTCCTCTAGTTCATATCCAGCG
Source organism: Solirubrobacteraceae bacterium (assembly GCA_051001735.1). Taxonomy (GTDB): domain Bacteria; phylum Actinomycetota; class Thermoleophilia; order Solirubrobacterales; family Solirubrobacteraceae; genus Palsa-513. The sequence goes on from JBPCNA010000217.1 coordinate 795, forward strand.
TGCGCTTGGCGGCGACCGTCGCCGGGTGCTCGTTTCCGAGCAGCCGCTCGGTGTCCGCCACCACCCGCTCCTGCATCGCTCGCGCCTGCTCGGTCCGTCCCGCCCTCCGGTAGGAGGAGGCGAGGTCTGAGCGCGCCGTTACCGTCTCGAGGTCGTCTTCGCCGAGGCGCCCCTCGGTGTCGGCGAGCATCTTCTCCTCGAGGGCGAGCGCGTCGTCCGCGCGATCGGCGGCCCAGTAGGCGGAGTGCAGCGCCCCGCGGGCGCTCTCGGTGTCCTCGTGGCTGGCGCCGAGCGTCCGCTCGGTGTCGGTGAGCACCTGCTCCTGCAGGACGATCGCCTCGTCGACCCGCTTGGCGGCGTGGTAGGAGAACGCCAGGTTCGAGCGGGCCGTCAGCGTCGTCGGGTGCTCGGCGCCGAAGAGGCGCTCGCTGTCGGCCAGCACCTGCTCCTCGAGCACGATCGCCTCGTCGGTCCGCCCGGCCGACCAGTACGACGAGGCCAGGTTCGACCGGACGGTCACGGTCACCGGGTCGTCGGGGCCGAGCGCCCTCTCGCTGTCGGCCAGGACCTCCTCCTCGATGGCGATCGCCTCGTCGACCCGTCCCTCGGTCCAGTGCGAGTAGGCGAGGTCGCCGCGAGCGCTCAGCGTCGAGGGGTGGTCGGGCCCGAAGGTCCGTTCGTTGTAGGCGACCATCTCCTCTTCCAGGCGCACCGCCTCGTAGATCTGCTTCTGTTCCGGCTCGTCCATCGACCCTCCTCGACCTCGTTGTTGCGCGCTCCGAGGGAGCTTAGCTACGTCCCTCTCCAGCTACGCGGCGCCGGGACGCCGGGATCAGCCGGCGAACGTGCGGCGCTCGGCGACGGGCTCCTCGTCGCCGGGAGCCTCCTCGAGGAAAGCCCGCAGGTCGGCGTTGAAGCGGGCCGGGCGCTCGAGCATCGGGACGTGACCGGTGTCGGTATAGATCACCTTGCGCGAGTCGGAGATCAGGCGCTCGAACTCGGCGGCGTCCTTGACCGGGACGAGGAGGTCCTTGTCTCCCCAGACGATCAGCGTCGGGCAGGCGATGTCGCACAGCCGGTCGCGGATCGGGTAGCAGCAGAGGGCGTCGAGCGCGGGGCTGAAGCCGTCCTTGCCGGCGCCGCGGACGAGCTCGGCGGTCAGCGGACCCGGAAGGCGCTCCGGATGGGCGGCCACGAGCATGAGGATCAGCCGGCGTGGACGGGGGCGGGCGGTGATCGCCGGCGACCGGGTGGCGATCCAGGCGAGGTTGAAGAAGACGACGTTCTCCGCCCGATGGCGGATGCCCCGCGTACGTTCCGTCCGGAGGTTCTCGATCGACAGCCCCGCGGCCCCGACGAGGCAGAGGCGCTTGACCCGCGCCGGGAAGCGGATCGCCAGCTCGGCGCCGATGAAGCCGCCCATCGAGTTGCCGACGATCGCGGCGCTGTCGACCTCGAGCGCCTCGCAGAGCGCCTCGACCGTGCGTCCGTAGCCGCTGATCGAGATCTCCTCCTCCGGCATCTCCGACTCGCCGAAGCCGGGCAGGTCCATCGCGATCACCCGGTGGTCGCGGGCGAAGAGCGGGAGGTTCTCCAGCCAGTTCTGCCAGCAGCCGGCGAGGCCGTGAATGAAGATCAGGACCGGGCCCTCACCGATGTCGACCAGGTTGACCCAGCGACCGTCCACCTCGATCCAGCGCCGATGGGACTCCCAGTCGACATCGAGCCAGTCGGAGCGTCCGACCGCGCCGTAGGCCTCCTTTGCGTTCCTGCGTCCCACCGCCTAGAGCATAACCGTTACGAGCGAGGTCAGGCCGCGCGCTTGGGCCGTTTGGTGAGTGCCTCGCTGAGGATTTCGAGGTCGGCCTCGGTAGCGGCTTCGGCGAGCGCCGCCTGGAGTTCCGCCGAGGCCAGCCCGATGATCCGCCTGGCCAGCCGCTTCTGACCGGCGGCCGCGAGCTGGCTGACCACGCCGACCAGCTCGGCTTCGAGGCCGGCCTCCTCGACGGCGTCGAGCAGCGATTCGAGGAGGTCGTCCTCGCCCTGGTCGATCAGCTTGGCGATGTCCTGCCGGGGCCGGACGTCGAGCTCGGTCGAGAAGGCGATCAGCGCCGGCCAGAGGTCGAACTCGTGGGCCGCCGCGACGATCCGCTCGAAGACGTGGCGGCCGAAGGAGGTGGCCAGGGCGGCGACACGCCGCCGGGCGGCCGCCGGGAGCAGCGGCAGAAGCAGGAGGAGCTCCGGCCAGAGCCCATCCTCGGCCGCGGCGTCGACGATCGTGGCCAGGACCGGTCGGGTCTGGATGGCCGGGAGCTTGGCGAACCGCCTGCGGCTCTTCGGGCTCATCGCCCGAGTGACGGGGAGGACGTCCGACCACAGGCCCTCGCGCTGCGCCGCGCGCACCATGCTGGCCAGCACCTCGTCGTCCTGCTCGGCGGCCAGGTCGCCGAGCGCTCCACGCTGCTCCTCGCTGATGTGGCTGAGCACGTCGAGCGCCTCGCGCCAGAGCTCGTCGCTGCTCGCCGTGCGGATGACGTCGTCGAGGCGCTCCTCGGAGAGCAGCGCGACGAGTGCGCCGAGGCTCTGCTTCGACTCGACGACGTAGGCCACGCGGAGGAGATCGCCGTCGTCGACCGCGTCGAGCGCGGCCACCAGCGCCGCCCGCGAGAGGTGGCCGACGAAGCCGCCCATCGTGATGTACTCCTCGTTGGCGGCGAGCTCGCCGGCGATCGCCGCCACCATCTTCGGCGGCATCTCGCCGATCACCCGGCTGGCCCGCCGGGGGTCGAGGTGGAGACAGAGCTCGGCGAGGAAGGGCACCGGGAGGTGGTTGGCGATGTCGACGGCGCGGGTCGGGTCGAGCAGGCTGGTGACGCGCGCACAGAGGAGGGCCCCGAAGGCGCGCTCGCCGATCACCGCGCCGAGCTTGGCCGGGATCAGGCGGGTGGCCGCGGCGACCCGCTGGAGCATCTGCCGGTCGGCTTCGAACATCAGGACCGTCACCTGCTCGCGCAGATCGCGGATGTCCTCCGCGTCGACCTGCTCCAGGTAGTCGAGCTCCTCCGCGTCGGCTCCGACGAGCCGCGCGAGCTTGAGGATCTCGACCGATGCGTTCAGATATCCGGCCATCGGATCAGCCGAAGAGGAACCGGGGAACCGTGCCGCGAAGCAGGCGCGGCACGATGTCGAACGCCTGCTCGACGGCCAGCTCGAGCTCCTGAGATCGGCGATGCCTGGCCGTCTGCAGCGTGGCCGCGAAGCCCGCAAGTTCGCCCTCGTCGAGGGCATCGAGCCTCTCCGGGACGTTGCCGCCGAGCTCCGGCTTGAGTATGCGCCGGGCGGCCTGACTCATCGAACCAGCCTAGCGGGCGCCTGTCCGCGCTCAGCGGACGTGCGCCCAGCCCGGCAAGGGAAGCGGCCGTGCGGGCTCGGCGAGGAACACGCGCAGGTCGCCGTTGAAGCGGCGCGGGCGTTCGAGCATCGCCATATGGCCGGTATCCGGGTAGATCAGCTTGCGCGAGTCGGGGATCAGCCACTCGAACTCGTCGGCGTCGCCCACCGGGACGAGGCGGTCCTCACCGCCCCAGACGATCAGCGTCGGCGCGGCGATCTCGCCGAGGCGGTCGCGGATCGGGTAGCAGGTCATCGCCTCGAGCGCGTCGTCGAACCCCGGCGGCTTGCCCGAGCTGCGCATCTGCTCGGCGAGCAGCGCGCTCGGGAGTCGCTCGGGATGGGCGGCGACCAGGGTCAGGAGGAGCTTGCGCAGGCGCGGCCGGCGCACGACGATTTCAGACCGCGACGCCAGCCAGGCGAGCGAGAAGAACGTCAGGTTCTCCAGACGCGGACGCCAGCCCCGTCGACGCTCGGTGCGGATGAACTCCATGCTCAGGCCGGCGGCTGCGACCAGGCAGAGGCGCTCGACGCGCTTGGGGAAGCGGATCGCCAGTTCGGCCCCGATGAAGCCGCCCAACGAGTTGCCGACGACGGCGGCACGGTCGACATCGAGCCGGTCGCAGAGCGCGTCGACCATGCGGGCGTAGCCGGTGATCGTGATCGGCGCGACCGGCAGCCCCGACTCGCCGAAGCCGGGCAGGTCGAGGGCGATCACCCGGTGGTCGCGGGCCAACGACGGAAGGTTCTCGAGCCAGTTCTGCCAGCAGCCCGACAGGCCGTGGAGGAAGATCACGGGCGGGCCGGAGCCGAGGTCGACGACCTTGACCCAGCTGCCGTCGATCTCGATCCACCGCTGGTGCGCCGGCCAGTCGACGTCCATCCACGCCGACTCGACTCCTGGAACGTCCGGATTGCGCGGGATCGACGAAACGCTCGCCACCAACCGAGTCTAGTGCTCGGCGCTCAGGAACCGGCGGGGTGGAGGCCGCGGCTGCCGCCATCGGTGCGGATGATCGCCACCGCGTGGGCGAGCACCGGCTCGAGCACGGCGAAGAGCTGCCTGACCGCCCGCGGGCTGCCCGGGAGGTTGACGATCAGCGTCCGCCGGGCGACGCCGGCCACCTCGCGCGAGAGCATGCCGTGCGGGGTATGGCGCAGCGACTCCGCGCGCAGCGCCTCGCCGATCCCCGGAACCTCGCGGTCGATCGCCGCGCGGGTAGCCTCGGGAGTGACGTCGTCGATCGAGAGCCCGGTCCCACCCGTGGTGAGAACGAGCTCGGTGTCCTCCTCGGCGTAGTGGCGCAGGCGGTCCTCGATCAGCGCCTGGTCGTCGGGGACGACCTCCATCGCGACGATCTCGCAGCCGCCGGCCTCGGCGAGCTCGGCCAGGAGCGCGCCGGAGGTGTCCTCGGCGGTCCGGCGGGCGACCGAGTTGGAGACGGTGAGGATTACCGTGCGCACCGTGTGCACCCTAGTCGGTCGACAGCTGATCCGCGCTCGCCGTCCTGGCGTATTCATCTCCGTGGCCGGCCTTCTCTCAGCACCCGGTCCGGGCCGTCCGGCGTGACCAACCCCCGGCTCTCGGCGCTCGACGCGGCGTTCCTCGCCCTCGAGTCGTCGTGGGCGCCGATGCACGTCGGCTGGGCCGCCGTCTTCGGCGCTCCGGGCGCCGGCTCCCGCCCGACATTCGAGCAGGTCCGCGACCAGATCGCCGGCCGCCTCGGCCGCGCTCCGCGCTACCGGCAGAAGCTCGCCGACGTGCCGTTCGGGCTGGGTGACCCGGTCTGGATCGACGACGCGGGCTTCGACATCGCCAACCACGTCATGCGCGCCGACGCCGGCGACTTCGGCGCGCTGATCGACGAGGTGATGTCGACGCCGCTCGAGCCCGGCCGGCCCCTCTGGGAGCTGTGGATCGCCGAGGGTCTCGAGGACGGCCGGATCGGTGTGGTCGGCAAAGCGCACCACTGCCTGGTCGACGGGCTCGCCGCGGTCGAGCTGATGTCGCTGCTGCTTGACGTCTCACCCGAGCCCGAGCCCGAGACCGACCCGCCGGCCGCCTGGGCCCCGGCCCCCGCCCCCGGCGGGGTCGAGCTCGTCGGCGAGGCGCTCGGCTACCAACTCGGGCAGGCGTTCGACCTCGCGCGGATCCCGCTCGACCTCGCCCGCCGGCCGAGCCGCCTGCTCGAGCTCCCGGGGCAGGCGTGGCGCGCCGCCCGGACGGTGGCCCACACGGCGCTCCCGCTGGCGCCGCGGAGCCGGCTCAACGGGTCGATGTCCTCGCGCCGCCACCTGGCCCGGCTCGAGCGCCCGCTGGAGGATCTGCGGATTATCAAGCGCCGCTTCGACACGACGGTCAACGACGTCCTGTTGACCGCGAGCGCCGGCGCTCTACGGGGCCTGATGGAGGACCGGGGCGAGCCGCTGCTCGACATCAAGGCGATGGTCCCGGTCAGCGTCGAAGCTCTCGACGAGAAGTGGGGCAACCGGATCGCCTTCCTGTTCCTCGGCCTGCCCTGCGAGGAGGCCGACCCGGTCTGGCGGCTGCGCGACATCCACGTCCTCATGCGCGCGCGCAAGCGCGAGGGCGAGCCACAGGCCGCCGACGCGGTTCTCGGCACGCTGTCGCTCGCGCCTCGCCCCATCCGCCGGCTGGCCTCACGCGCCCTGGCCAGCCCCTATGTATCCAATCTGACGATCTCCAACATCCCCGGACCGCGAGTCCCCCTGTATCTGATGGGCTGCCCGCTCGAGTACGGCTATCCGGTGGTGCCGCTGACCGACGGCCACGGAATCTCGATCGGGATGACCACGGTGGCCGATCGTGCCTGCTTCGGCGTCTACGCCCAGACCGAGCTCGCCGCCGACGCCGACCGGCTCGTCCGCGGGATCGACGAGGAGATCGACGAGCTGCTGGCCCGATGCGACGAAAGTCCCCGCCGCCCGGCGCCCGGCCCGGCGCGGACGGCGCGGCGCGCGGCGGCCCCGTAGGGCGGGCCGCGCGGCGGCAGATGACTCCGCGCGGCGGCCCAGGGGAGCCGGGGGGCCGCCGGCCTCAGCGGGTGACCACCTGGGAGCGGAAGCCCTGGACGGCGCCGTCGATGATCGAGATCGCGGGGGGATCGATCTCGAGCTCGCGCATGGTGATGGTCAGGTGCTCGGCGACCTGGTCGAAGGCGGCGTTGTCGATGCGCAGATCGCGGTGGGACTCGGCCAGCGGCCGTCCCGTGTACGGCTCGCCGCCGCCGAGCGCGAGGTTGAGGAACATTCGCTGGTGGCGCTTGAGGTCGATGCGGTCGATCCCGACGAAGTACTTCTGGAGGCTCGAGTCGGCCCACAGGCGTTCGTAGAAGCGGTCGACGAGGGTATCGACCGCGGGAGCCCCGCCGATCTGCTCGTAAAGGCTGCTGGCTGGCGCGATTGGCATCGCGGCTACCTCCGTGTCCGAGTGGTGTACTCGCTCCGACGTTAGGTCGCCACAGTTTCGTCGCCGCTTCTGCGCGATGAACGGTCGGTTAACAGATCCGGCCCGCCGAGCGGGCGGGCCGGAACGAGACGGAGGCGGCTCCTCGCTGGCTCGCCGCGGGGGCGGACCGGCAGCGGCCGCGGCTCAGGCGGTGATCCGCCGCTTGTTGGTCGCGCCCGCCGAGACGACGGCGGCGAAGATCGCCGTGAGGCCGGTGATCAGGTGGAGGTAGTTGTCCGGATCGCTCGCCGAGGTCAGGGCGATCACGGGGATGTGGGCGTAGATGAACCCGGTGATCGTCGCCACGACGTAGATCGCGCCGACGCCGAGCAGGGCGCCCTCGGTGATCGAGCTGCTGGCCTTGGCGTAGCACAGGAGGAACAGGATGCCGACGGCGATGTGGAAGACGTTGTGGAACGGGTTGATCGTGAATAGGCCGTAGAGCTTCGTTCCCTGCGAGTCGACGAAGCCGCCGAATCCGTTGGTGTAGAGCAGGCCGATCAGCCCGCCGGACAGGTAAGCGACCCCGATCAGCAGTGCTCCCAGATGGGCGACGCTCTTGCCCTCGGTCAAACGATTCATCCGCTTCCTCCGTTGTTCTCGATTTGCCCGACCGCTCGCGGGCTACCCCTCAAGCGGCCGATTATTACATGAGCGGATTCGCCAGGAGCGATTCCGCTCGAGATTGCTACGTGGACGTCCGTCCGGCCCGCGCCGGCTCTTCCCGGACCTCCGGCGCCCGGCGGCCGCGAGCCGGGGAGGACATGCCTTCGTCGGCTCCCCCGGCCGCCTCGCCGTCGCTCCTCGGCGCTCGAGGCGGCGACCGGCGGCTCGGTGTCGCCGCACGGGCGCGAGCCGAAGAAGTGTGGGGCCGCCGCTCGGCGCTCACCGGCGGCGCGGGGTTCCGGGCGGGCGGGGGGCGTCGGGCGAAGACGGTGCGCGTTGCCCGCGCCAGATAGCGGCGCAGATGCCAGAGCAGGAGCCCGGTCCACCAGACACTCGCGATCAGGTGCGTGTATGCGGTGAAGGACGCCGTGCTCGGGAAGATCGCCAGCGCGACGCCCGACACGAGCAGCGGGATCCACAGCGCGAGCAGGATGATCGAGCCGGCGGAACGAACTACGCGCCCGCGCGTAAGACTCTTCGCCAGCCGTGCCAGGCCGATGTCGGCGATCTTGTAGACGACGAGGAGCAGAGCGAGCAGCGACAGCCCGACATGGGTCCAGACGGCGGCCTGCCCGGCCTGCCCGTGGCCGAGGTTCAACGCGTAGATCACCAGGCCGGTGGCCAGCGCACCGAGCAGCGGGCCCAGGGCCATCAGCCCGCGCAGGGCCACCGAGCGGCGGACCGCCGGCTCGGGCACGGTGACGAGGGTCGCCGGTGGCGCGGTCGAGACCGATTCGCCTCCGGCCTCGGCCCGCTCCAGCCGCCGCTGGGTCAGCCAGAAGCGCAGCAGGATCCCCCAGATCAGGACGACCGGGATGGCGTGGGGGATGTGCTGGATGAGCGGGTTCATCGTCTAGCGCCGCGACGCCACGTACATGTCGCGCAGGGCGATGCCCATGAGCACTCCGCCGAGAAAGATCCCGCCGTGCTGGGTGAAGTGGGCCGTGGGGTTCGTACCGGCGATCCTGTCGAATACGGGCAGGATCAGCAACATCTCGAGGATCAGGGCGGCAACCCCGAGCGTCAGCGCCTGACGCGACGAGAACAGGGGAGACTGCATCCGCCCGGACAGTAGCGGAGTGGACCTGCGGGGCGGTTCGGGCATCGAGCGCGTTACCAGACGGTTGGATGACAATTTCTTACGCGGTTCGCGCGGTTTCGGATCACCCTCGCGCGGGCGCCCGGGGGACGCCGCGGACTCTGGACACACTCGCGCGGGTGCACTACTAGCCTCTCGCCCGCAGGATCGGGAGACGAGCCTCCAGTCCGACTCGGCGTGGACGGTGGCGGCTCAAGCCAACGAAAGGGGAGCCAGCGTGCCACGAAGGTCCGTAGGATCGCTACCGAGTCGGAGTCGACCGGCGTGAGCTCGACGATCGCGACGTTCACCGATTGGTATTTGGGTCTTTCGCTGGGTTTTCTTGCCGTGGCTATCGCGGCGGCGATTGTGGCCGTGATCTTGTCTTTGGCTGGGGCGATCTCCGGTCAGGCGCAGACTGCGGTGGG
>JBPCNA010000218.1:0-3952 GCA_051001735.1 Solirubrobacteraceae bacterium
CCCCCCCCACCCGGCGAGTGTTCCCCCCACCAAACAAAGTTGTACTGCGTCCATTCCCCCCCCACCGCGCACTGCCGGGGGCCGGGCTCTACGGGGCGCCGAGGACCTGGTAGGCGATCATCTCGCCGCGCATCCGGCGTGGGAGATAGCCGGTGAACAGGATGTAGGACTCGACGGTGCCCTGGCGCTGGGCGATGGCCGTCTGCTGGGCGGTGCTCAGCGTCGCGTTGAGGTTCCAGGCACCGCCGGAGATCCGCGGGTAGAACTGCAGTGTGGTTGTCTTACCCGAGGAGTAGTACTCGAGCTGGACGCGGACGACGCCGCGCGCCGTCGGGTCGACGGTGCCGTGGGCGAGCAGGTGCCCGCCGGTCAGCGTCGGCCGGGTGGAGTCGAGCCGGGCCGGGACGTTGGCGGCGCGCAGCCGCACGACCTGCGGCCGGGTGTCGGCGTCGCCGGCGTAGCGGATCGTCAGGATCCCCGTCCCCAGGGCGGCCTGGGCGGCGGGGATCGTCTCGCGGTTGCGAATTCGCCCGTCGACCGCGTCGATCGGGGCGGTCCACCGGTGGCGCTGGCCGGCCGCGTAGAGCTCAAGGCTGACGTTGCCCGACGCCCTACGCGTGATCGGCGCGAGGATGTCGATCACGCGGTCGGCGGGGAAGATCGTCGCCCGCGCCAGCTGGAGCTTCGAAGGCTCCGGGGCCGGTGTCGGCGCCGGCGCTCCGCAGGGGACAGTCGTGGCCGGCAGCTGCGCCGGGACGCCGCCGAAAAAGGCGATCCTCGCCTGGAAGCCCCACGACCCGCCGACGCAGCTGGACGCGACGAACGGCGACTTGCCGTTGGTGGCGCTGCGCTGGTAATCGAGCGTCAGCTGCTTGACGCGCGCACCCACCGGGAGCGCCTTCAGGTCGTAGGAGACAACCGGGCCGTAGAGGCCGGTCTCCTGCGTAACGACGCCGGCGATCTCGCCGAAGCCGGCCGGGGTCGCGCCGACGGCCGGCGTGTGCCACCAGAAGACGACGCCGTTTGCCGCCGTCTTGACGAGGAACCCTTGGTCGGTGGCCACCTCAGCCCCGGCCTGGTCACGGGTGACCAGCTTGCCGACGCCGAGGATCGCCGTCCGGTCCGGGCAGTTGGCCGCCGTCGGCCCGGTCACGTTGTCGAACTTCGACGCCGCGCAGGTGCCGAACGCCGCCAACTGGTTGGCGAACTGCGGCGCGAGAGCCTGGGCGATCGCGGAGGCCTGGCCGACGGGCGTCCCGGCAGCGTCGCTGCCGATCGCCAGCGCCGTCGCCAGATCGGTGTTGCCACCGGCCGGATTGATCGAGACAGCCAGAGCGCTCGCTGCCGCCGGGCCCGGCGTGAGGAGGACCGCGTCGGTTCCGGGCACCGACGCCGTCCCGCGGGTCGCGACGAGGCGGTAGTGGTAGTGCGTCGCGGCCCCGAGACCCGAGAGGGCGGCTGAGACCGGCACGTCAGCCGTGCCGGCGCCGGCCGACTGCGTCGCCGTCTGGGCGCCGTAGGCCGTCGTCGTGCCGTACTGGAACGCGTACGTCGTGGCGACTCCCGCGGGGTTGACCGTCCCGGCCAGCGCGGCCGAGCTCGCCGTGATCGCCGTAGCGGCGCCCGTGCTCACGGTCGGCGCGGCGGCGGTCGAGAAGGTCTTGTCGAGCCCGAGCGTCGTGCCCGACGCGTTGGTCGCCTCGACACGGAAGTGGTAGGTAGTCGCCGGCGCCAACCCGGCGAGCGCGGCGGAGACCGGGACGTCGGTCGCTCCGGCCGCCAGCGGCTGGGCAGCGGAGTGCTGACCATATGTCATCGTGGTGCCGTAGTCGAACTGGTAGGTCGTCGCCTGGCTGCTGGGATTGACGACACCGGCGACGGTGGCGCCCGTCGTCGTGACCAGCGTCGCCGCACCGGTCGATACGACGGGACTGGGGAGCGGCAGGGCAACCGCAGAACCGGTCACCAGGCCGGCCAGCATGAAGCTGGCCAACATGATTGCAAGAGCAGAACGTCGCATCACAAGCCTTTCGTCGAATAGCACAGAGGAGGAAAGCATCAGCCGGCACGCCGGTCGGATGGCGAGGCAAAGGGCCGCCCGAGCGTCCGTGAGGCGAGGAAGTGCCAGATCAGCCGCACGCCCGACACCGGGCTTCGATTGCCTGAGTCGAGCGACGCGCCGTCGGCGTTCGGGAGGCCGTGCGCGCCCCCGTCGATGCGTACGTGCTCGACGAGCGCTCCGGACGCGCAGTTGCCCCAGCGGTATTGCAGCGTATGCGCGGCGACCAGACGCTTCGCCGGGGTGCCGCCGCACCGGTCGCGGCTGGCCCAGGCGGTGATATACGGGAGGACGGCGCCCGCGTGCGGCGCGCCCCTCCCGTCGTACGGAGCACTCGTATCCGCGGTCCCGTGGACCTCGAGCACCGAAAGCGGACGATCCGGCTGGCAGGGCGGAAGGCTGCCGTATCCGCCCGCGACGAGCACCAAGCCGGCGATGCGCTCGCTGAGCTCGCAGCCGACACGGGCCGCGATCCCCGCCCCGTTTGAGACGCCCGTCGCGTAGACGCGACGCGCATCGATGCAGGCCATCGACTCGACCCGAGTCAAGAGGTCTGCCGCGAAGACAACGTCACGCGGCTTGGCCGCCGCCAACGCCCAGTCGCGCACGAGCGCGCTCGGATAGACGACCGCGAACCTATCCTGGTCGGCGAGGGCCGACAGCCCGCTGCCCGCGGCGAAGGCCGCGCCGTTGCTGCCATATCCGTGGAAGGCCACGATCAGAGGGAGCGGCCCTCGTGCCGCGGCGCCCGGAGGCATGTGGAGCACCGCGGCACGGGTGAACCCCGCGCTTGAGAGCGCGATCGAGGTGTCCCCGGCGGGGGCGACCGGACCACACGCCGGGCCGGACGCCCCACGGCCGACCCGCGCGTCGGCCCAACGGGCGCCGCTGAGCGCGTGACTCGCGCCCGAAGCGGCGAACGCCGCCGTCCCCGCGCTACCGGCGCTACCGGCGGCGAGCGCTCCCCACGACACGACGAGCGCCACCGCAAGCCACGACGCGCGGCGGCCGCGGAGGACTGGCAGCCTATGAGCGACGCGCTGACGCAACGCTAGTCCGTCGCGGACCAGGTGATCACGCCGCTGTCGCACGCGTTGGTCGCGGCGCCCGCGCTGTTGGTGATCGCCACGGTCACCCGGAATGTTCCGCCGGCCCTCGTGGGGGAGGTGAAGCGGCCGTAGACCCTGATCGTGAAGAGACCCTTGTCGCCGTTGCTGAACGCGCGCGTGAAGGTGTTGCCGTCGGTGAACACCCCGTGGGGAGTGATCGTTTTGTTCAGGGTGATGGAGAGTCCGCCATAAGAGCGGCCGGCGCTGCCCTGACACGCCGCCGCCCACTGGATCTCGAAGCGGCTCATGACGTGGGAGTTGGACGCCGCGCGCAGGTCCACCGGGAGCGCCAGCTTGCCCGATTTCTGCGAGCTGACGCCCACGAACCCGGCGCCGCGGCGCGGATAGGTAGCGCGAACCCGGGGATTGCTTCGTCCGTGCGGCGCGGCCGCAGCCACCGCGGGTGCGATGCAGACCCCCAGTACCGCGCCGAGCATCAGACGGCGTACCACCTGATTGACCATCGTGTGCATCGAGCGCCACCTTCGTATCGTGGGTTCTGATTGGCCAAGGCGGCCACGTCACCTCTTCGCAGAGAACCGGCGCGTCAGGTGAACGCGCCCGGATCTCCGCCTTCAAGAGACTTGCTTGACTGCCAACCCGCGCCCAATCAAGACAACTCGGTGCGGGACGGGACGTTTGTCAGATATCTGACAGCGCGGAGTCTGTCAAGCTCGGTGAGACGCTTCGTGGTCGAATTTATTGAGCTGCGGCCTCCTTCTCGTCGGGCTTGTTGATCCAGGCGGCGGTCGGCAGGTCGGGCGGAACTGGGGGCTTGCGGACG
>JBPCNA010000219.1:0-20038 GCA_051001735.1 Solirubrobacteraceae bacterium
CTCCGGCCCGGCGGCCGGGCCCGCGCGCCTGCTCCGCGCCGTCCGCCGCCTCCGCCGCGACGAGCCGGCGGCCGCGATCCTGCTCGACGGCCTGATCGACCCCGACGTCGGCTACGATCTCTTCGGCCGCCTCCGCGACGAGCTCTGGGCGGTCGGGCACGCCTGGGCGGTTGCCGTGCGTCCCCGCGACTCGGCCGCACTGCGGACCCCGCCGGCCGACGCCTTCTGGTCGGCCGTGGTCGAGATCCCCCCGCTCGACGACGGCGAGACCGCAAGCCTCCTGCGCCTCGGCCTGAGCCCGGAGGAGCTGCACGCCGTCGAGCGCGACCGCCCGGTCGCCGCCGCCCACCCCCGGTACGTCATCCGCGCCGCCCAGGACGTCCTCGAGCGTCGCGGGGCCGCCGCCGAGCCACCGTCCGCCGAGGAGCACCTCCGGCGGGCGACCGCGCTCGGCCGCGGCGAGGCGATGGCCGTCGCCGAGCTCCAGGGCCTCGCCCGCCCGGTCAGCGTCCACGACCCCGAGCTCCTCGACCGGCTCCGTTGGTCGCGGCCCTACGCCCAGCGGATCCTCTCGAACCTCGAGCGGCAAGGCATCCTCCGCTCGATCCCCGAACGCAGCCACCGCCCGGGCCGGCCGCGCAAGCTCTACGAGCTCGACCCTAACCTCCCGCCGCAGTGAGCCTCGGCGAGATCATCGACGGCCGCGTCTTCGACGACGCCACCAGCGACGAGCGCCGGACGCGCGTCTACGTCGGCTCCGGCGAGCTCGGCCGCAGCGGCGACGACCGCCCCGAGGTCGCCCTGATGCGCGCGTTGACCGACGCCCCGGCACCCCAGCGCGTCCACGTCGTCGGTCCGAGCGGTGCCGGCAAGACGAGCTTGATCCTCAAGGTGGTCGTCGACATGGCCCGGCGGGAGCGGGACGTCCGCCACGAGGTCCTGATCCTCCGCGTCGGCGACCGCCCCGAGCGGCTGTCGAGCCCGGAGGAGGTGATGAAGATGGTGCTCGAGACGATCGCCGTCGAGGGCCACCGCTTCTCGAACGTCGACGAGCGCGTCCTCCGGGCCGCCGCCGCCGACGAGCGTACCCACGAGGGCGCGCAGGTCGAGCACCGGGGCAGCCTGATCGCCCCCGTGGTCGGCTACACGGCCGCCGTCCGTCAGGCCTACGAGATAGAGGCCTTCGGCCAGAACGCCGCCCAGGTCCGCCACGACCTCGAGGACGTCCTCCGCCAGGTCGCAGAGGCCGGCTACCGACCGGTGCTGGTCCTCGACGACACCGAGAAGTTCGTCAGCCCCGAACGCGACGGCCGCCTCGACGAGGAGTCGATCGGGAACCTCTATCACCACGGCGTCCGCGTCCTCGGCGAGCTCCCGGTCGACCTCGTCGTGGCGATGCACCCGCGCTTCGAGTCGGTCGCCCGCGTAGCCGAGGTGATCGAGCGCCTCGGTATGGCGCGGATCGGCGTGGCCGAGCTCCCGGCCGACACCGACGAGCCGGCCCTGGCCCGGATCCTCGCGCGCCGGATGGAGCGCGACGGGATCGCCGCCGCCCTCGGCGCGGTGATCGACGCGGCCGCCGTCGAGGAGCTCCAGGTCCTCTACCACGACCGCGACCGCGATCTCCGCTCGGTGCTGAAGCTCGCCCACGCCGCCGCCGTCCACGCCGGCGGGCGCGGGGCCCCGGCGATCGCCGCCCGCGACGTCCGGGCCGCCGTCGTCGCCCACCGCGGCTGACGCGCGACGGCACGTAGCCCGGCGCCGGCCGCCCCGGCCGGGAGCCGGCCGAAAGCTAGACCTTGGCGAGCGGGAGCTCGAGCGACAGCTTGCCGCCCGAGTCGTGGTGCCCGTCGAGGGGGTACTCGCCGGTGAAGCAGGCGTCGCAGTGGCGGGAGCGGTCGCCGTTGATCGCCTCGTAGACGCCCGCGAGCGAGAGGTAGGCCAGCGAGTCGCAGCCGAGCTCCTCGGCGATCTCGGACACGGTCCGCCCGTGGGCGATCATCTCCTCGCGGGTCGACATGTCGATTCCGTAGTGGCAGGGATGCTCGATCGGCGGGGCGCAGATCCGCAGGTGGATCTCCGCAGCGCCGGCCTCGCGGAGCATCCGCACGATCTGCTTGGTCGTGTTGCCGCGGACGATCGAGTCGTCGACCACGACCAGGCGCCTCCCGCGAACCACCTCGGGCAGGGGGTTGAACTTCATCCGCAGGCCGTGCTTTCGGAGCTCCTGCCCCGGCTGGATGAACGTCCGGGCGACGTAGCGGTTCTTGACGAAGCCGTCGTCCTGCGGCAGGCCGCTGGCCCGGGCGTAGCCCCGGGCGGCCGGGTTGCCCGAGTCGGGCACCGGGATCACCAGATCGGCGTCGACCGGCGACTCGCGGGCGAGGATCTCGCCCATCCGCCCCCGCGCCACCTGGAGCACGTTGCCGCCCATCCGGGAGTCGGGGCGGGCGAAGTAGATGTACTCGAAGACGCAGAACGCCTCGCGCTCGCCCTCGGTCACCTGCACCGAGCGCAGCCCGTCGGCCCCGATCGAGACGACCTCACCCGGGAGGACGTCGCGCAGCAGGCGGGCGCCGATGATGTCGAAGGCGCACGACTCGCTGGCCACGACGTACCGCGGCGGGTCCTCAGGCCCCAACCCCGGCAGCTCGCCGAGCACGAGCGGGCGCAGGCCGTGCGGGTCGCGGAAGGCGATCACCCGGTCGCGGGTCATGACCACCGTCGAGAAGGCGCCCTTCAGCCGGGGCAGCACGTCGGCCACGGCGTCCTCGATCCGCTCGGCCTCGTGGGTGGCGATGAGGGCGGCGATGATCTCCGAGTCCGACGTCGAGCGGAAGCTGACGCCCCGTCCGGTCAGCCCGGCGTGGAGCTCGACCGCGTTGATCAGGTTGCCGTTGTGGGCCAGCGCGACCTCGCGGCGGTTGGCGTCCGACCCGGCTGACCGCTGGACCGGCTGGGAGTTCTCCCAGTGGTTGCCGCCGGTCGTCGAGTAGCGCACGTGCCCGATCGCCAGCTCCCCCGCCAGGGTGGCCAGGTCGTTCTCCTTGAACACCTGGGAGACGAGGCCGAGCTCCCGCCGCGTGACGATCTGCCCGCCGTGATCGGCTGCGGCGATTCCCGCCGATTCCTGGCCGCGGTGCTGGAGGGCGAAGAGGGCGAAGTAGGCGAGACGCGAAACGTCGTGATCGGGGGCGTAGATCCCGAAAACGCCGCACTCGTCGCGCGGTCCGTCGCGCCCGTCGAGGTCGATGGATGACGGTTTCATCTAAGACCGGGGTCCGGGGGACACTGGCCCCCCGTCCACAGATCGAAGGGTAGCAGCGCCCCCGGTCGCCGGCTCGAGCGATCGACGCATGACGACGGCGTCGACGTAGCGCTCCCGCCGCCAGTGGAAGGCCTCCGGAAGGCGGCCGACGACCTCGAAGCCGAGGCTCCGCCAGAGCGCGACGGCGGGCTCGTTGGAGGCCACGACGAGGTTGAACTGCAGCGCCCGGAAGCCGGCCGCCGCGGCCTCGACGAGCGCGTGCTCGCCCATCCGCCGCCCGACTGAGCACCCCCGCGCGGCGGGGTCGACCACGAACGAGCCGTTCGCCACATGGGCGCCGAGCCCCGGCTGGTTGGGCTTGATCACGTAGCTCCCGACCACCCGTTCCCCGGCGCAGGCCACGTAGCGGCGGCCCGCCCACCACCCGAGCGCCTCCTCGCGCGGGGTGCCCGGTGCGAGGGCGAAGGTGTCACCGGCGGCGATGACCTGCTCGAGGATCCGCCAGATCGCGTCGTCGTCGCCCGCTTGCGCCGGCCGCACGACCACCCGGCCGAGCGCCTCAGGCAAACAGGCTCCCCAGCGCCCCGTGCGCTTCGCGCAGCCGCTCCAGAGAAAGCACGATGCGCGCCTCGCCGGCCTCGATCCCGAGCGCCTCGCCCCCGACCGTGCCGATCACCGACACCGGAGCGCCGAGCGCCCGCAGCGCCTCCTCGGCGCCCGAGACGACGAAGCCGCCCGGACCCTCTCCGTAGAGCGCCCGCATCGGTTTGGCCATTTTTCGGAGCGCGACCGCCGCGCCGAGGCCGCCGGCCAGGCAGCATTCGGCGAGGGCCACGGCCAGGCCGCCTTCGGCGATGTCGTGGGCGCTGTGGAGGGCGCCCGAGCGCACGGCGTCGCGGACGGCGACCTGGGCCGCGCGGATCGCCGCGAGGTCGGGGGCCGGGAGAGCTGTCGGGAGCTCGGCGCCGCCGAGGCGGGCGAGCTCCGACCCGGGGAGGGTGGGGACGAAGGGCCCGACGAGGGCGATGCGGTCGCCGGCGGCGGCGAAGCCGGTGCGCCCGGCGCGGGTGGCGTCGGGGAGCTCGCCGACCATGCCGACCACCGGCGTCGGGTAGATCGGGCCGTCGCCGGCCTCGTTGTAGAGGGAGACGTTGCCGCCGACCACGGGCACGTCGAGGGCGCGGCAGGCGTCGCCGAGGCCGCGGACCGACTCGGTCAGCTGCCAGGCGACGTGCGGCCGCTCCGGGTTGCCGAAGTTCAGGCAATTGGTCAGGCCGAGCGGCAGGGCACCGACGCAGGCCAGGTTGGCCGCGCACTCGAGCACCGCCTCGATCGTCCCGTGGTAGGGGTCGCAGGCCACGCGGCGGCCGTTGCCGTCGATCGCCGCGGCGATCGCCGGGGTGACCCCGTCGGCGCGGGTCGGGAGCATCAGCACGGCGGCGTCGGCCTCGTTCGGGCGGCGGACGGTTCGGGACCCAACCAGGCAGTCGTACTGCTCGAAGAGGGGCCGCCGGTCGGCGAGGTTCGGGCAGGCGAGGAGGGCGCAGAGGACGTCGGTCGGGTCCTCCGAGGTCAGCGTCTTCTGCGGACGGGGGTAGATCTGGCGCTCGGGGGCGGCCGGTTCGAGCGTGTAGACCGGGCAGTCGTCGACGAGCCCCCGGACCGGCATCTCCCCGGCCAGGCGGTCGGCGTCGAGGATCCGCACGAGCCCGGTGTCGGTGACGGCGCCGATCGGCGTGGCCGCCGTCTCCCACCGCTCGCAGACGGCGATCACCTCGGCGACGCGGTCGGGGGTGGCGACGCAGAGCATCCGCTCCTGGGATTCCGAGACCATGATCTCGAAGGGCTCCATCCCGGCTTCGCGGAGGGGGATGCGGGCGATGTCGATGTCGACGCCGAGCTCGCCCTTGCTCGCCATCTCCGCCGCCGCCGAGGTCAGGCCGGCGGCGCCGAGGTCCTGGAGGGCGACGAGCAGGCCGCGGGCGAGCAGCTCGAGCGAGCACTCCATCAGCTTCTTCTCGGCGAACGGATCGCCGACCTGGACGCTCGGCCGCTTGGCCGCGTCGTCCTCGCCGAGCTCGGCGCTGGCCAGGACCGAGGCCCCGCCGATCCCGTCGCGGCCGGTCGCCGCCCCGAAGAGGATCAGCACGTTGCCCGGGCCCTGGGCCGCCGAGCGGATCAGCCCGTCGGCTCGGGCCAGGCCGATGGCCATCGCGTTGATCAGGCAGTTCTGCTCGTAGGGACCCTCGAAGTAGACCTCGCCGCCGATCGTCGGGACGCCGATCGAGTTGCCGTAGTGGCCGATCCCGGCCACCGCCCGCTCGAGCAGGTAGCGCGTCCGCGGGTGGGGGTCGGGGCCCAGATCGCCGAAGCGCAGCGAGTCGAGGATGGCGATCGGGCGGGCGCCGATCGCGAAGATGTCGCGGAGGATGCCGCCGACCCCGGTCGCCGCCCCCTGGAAGGGCTCGACCGCGCTCGGGTGGTTGTGCGACTCGACCTTGAAGGCGCAGACCAGGCCGCCGCCGACGTCGACCGCCCCGGCGTTCTCGCCCGGGCCCATGACGAGCTTGGGGCCCTCGGTCGGAAGGGTCCGCAGGAGCGGCTTCGAGTGCTTGTAGGCGCAGTGCTCGGACCACATCAGGCTGAACATGGCGAGCTCGACCTCGTTGGGCTCGCGGCCGAGGCGGTCGACGATCAGCTCGTACTCGGCTTCGGTCAGCCCGAGCTCGACCGCCCGGGTGCGCCCCGGCCACCTTCGATGAGGACCAGGGGCGGCGGTCGCGCTCACGCGGGCACCAGCGAGGCGAAGAGCCTGAGGCCGTCGGTCGATCCGGTCAGCGCGTCGACGGCGTGCTCGGGGTGGGGCATCAGGCCGAAGACGTTGCCCGCGACGTTGGTCACGCCGGCGATGTCCCGGGCGGAGCCGTTCGGGTTCTGGCCGCGGGCGTAGCGGAGGACGACCTGGCCGTTGTCCTCCATCTCGTCGAGGCGGTCCACCGGTGCGTAGTAGCGCCCGGTGGTGTGCTTGACCGGGACCGAGAGGCTCTCCCCCGGGACGCACCCCGCGGTGAACGGGGTCCCGGCGTTGACCACCGCGAGGTCGACCTGGCGGCAGAGGAAGCGCAGGCCGGTGTTGGGCAGGAGGGCGCCCGGAAGGAGGCCGGCCTCGCAGAGGACCTGGAAGCCGTTGCAGATGCCCATCACGAGGCCGCCTTCGGCGGCGAAGTCGATGACCTCCTCCATGATCGGCGCGAAGCGGGCGATCGCCCCGGCGCGGAGGTAGTCGCCGTAGGAGAAGCCGCCGGGGATGACCACCGCGTCGACGCCCTCGAGGTCGCGGTCGGCGTGCCAGAGGGCGACCGCCTCGCCGACGCGCTCGCAGGCCAGCCGGGCGTCGACGTCGTCGCAGCTGCCCGGAAAGACGACGACGCCGAACTTCATCAGTCGGTGAGGACCTCGTAGTCCTCGATCAGCGGGTTGGCCAGGAGCTGCTCGCACATCTCCGGGAGCCGGGACGGGTCGTCGAGGTCGAGCTCGATCAGCCGGCCGACGTGGACGTTGGTCACGCCGTCGAAGCCGAGCGCCGGCAGCGCCCGCTCGACCGCCTGCCCCTGCGGGTCGAGGATCCCGGCCTTCGGCCGCACGAGCACGCGCGCCCTCATCTCGCGGGGTTCACTCCTGGTCGGCGATCGGGATGCCGGTGCTGCGCTCGATCCAGGCGGCGTAGGGCTCGCCGGTGATCCGCTCGTAGGCTTCGATGTAGAGGGTGCGGGTGCGCCCGACGACCTCGTCGGGGATCGCCGGGGCCGGCGGCGTGCGGTCCCAGCCGGTCTGGGTGGCCCAGTCGCGGACGTACTGCTTGTCGAAGCTCGGTTGGCCGTGGCCGGGCTCGTAGCCGTCGGCCGGCCAGAACCGCGACGAGTCCGGCGTGAGCACCTCGTCGCCGAGCGTCAGGCGGCCGCCGTGGTCGTGGCCGAACTCGAACTTCGTGTCGGCGAGGATGATGCCGCGGTCGAGCGCATGGGCCGCCGCCTTCTCGTAGAGCTCGATCGAGACGTCGCGCACGCGCTCGGCCAGCGCCTTGTCGCCGACGGCTCGGGTCGCCTGCTCGAAGGAGATGTTCTCGTCGTGGTCGCCGAGCATGGCCTTGCTCGCCGGGGTGAAGATCGGGGCCGGCAGGCGCTCGGACTCCCGGAGGCCCGGCGGGAGCTCGATCCCGCAGACGGCGCCGGTCTCCTGGTAGTCCTTCCAGCCCGAGCCGGTCAGGTACCCGCGGACGACGCATTCGACCGGGAGCATCTCGAGCGACTTGACGATCAGCCCGCGTCCGCGCAGCGCGGTCGGGACGGGGACCGCGGCGGCGAGCAGGTGGTTGGGAACGATCTGGTCGGTCAGGCGGAACCAGAAGACCGAGAGGCCGGTGAGGACGTTGCCCTTGTCGGGGATCGGCGTCGGGTGGACGACGTCGTAGGTCGAGATCCGGTCGCTGGCGACCATCAGGATGCTGTCCCCGAAGGCGTACATGTCGCGCACCTTGCCGGAGCTGAGGAGGGGCAGATCGGAGACGGTCACCGAGCTGACTGTAGCGACCGGCGCGGTCGCCGGCCGGCCCCCCGGCGGCCGGATGCCCCGAGGGAGTACCCTCTTGTGAAGCCATGGCAACTGCAAAGGGACAGCAACAGCTCCGGGCCGAGGAACGTCGGGAGCAGAAGCTCGCGGACATCCGCGACCAGATCGCCGCCGGCAAGCTCACGGTCAGGCAGATGACGGCCGCCGAACGCGAGCTCCAGCCGCCGCCCGCGCCCAAGACGATCAAGCCGAAACGCGATGCGCCCCGTCAGCGCGGCCGCGGCTGATGGCCCTGAGCCCGGGCGACCGGCTCTTGACGCCGTTCTTCATCCCCGGCTACGAAACCGACGAGCAGGGCGCCGAGCGCTTCTATGAAGATCTCCGCAGCCAGACCGAGGCCGCCTCGGGGATGGTGGCCCACAAGCGCCGCATCCACCGCGTGATGTGCCGGCGAAACGGCGCCGACACGACGATCGAGGTCGGCTCCGACCAACTGCTCGACGGAAACCGCGTGATCGCCATCCTCCAGGTCGGGCGCGAGCTCTACACCGTGCATTGCGACGATCCGGACGCCCCGGGTCGGCCGACGACGGTCGAGCTCACCAAGAAGACGGTCTACGCCGTCACCGACTTCGACTGACCCGCCGGCGTCGCCGCCGGCCGAGCGCGATCTGCGCGGTGCCGGTCGTCGATCTCCGAGGGAAGCGCTCCGACACGGCGCGCTGGGTGACTCGGGAACACGAGTGTTTGAGGCACGCGTCAACGGGCTTTCGCGCATCGCGTATCATTGCCGGTGCTGCTCCTGGCGATTGTCGCCGTCGGCGACTCATGCTCAGCAGCGCTCGCTGATCGCTCGTCGACAGCATTCGCAGCGCGCGGGTTCACGCGAATTGCGGTTGGCCTCGGGTCCGACCTTTCCCCCATCGCGAAGGACCCCCTATGGACGCCGACCAGGCGACGTCTGCCGATGGCTCCGGCAGCGGCATGCAACACCAGGGCATGCTCAGCGCGGTCTCCAACGAGATGGTGCGCATCTACAAGGACCAGTTCGGGCGTGGCCCGACGAAGACCCGCTCCAACTGGGCGGGGCCCGACGTGCTCGTCGTCACCCTCGAGGACACGTTCACCCCGGCCGAGCGCAGCCTGCGAAAGATGGGCGAGCACAAGCAGCTGCGGGACCTGCGGATGCTCTTCCAGTACGCCGAGATCTCCGCGTTCTGCGACCCGGTCGAGCGGCTCACCGGCCGCAAGGTCCGCGCATTCCTCAGCGCCATCGACACCGAGACCGACCTCGCTACCGAGATGTTCGTGCTCCACCCCGTCGACTACGACGGGCCGTCCCGCAGCGCGCTCGGGTCAAACGCTGTGCGATGAGAATTGTCCATCCCGCAGCCCAGGGCCTCTGAGCGAGAACGGCAAACGAGGGCCCGTCAGCCGGACGCGCCGGCACCGGGATGGATACCCTGGTGATCAGCGGTCGGGGTACAGCCTGCGGGAAGGCTCGACCGCGAGAGATAGCCTCGGTGACTGGATCGCTGGCACACTGGCAACGGCCGGTGGAACAGCGGATGGGACGGGCTATCTCACGCCCTTGACTCCATACGGAGGTTCCGGGGGCACGATCGCGTCCAGCCGCCCGACGATCTCCCGGGCGTGGCGCGTGAACTGGGCGTAGTCGAAGATCGCGTCGAGGTCGAGGCTCTGCGCGGCGGGCTCGTCGGCCAGCAGCCCCCGCAGGGAGCGGCGCTCGCGCCAGGCGCGCTGGGCGGCCTCCTGGACCAGGCGGTAGGCGTCGTCGCGGGTCATGCCCCCGGCCACCAGCGCGAGCAGCAGGGGCTGGGAGAAGAGCGCGCCGTGGGTCAGCTCGAGGTTCTCGCGCATCCGCTCGGGGTCGATCACGAGACCGCGGACCACGCGGACGGCGAGGTGCTGCATGTAGTCGAGGAGGATCGTCGAGTCGGGCAGGATCACGCGCTCGACGCCGGAGTGGGAGATGTCGCGCTCGTGCCAGAGGGCGACGTTCTCGAGAGCCGCCTGGGCGTTGCCGCGGAGCAAACGGGCGAGGCCGGTGATCCGCTCGCTGGTGATCGGGTTGCGCTTGTGGGGCATCGCCGAGGAGCCCTTCTGGGCGCCGGTTCGGAAGGGCTCGCTCGCCTCGAGCAGCTCCGTGCGCTGGAGGTGCCGGATCTCGGTGGCCAGCCGCTCGAGCCCGGCCCCGGCCAGGGCGATCGCGCCGAGCAGCTCGGCGTGGCGGTCGCGGGCGACGACCTGGGTGGAGACGGTCTCGCGGGCGAGGTCGAGCCGCGCCAGCACCCGGCGCTCGTAGTCGGGGCTGTTGGCCGCGTAGGTGCCGACGGCGCCCGAGATCGCTCCGACCGACGCCTGCGCGAAGGCCCGCTCGAGGCGCCGGACGTTGCGCTCCGCCTCGCAGGCGAACCCGGCCAGCTTGATCCCGAACGTCGTCGGCTCGGCGTGAATGCCGTGGGTGCGCCCGACGCACAGGGTCATCGTGTGGGCGCGGGCCTGCTCGGCCAGCGCGGCGACGAGCCCGCGCGCGCCGGCGAGGACGATTTCCCCGGCGGCACGGAGCTGGAGTCCGAGCGCGGTGTCGAGCACGTCGGAGGAGGTCAGGCCGTAGTGGATCCAGCGCCCGGCCGGCCCGACGGAGGCGGCGAGGACGTCGACGAACGCCGCAACGTCGTGGTCGGTCACCTGCTCGCGCGCGTCGACCGCCGCGACGGTGAAGGTGGCCCCGCGGATCGCCGCGAGCTCTTCGGCGCTCGGCCCGTCGAGCTCCTCGGCGGCCGCCAGCTCGACCCGCCGCCAGGCGTCCATGCGGGCCTGGTCGGTCCAGAGGGCGCCGATCGCCGGGCGGGTGTAGCGGGTGATCATCGGGCGGCGGCCGCCGGGGCGCCGCGCTCAGCCGAGCGCGGTCGGACGGCCGGCGGACGGCGGGGGGGCGTCGGCGACGCCGAGGATCCGCGCCGCGAGGATCGCCCCGTTGCGCGCGTTGTCGAGGCCGACGCAGGCGACGGGGACGCCGGGCGGCATCTGGGTGATCGAGAGGATCGCGTCGAGCCCGCCGGCCGCCGACAGGCTGCTCGACAGCGGCACGCCGATCACCGGCAGGTCGGTGTGGGCGGCCACCGCGCCGGGGAGGGCGGCGGAGAGGCCGGCGCCGGCGATGATCACCCGCAGGCCCCGGAGGCGCGCGGTCCGCGAGTAGTCGGCCACGGTGTCGGGCTCGCGGTGGGCCGACATCACCCGCACCTCGTAGCTGATGCCCCGGGTCTCGAGCTCGCGCGTCGCGCCGTGCATCGTCTCCATGTCGCTGCGTGAGCCCATCACGATCCCCACCAGCGGCGTGTCCGTCGGGATGTCCTCGAGCTCGGCCAGCGTCTCGGCGACCTCGGGCTCGGCTTCGGGCGCCAGGGCCGCCTCGGCGTCGGCCAGCTCGGCGGCCGGGGGCAGCTCCGACCCGCTCCGCGGGAGGCTGCCGTCGGGCCGCACGGCGGTCATGCGTCGGCCGGGCGGGCGGCCCGGGCGGCGATGTCGCGCCGCATTTGCTTGCCGTCGAACTCGATCACGTCGGCCGCAGCATACGCGGCCGCCCGCGCTCCGGCCGGGTCGTCGCCCAGGCCGGTCAGGTTGAGCACCCGTCCCCCGGCGGTCACCACCCGCTCGCCGTCGCGGAGCGTCCCGGCGTGGGTCACCTCGACCGCCGGGTCGACGCGCTCGAGGCCGCGGATCTCGTCGCCGCTCGACGCCGAGGCCGGATAGCCGCCGCTGGCCAGGACCACGGTCACCGCGCACTGGGGCGACCAGTCGAGCACCGCTCCGTCCAGCCCGCCCCGGCGGGTGGCCCGGGAGAGGAGGTCGAGCAGGTCGCCGCGGAGCCGCGGCAGGACCGCCTGGGTCTCCGGGTCGCCGAAGCGGGCGTTCAGCTCGAGCACCATCGGCCCGGCCGCAGTCAGCATCAGGCCGGCGTAGAGGACGCCGTGGAAGGGGGTGCCCCGACGCCGCATCAGCTCGACGATCGGCTGGTGGATCTCGGCCACCAGCGTCTCGGAGCGGTCGTCGTCGATCCACGCCACCGGGGAGTAGGAGCCCATGCCGCCGGTGTTCGGCCCGAGGTCCCCGTCGTAGATGCGCTTGTAGTCCTGGGCCGGCGCCATCGCCACCGCCCGGTCGCCGTCGCAGAGGGCGAGCAGCGATACCTCGACTCCCTCGAGGCACTCCTCGACCACGACGAGGTCGGTGTCGAAGCGGCGGCCCTCGAGCAGATCCTCGAGCGTCGCCCGCGCCTCCTCGGCGTCCTTGGCGATCACCACGCCCTTCCCGGCGGCCAGCCCGTCGGCCTTGACCACGACGGGATAGGCGGCGCCGTCGCCGGCGAGGCGCTCGATCGCCGCCATCCCCTCGGCGACGCTCCGCACCGGCACCCAGGCGGCGGTGGGGACGCCGGCCTCGGCCATGGCCTCCTTGGCGAAGCGCTTGGAGCCCTCGAGCCGGGCGGCCGCGGCCGTCGGTCCGAAGGCGGCGATCCCGGCGGCCTCGAGCTCGTCGACGAGGCCGCCGACGAGGGGGGCCTCCGGTCCGACGATCACCAGGTCGACCTCCCGCGCCCGGGCCAGCGCGGCCAGGCCGGCCTGGTCGTCGATCGCGACATCGGCGACGGCGGCGTCGGCGGCGATCCCGGCGTTTCCGGGGGCGCAGAGGATCTCCGGACGCCGGGGGGAGCGGCCGAGGGCGCGGACGATGGCGTGCTCGCGCCCGCCGCCGCCCACCACGAGCACCCGCCGCCGGCCCGCCGGGCCGGTACCGGGCCCGGCGGCGGTCACAGCGAGGAGATGAACTTGTCGATGGGGATCGCGGCGAGCGTCTCGTAGCGCGCCGTCCCGCGGGAGCCGAGCTCGAGCGAGAGGCGGGCCATCTCGCCGTCCCCGGCCGCCTCGATGATGTTGATGAAGTCGAAATGGCCGAGGGTGGCCCACTGGGCGATCACCTTGGCTCCGAGCTGCTCGACCTCCTTGTTGACCTCGAGGATCCGCTGGGGGTTGTTCTTGATCGTCTGGACTCCCTCCGGCGTCAGGGTGCACAGCATCACGTATGTCGGCATCTGGCCTCCCTCGAACGGCGTGCGGTGGAGTCGTTCTACCCGATCGGCGCCCGGCGGGAGCAGCCGCCCGTCCCGGTGGTCGCGCCGCCGCCGGGCGCAGCCGCCCGGAACCCGCAATAACCTCCCTGGCGATGCGCTTCCGCCTCGTCCTCCTCGCCGTCGCCGTGATCGGCGTCCCGGGCGTCACCGCCGCAGCCGCCGGGTCACCGGCGATTCACACCGCCCTCCCGTGCTACCTGCCCCAGCAGGCCGTGCGCATGTACGGCAGCGGCTTCCACGCGGGCGACCGCTACAGCGTCGCGCTCGACCACACGCCGATCGGCACGGGCACGGTCCGCGCCGGCGGCGCGGTCTCCGGGCGCCTGTCGAGCGGGTCCGTCGCGGCCGGCGCCCACCGGGTGCTCCACCGGATCCAGGTCACCGACGGCTCGCTGCTGGCGCGCGTGGGCTTCCACACCAGCGCCTTCGACGCGACCTTCAGCCCGTCGACCGGCGATCCCCGCACGCTGCGGGTGCGCTATACGGTCGACGCGATCGGTCTCTCGTCCCCCGCCGGGGCGGCCGTCTATCTCCATTACGTCGACCCGGCCGGGCGGCCGCGCCTGAACGCGGGGATCGGGCGCACGAGCGGGGTCTGCGGCAGCCTCCACAGCATCCGCCACCGGCTCTTCCCGCTCGAGGTCACCGCCGGGACCTGGCGCCTCCAGTTCGATCTCGACCGCAGCTACTCGGCCGCCGCCCAGCCCCGCATCGTCCGCCAGGTCGCCGTCGGCTGAGGCGGGTCCGCGCACGCCCAGGTTCCCCGCCCGGGCTGGGGCGAGGCGCCGCCCTACATCCCCTGAGGCGGCGGCTCGGTCGGAGTCGCGCGCCCGGCGGCCTTGGCCTCGCCGGGCGAGAGGAACGGGAGCCCGTCGACCACCCCGGCCAGCTCGAACAGCCGCTGCGCCTGCGCGCAGCCCTCGGTCATGCGCAGGCGGCTCCCGTTCTCTCGTGACCGGAAGTCCGCCTCGAGCAGCGCCCGCAGCCCGGTCGAGTCGATGAACGGGACGCCGGTCAGGTCGATCACGATCAGCGGCGCCGCGGTCGCCTCGATCTCGGCGAGGCGCTCGCTGAGCCGGGGCGCCGTCGCCAGGTCGAGTTCGCCGCGGACGACGAGCCGTACGGTGTCGCCGTCGTCGACCGTGTCTATGTCGAAGTCGCGGTAAATCGAACCCCCCAAGGTCCGGTGCCCGAGTAACGATGGTGTGCATTGGGTCACGATGCTGTGAATAAGCACCGTACGTCGGTTCCCGGATTCTATCGGTGAGCGGTGAGGCGCGGCAACGGTGCGTGTACGTGCGCGGACGAGAGTTCTAGTGGTCTAGCCGCTCAGGCCGGGGCGAGGGCGGCGAGCGCGCCGGTGAAGACAAGCTCGCCGCCGCGGGCGTCGACGCTGACGTGCTCGCCGTCGTGGAGGCGGCCGTCGAGGAGGGCGAGGGCCAGCCGGTCGACGAGCTGCTTCTGGATCACCCGCTTGAGCGGGCGGGCGCCGTAGACCGGGTCGTAGCCGAGGTCGCCGATCAGGTCGCGGGCGGCGTCGGTCAGCGTGAGCTCGATGCCCCGCTCCCCGAGGCGCCGGATCAGGCGCTCGGCCTGGAGCCCGACGATCTCGCCGATCTCCTCGCGCGAGAGCGGTGTGAACTCGACGATCTCGTCGAGCCGGTTGATGAACTCCGGCTTGAAGTGGAGGCGCAGGACGTCGCGGAGCTGGCGGCCGGGCTCGGGGCGGATGTTTGACGTCATCACGAGGACGACGTTCTTGAAGTCCACCGTCCGGCCCTGGCCGTCGGTCAGGCGGCCGTCGTCGAGGACGGCGAGCAGCGTGTTGAACACGTCGGCGTGGGCCTTCTCGATCTCGTCGAGGAGGACGACCCCGTAGGGGCGGCGGCGGACCGCCTCGGTCAGCTGGCCGCCCTCCTCGAAGCCGACGTAGCCGGGGGGCGCGCCGATCAGCCGGGCGACCGAGTGCTTCTCCATGTACTCGGACATGTCGATGCGGACCATCGCGTCCTGGGTGTCGAAGAGGAACTCGGCGAGGGCGCGGGCCAACTCGGTCTTGCCGACGCCGGTCGGGCCGAGGAAGAGGAAGGAGCCGATCGGGCGGTCGGGATCTGAGAGCCCGGCGCGGCTGCGGCGAATCGCCGTGGCCACGGCCTCGACGGCCTCGTTCTGTCCGACGACGCGCTGGTGGAGGCGGTCCTCCATCTGGACGAGCTTCATCGTCTCCGACTCGACCATCCGCTGGACGGGGATCCCCGTCCAGACGGCGACGACCTGGGCGATGTCCTCGGGGTCGACCTCGCTCTTGAGGTAGACGGCCTCGCGCGCCTCCCCGCCGCCGGCCGCCTCGAAGTCGGCGAGCTGCTTCTCGAGCTCGGGAATCTCGCCGTAGCGGAGCTCGGCGGCGCGCTGGAGGTCGGCCTCGCGCTCGGCGCGCTCGGCCTCCCCGTGCGCCTGCTCGAGGCGCTCCTTGAGATCGGTCTCGCCCTTGATCGCGTCCTTCTCGCTCTGCCACTGGGCCTTCATCGCCGAGGAGCGCTCGCGCAGCCCGGCGAGCTCGCGGTCGATCGCCTCGCGGCGCTCGGCCGAGGCGGCGTCCTTCTCCTTGCCGAGCGACGTCAGCTCGATCTCCAGCTGCATCACGCGCCGGTCGACCTCGTCGATCTCGGTGGGGACCGAGTCGATCTCGATGCGCAGGCGCGACGCGGCTTCGTCGATCAGGTCGATCGCCTTGTCGGGGAGGAAGCGGTCGGCGATGTAGCGGTTGGAGAGGGTGGCGGCGGCGATCAGGGCGGCGTCCTGGATGCGCACCCCGTGGTGGTTCTCGTAGCGCTCCTTGAGGCCGCGGAGGATGGCGATGGTGTCCTCGACGCTCGGCTCGCCGACCATCACCGGCTGGAAGCGGCGCTCGAGGGCCGGGTCCTTCTCGATGTGCTTGCGGTACTCGTCGAGCGTCGTCGCGCCGACCGCCCGGAGCTCGCCGCGGGCGAGCATCGGCTTGAGCAGGTTGGCGGCGTCGACGGCGCCCTCGGCCGCCCCGGCGCCGACGATCGTGTGGAGCTCGTCCATGAAGAGGATCACCTGCCCCTTGGCCTCGGCGATCTCCTTGAGCACCGCCTTGAGGCGGTCCTCGAACTCGCCGCGGTACTTCGAACCGGCGAGCAGGGCGCCGATGTCGAGCGCCACCACGCGCCGGTCGCGGAGCGACTCGGGGACGTCGCCGGAGACGATCCGGCGGGCGAGGCCCTCGACGATCGCCGTCTTGCCGACGCCGGGCTCGCCGATCAGGACCGGGTTGTTCTTGGTCCGGCGGGAGAGCACCTGCATCACGCGGCGGATCTCGTTGTCGCGGCCGATCACCGGGTCGAGCTTGCCGTCCGTCGCCTCGGCCGTCAGGTCGCGGCCGTAGCGCTCGAGCGCCTGGTAGCGCTCCTCGGGGTTCTGGTCGGTGACGCGGTGCGACCCGCGGACCTCGGCGAGCGCGGCGAGCAGGCGCTCGCGGTCGGCGCCGACGGCGCGCAGGGCGGCGCCGGCGCGCCCGGCGTGAGCGCTCAGGGCGAGGAGTAGGTGCTCGGTCGAGACGTAGTCGTCGCCGAGCTTGCGGGCGTCGGCGTCGGCGGCGCGGAGCACGGCGACGAACTCGGCGGCCGGCCTCGGGTCCTCGACGGCCGTCTGCATGACCGGGAGGCCGGCGAGGCCGGCGTCGAGCTGGCCGCGCACGGCGGCGGGATCGCCGCCGAGCTTGCGCAGGACCGAGACGACGATCCCCTCGGCGTCGTCGAGCAGGGCGGCGAGCAGATGCTCGGGCAGGATCTGCGGGTTGCGCCGGTCGGTCGCGAGCTTCGCCGCGGCGGCCACGGCTTCCTGGGAGCGGATTGTCAGGCGGTCACCTTGCATAAGATCTAAGTCTCTTTATAGCAGATCAGTGACCACGGTCAAGGCGCCGGGGATTCGACGTCGTGCCCGAGGGCCCCCTGGTCGTCGCCGGCGACGCTCGACGAGCTCAGGGGCGGGCGACGGCGTCCCAGTTGAGCCGAACGTAGTCGAGCATCGGCTCGGCGTCCTCGAGCCCTTCGAGCATCCGATCGAGGAAGGGGTCGCGCAGGGCGGCGGGCAGGCGTTCGAGGTAGGGGGCGCAGATCACGGTCTCGAGGAACTCGCGCGGCCGGGGTGGGGTCACCGGGGCCGGCGCCAGCCAGCAGCGGTCGACGTCGAAGCCGGCGCGGTCGAGGCGCGCGCGCGTCTGCTCGGGCTCGGCGGAGTACCACGGTCCGGCCCAGCCGCCGAGATACGGCGCATAGGCGGGTTCGGCGGAGGCGGCTCGCGCGAGCGCGCGGACGCGGTCGATGTTGCCGGTGCCGCCGCACTGGGCGACGAACGGGGCGCCGGGGCGGAGCGCGGCCCGGATACGGGCGAAGAGCCGATCGTGGTCGGCGATCCAGTGGAAGGTGGCCGTCGAGACGGCGGCGTCGACCGGCCGGGCGAGCGTCAGGTCGAGGAGGTCCGCGCAGATCACCTCGACCCGCGCGGGGTCGAGACGGGCGCGCGCCGCGGCGACCATCGACGGCGATCCGTCGACGGCGACGACACGGCCGCGCGGCAGCCGCGGGAGCAGCAGCGCGGTGACCCGACCGGTACCGCAGCCGGCGTCGAGGACGGCCTCGTCGCCGCGGAGTTCGAGCCGCTCGAGGACCCCGGCGCCCCACGCCTGCTGCGGGGCTGAGATGGCGTCGTAGCTCTCCGCGTCCCAGTCTCGTGGGGCCATGTCCATACGTTATCACGTACGAACGACTGCGATAGCAGGCGCTCGTACGGCCTGCCGAGGTGTCTCAGACCGCGGGCGGGCGGCGAACCCGCGGCTTGAACGGCGACCCGGCGTCGGCGCGGCGGACGAGCTCGGTCGAGCCGACGTAGGGCACGACCTCGTAGCGGACGACCGACCGGCGGACGCGATCGAGCTCCTCCGCCATCGCGACGCGGGCCACCAGGGCCTGGCGCTCGAGGTCCTCGAGCCGGGCCCGGGCGAGCTCGAGCTCATGCTCAAGGGCCAGGACGCGCTCGACGCCGGCGAGGTTGAGTCCGAGCTCGGCGGTCATCTGCTGGATCCGGCGGAGACGCTCGACGTCCTCGTGGGAGTAGAGCCGCGTCCCCTTGGGCGAGCGCTTGGGCTCGATCAACCCGCGCGCCTCGTACATGCGCAGCGTCTGGGGGTGCATCTCGGCGAGCTCGGCGGCGACCGAGATCATGAATACGCCGCGATCGGCGGAGACCTCGATCCGGGTGGAGTACCGGGCCATCAGGCGGCGGCCCAGAGCCGAGCGCGCGGATCGCCGTTGAGCACCTGCGAGAGCGCGTCGACGGCCTCCGCCTGCTCGGCGTTGAGGTTGTCCGGGAGGTCGATCACGAAACGGTAATGGATGTCGCCGCGGCCGTCGGACCCCAGGTGGGGCGGGCCCTCGCCGCGGAGCCGCTGGACGGTTCCGTGCCGGGTACCCGGGGGCACGCGGAGGGTCTTGCGCCCGCGCAGCGTCGGCACCTCGATCTCGCCGCCGCGGAGGGCCTCGACGACGCTGAGCGGGACCTCGACCTCGACGTTCTCGCCCTTGCGCGCGAACACGCTCGACGGGTCGACATGGGTGATCACGTAGAGATCGCCGGGCGCCCCGCCGCGCTGGCCGGGCTCGCCCTTGCCGGCGAGCCGGACGCGGCTGCCGTCGCGGACGCCGGCGGGGACGTTGACGCGGTAGCGCTTGACCGTCCGCGTCACGCCGCTGCCGCTGCACGTCGGGCAGGGATCCTCGATCACGGCGCCGCTGCCGCCGCAGCGCGAGCAGGGCTGGGAGATCGAGAACATCCCCTGTCCCTGGGACTCGATGCCGCGGCCCTGACACTGGGGGCAGACGGTCGCGCTCGTGCCGGGACGGGCGCCGGTGCCCGAGCACGTCGTGCAGCGCTCGGGGGTGGGCACGGCGAGCGGCACCTGGGCGCCGCTGACCGCGTCGTCGAAGCTGATCTGGACGGACGCCTCGAGATCGCGGCCGCGCTGGGGCACCGACCGCGCCCGGGTGGCCCCGCCGGCGCCGCCGGCGCCGCCGAAGAGGTTGGAGAGGATGTCGCCGAGCCCGCCGACGTCGAAGCTCGCGGGGTCGAACCCGCCGAACGGCGTCCCCGTCCCGCCCGTCGCGAACGGGCCCTCGCCGCGATCGTAGGCCCGGCGCTTGGTCGGGTCGCCGAGCACGTCGTGGGCCTGGGAGACCTCCTTGAAGCGCTCCTCCGAGGCCTTGTCGCCCGGGTTGCGGTCGGGGTGGTACCTGCGCGCCAGCCTCCGGTAGGCCTTCTTGATCTCGTCGGCGCTCGCCTTCTTCTCGACGCCGAGCACCCCGTATAGGTCCTTGCGCGCCATGTCAGCCGCCTCCGGACTCCCCGGCCGACGCGTCGGCGCCGGCGGGCGTCGGCGCGGGCGTCCCGGCGACGACGACCCGGGCCGGCCGGATCAGGGTCTCGTTGAGGCGGTAGCCGGACTGGTAGACCTCGATCACCGTGCCGGGAGTCGCCCCGGCGAGGACGTGTTGGGCGATCGCCTCGTGGAGCTCGGGATCGAAGCGGTCCCCCTGGGGGACGAACGCCGCGACGCCGGCCCGCCCGAGCGCGCCGAGGAGATCGGCGCGGACGAGCCGCATGCCGTCGACCAGCTGATCGCCCTGGGGGTCGCCGGCGGCGGCGAGCGCCCGCTCGAGGTTGTCGATGGCCGGCAGGAGCTCGCGGACGAGCCGTCCGACGGCGCGCGTCTCGGCGGCCGCCGCATCGCGGGCGACGCGCTTGCGGTAATTCTCGAAGTCTGCCCGTGTGCGCTGGGCGAGGGCGAGGTACTCGTCGCGCTGGGCCGCCCGCGCCGCCAGCTCGCCGGCCCCGGCGGGATCCGTCGGCTCCACGACCTCGGGTCCCGCCGCGGCGGGTGCCGCCGCGGTCGGCGGCGGCGCCTCGTTCGGGCCGGCGGGAGCGCCCGCGTCCGGCGCCGGGGGGGGCGGGGGGGGGGGGGGGGG